>JBOGOU010000332.1:0-19017 GCA_050748205.1 Pyrinomonadaceae bacterium | reverse complement strand
CCGTAGTTGACCCCAAAATTGAAGAAGCTGGGTCGGGCAACTCGGTAGTGTCTTTTTGCAAAGTATTCTTTTTGGCCCCGACGTCGATAACGTCTTCGCCGGGATCTAGTGAATCGTTAGGGCCATAGATGTCTTCGTTATCGACCATGCCGTTAGTTGTGTTCAAATTCGCGCCGGTGGGGTCGACTTCTGCCTTCACCTTGTCACCGCGCCGGTCCGAGATGTAGACAATGTACCCATCCGGACTGGCAATATTCCCGCTAATCGCGCCTGTTCCAGCCAACAGAGTGCCGTCGTAGACGCCGTCAACCCAACGGGCCAGGTTCTTCATGTTGAGCTCAACGATACTCGTCATGCCTCGTTCAAAAATGCTGTTCGAGGCTAGAGAAGTATTGATACGGCCTTCGCGAATATTGTAGAGGTTGATAGGAACAATGCTGTTCCAGCTTCCAGCCGCGGCGGGATTGTCCGCACGAGTACGCGTGTCATCAGTGATGGACAGGAGGTATCCGTTTGTTGATTGCGCGGGTATCAAACCGGTGTCTAAGATCTCACCGTCTGCTCCCCAGTAGTTGTCTGTAATGTACTTGAGGTGATTGTTACCAGCAGAGGAGTCCCTGGTGCCCTGAGTAAAAGCCGCCCAGAGTGGACGTTGCAACATGACGATAGCATTGGGCTCACCTTCGGTCATGCCCATGCTGAGAACCTCGGTGGTAACGTCCCGCGCAACTCCGCTAGCGTCGACGATCTGAATCAATATTCTTCCCACGATGCCGGCGCCTGCCGGAATGTTGGTAAGTGTGCCGTTGAGCGTCACGCACTTTGTCGCGGACCTAACTCCGCGGACCGTCATCGCCTGGGTACTTGGCGTGGGACTGGGCGCGGGGCTTGGGCCCGGGCTAGCGCACGAAGCATTTTGTTGCAGTACGGCTGTGGAAGATGTGTCAGTGTAGGTAGTTCCGCCCGTATCAGGCACGCGCCACAACGCACGACCGCCACTCGCGGAGATTGCTGCATTGGGCAGTGGAATCGGGCTGAATGTCGACAGGCTTACCCCTTGACCCGCGGGAATACCAGATGCGTCCGCGCTCGCCGGGCTTTCATCGTCGAGCAATATACGAATTTCCGCTTTTGAGTGATAACGCGAACCACCTAGGGTCACATCATCATTCGGCATGCGGCGCTTGATAAGCTCCCTTGTTGAGTTCCCGTCAAGTTGCAACGGAAGAAGCAAAGGAGAAACGCCGGTCGAGCTTGACAGCAGTTGGGCGTTGAACGCCGCCACTGAATTCGATTTCCAATTCGCGTTAACTGTTCCGTCGGGCGAATCAGGGCGATTTCCGCTAACATTGGGTCCAAGAACCACGCTGGCATTACCAATCGTCAACGCACCAGAATTAAAAGTAACGGTGCCTGTGTGGGTGGCGCCATTTCGCATCACGTCACGCACCACTTCACTGGCGGTCGTTACTTTATCCAAAAATGTCACGTTTCCGTTGAGGTAGAGATTTCCATTGGCATGTACACGGCCGTTGAAAGTAAAAGCGGGCCCGGGGTGAATTTCCATATCTTCCTGACTAAACATGCCGAACTGAAAGATCGGAACCAGGTAGTTGTTCATCGTCCGTCTGAGGTTAACCTGGGCTCTCGAAGAGGTCGCGGTTGTATCGAGAAGATAGGGAGCAACGCTGGCAGTAAGACCCGCCAGCGGTCCGTTCTGCACGGTCACCGTAGGATATGCGCCGTTCGTAATGTTCTGCGTCGCGCGCATACTTGCCAGAGTTGCATTGTCGAGCGCAATGCTTTGAGTGAAGGTAAAACCCTCACCGCCTAAGTCAGGAGGCGAAGCCGCAATATTGTTGAGTTGAGTCGTGGTCGGACGGGACGTTCGGTTAAAGAGAGTACTGAAGTCGCTGGTCATTTTTTCGATACCTGAAGCGGCTGCGTAAAATGCCTGCGTCCGTGCCAGATCACTTCCCGCAACTCTGGTTTCCGTATGAACCACCGCGAGCACAGTCATGGCAATCGCGCTAAGCAGCGTCACCATGAGAATCGAGGTAGCCAGGGCCGCGCCGCGCTCTCCTGATCGAGAAGCGACGAGTTTGCCAGGTGTTTTGGGGTATTTGTTGACTTTCGTAATCATTGCGTTCTCCTGAAGTCGAAACACTTCTTTAGTTTCCACTCGCGCTGGGCTGATGTGCCCTGCGAAATTGCATATTGCGCACGCTGGTGCTGGTGGTCATTGAGAGTCGCGTCCGCAGGCCATTTTGCAGGGCATGAGGTGTCTCGACACTCACCATCACCTCAACTGCGCGAATACCTAAGCGCTGCGCTTTAGTGGAGAGCGTAGCGGTTGGCTGGACGACGTTGCCGGCGGCATCGGTCATGTCCAGCGAATAGTTGAACTGGACGTTAAGCACATGTTCCGCAATTATGCTGTCGCGGAATCCAGCTCCTCTTATGCCAAAGACACGTCTCATCAAGAATCCGTCTGCATTGACGTAGTAGTGAATGATCTTCATGCGCTGGAGGGATGTTGCGACTGTGCCATCAACTGAAATGACCTTGATGTTGTTGTTGGCGCCCGCGAGATTCAGGCCATAGATGTCAGGGCCTCCGACAGCGAAGGTGAGCGTCCTGGTGGCGGCAGTGACGCCTGTAACGGTGCCGAAGGCTCCACCTATGCTCGAGCTAAAGTAGTAGATCTCGCCCGTTTGGAAGAGGCTCATGTCGGTCCCATTCGGGAGCGTGACAGAAGTTCCGGTGGCATCTATAGCTGAAGGGGTTATTGCAATAAAGGCGGAATCAATCTCAATAATCGTCTGTCGATCGGTGTCGGTACGAATGGTAGTTGCGGGATTCGACCCCAACACGGCTGTATTGGCTGGAACGTTGTTGTCCGACGTCAAAATCCCGAGATTTATTATTCCCGCCGGCATATCGGCATCAACAATTGGGTTGCGCGTGAGATAGCTGGTCACGAAGGCTTGCGGGACCCGAATGGTGCTGATGGTCTTTAGCCCATCACCCGCGTTCATCAGATCGCGATTCACATATTCCTGCGCGGTGCGCAGCGTCTCCTGCACGTCCGTCATTTCGTAAGTCGCATTAGCAACCTTCATTGAGTTTCCCATCAATGAGAAGACCGCACTCGTGACCAGCAGCATCACGGTAATCGCGATTAGCATCTCGATGGTGGAAAAGCCTTTTCGATTTTTCTGTTTAAGCCTCGGGTCCATTCATTTGCCTCCACTTGTTTCGGCGGCTGCCACGCGGTGCCTGTTTACGGAACGTAGTTGCTGCGCGTGTCGTCATTCAGGTAGCTGATGCCAACAAGTTCTTTAGTTTCTCCGCCATTGGGCGAGTACCGAAGGGTTACCTTGATCTTCTTGAGAGAAGGATTGATCGAGGTAATCAGTATTTGGCGAGTCACGCCTGGCCTTGCCAGAGTGGTATCAGTGCGATCATCAGAGTTGCCATAAATTCCGTCCGGCCCCGGAACGATCAAGTCGTCGGCCGTGCCAAAGACCCCATCGTTGCCTGGGATAACTGAGACAGGAAGAAACTCTGTGGGAAAAAATGTGAACACGCTACCGTTCACGTGACTATTCGAGATTTCATTGAAGGTCAACTGGCCGGTATTTCTCAGGGTTTCAATTTGCTCGAGCGCCGAGACAATGAGCATGTTCGAGTTCGTAACGCCGCGACCTCTGTTGCCCGCCATCAGCGCATAACTAATCGCACCCGCCACACCCAGCAAACCAAACGTCAGGATGACCATTGCGATGACCATTTCCAACAAAGAGAAACCGGCTTCTGGGGAGCGGTTCGTCTTAGTCTTCGAGCGCGAGCGATTATTCAACATAGCGGCTGTTATTCGCGTTAGCATTGACCGTGTACCTCCAGATTTTCACCCTGCCCGAAGCACCTCTTACCGAAATCGCTGAGGCGGTGGATTGAGATGCTTTATTGTTGTAAATGAAGATCGCGCGATCGACTGGGTTATTCGTAGCATCTATAACCGAGCCGTCAGGTTGGAATGTGATGTTAACTCTGCCGCCTGCTAAGTCTGCACCGTTGATTCCTTCGACAGCAGTGGGTGAACCAGGCAAATTCGCAGGTATGCCAGTGGATATTTCTCCCTGGCTAAGCCCACCCTGGGTCAGCGGGACGGTGACAACAGCAGCACTGCCGGCAAGGTTGGGGTAGTTTGGATCCGCGAGCGATATTGTCCCAGCCGGAATCGGCCCTATGATCCTGATCCGCTTGGTGGCATCGTCGAATTGAAAGGTATATGCGACCCGCCTTAAGGCCCCAGTTGCGGTAGCTCCGGACTGTGACATTGCCAACTGCCGGGCATAACGCAGCTGCGTCATGATTTCGCGAGTCACAGCAGTTGAACGCGACAGGCGGCGTTGTGCGACCATTTGCGGAATCGCTATCGCGGTTAAGATTGAGCCAATCGCCACGACAATGAGGAACTCCATAAGGGAGAAGCCTCGATTTGACTTTGTGGAATGGCGATCTCTTTGCCCAATCATCGTTACTCTTTCCTCTCCCGCATTGCGCGAAGGTCGGGTCATCGTTTTAACTCCCCTGTCACTTATGCTGATTTTCGAAGCCTGCCTTACCGGTTACCGGACTTCGTCTAAAGGATGGCAAGGTCGAGAGGACCTGTGCAGCGGTGACTTTGGCAACACTTGTGCCGCTTGCTCATACCCTAATAAATAGCCCAATTCCTGCAGGTCCTGTCTCACCCACGGCCCTGATCTGTTACCCCTGGTAACAGTGAGGGAAATGAACTTCACAAATCAGAGGCTTTGAGGAACGCGGAAATTTTTGCCCGTCTGGGACCTGGTTCCTGAATTTTCGGTGCCTTTCCGCTTTTAGGATCAAATGGGGAGTTCTATCAAATGACGGCCGCATGCCGGCCTTCAAAAGATCGTCCGCTCGTGCGTGGTGCCGCACGCCGCGCAGAGGGCTGGACGGTAAAGCGCCCCGGGGATCCATGATCGCCGGGGCGCAAATCATTTAAATTGAACGAACGTCACTACGGGGAACTGGTGGGACCTTTTAACACCGGCTCAAACTCGTCGCTTGCAGAGGTCAAACGGTTCTCTGTATCGGCAAGCTTCATCGCCAGGAGATGCGGCTTATAGTCGAAGGACTTCGGACCACCGCGAGTGCTCTGAATCTGCATTACCAGGGAGTCTTGGTTTTCCCTAAACCTCAAGACGCTTCCTCTCCGGTTCATAATCACAAACAAGAGTGTCTCGCCATTGGCTGTCTTCAGCTGACCCACTAAAGAACTCGCTCCGCCGTCAGTTCTGATAAGCGTCCCGGTTTTGGCAATTACACTGCCGCGCCAGGGAGGAGCAGTGAAACGATCCTGGAGCGTACCGGGATCAATTCCGGCGACGGGCATGATGTCGGCCGCCGAAAGCTTGTTCTTCCGCAGTTCCTCGCGCAGGGCCCTGAAAATCTTCATCATCGTTCGCGGGCTGATGCGGTTTACTCCGAGGCCGCTCAGAGATGAAAGTCTCAGTTCGTCCGGGCTGAGATGCAGCGAGTCAATGAGTTGGCTGCGGACTGCTTGTATGCCTCCAAGCGAGTCGCCGAGACGCTCGGCCATGAAGTTATTTGAGTAACAGAGAAGGACCTTGAGTATGTCGACCAGTTTGCTCGACTTGTGTGATAGCAGTAGTTTCGCATTTGGCGCGACAGGATTGACTTCCACCTCGCCCATCACCGCTACGCTAGGTATCGTCTGCAGGCTATCCGTGTCGCCAAGTGCCGTTCTTTCATATAACCAAGCCCGGGTCGCCTCCCCTGACCTCATCGTAGAATCAAAAGTGTCGTAAAGCTGCTCTCCCGATCGTCGCGCCGACCAACTAAAGTTCATGGTGAAGCCGGGCGCAACTACCAGATTGCCAGTGACCACGCGAATGCCTAAGGCATTGAGTTGACGCGCGATCATTACGCCGTGCTCGTAGTGAAAAGAAGGATCGCGTCCTGAGATATAGAGGTTGCCGTTGATCGTTCCTGTGTCTTTGTCGAACGTGCCGGTGGTCCAGACGCCATTAGTGAAACGATGATTCGGTCCAAAGGTTCTAAGCGCCACCAGCGCAGTAGCGAGCTTTATCGAGGAAGCTGGATTAAAACTCTCATCGGCCGACTGCGTCGCAACCGTCTTCCCGTCGAGCGTTTCCACCAGGACTCCCTGTAGACCATATAGAACATCCGAATCCTCAGCGGCGGGTGATTGTTCAACTGTTGTCTTTTCTACTGGGGAGCCGGCAGGCGTTGCCGGGGGCGTACCCACGGGGACTGCAGGAGGGTCACTTTGCCTGGGCGGTGTTTGAGCGGGAGCCAGCCCTGCCTGGGTGAGCCAGATCAAGACGCCGAAGACGGCAAAAGAGATTCGCGATGTTACGTGCCTGTGCATTGGTTCTCATCATGCTCCGTTCGAGCCGGCCAAGATCATCATAACACGATCGTTGTTGGGGATAGTGGGCAAGCTCGTGAGGAGAGTTTACTTCGATGCTCTCAGGATTGCGTAGGATGTACCGTCCCTGGGGCCGGCGACGGAGTGCCAGTCCGGAGTGGTTCTTGATAGCGAAGCCAGCTCAGCAAGCAGCCTATTTGGTGGATGGCTAACTTCCTCCTCTACCTTACGGACCTGGCAGATGAAGAAAATCAAATTAGGACATTGCTTGTTGCACTTCAGACTTGACTTCGCGCCAGTTCTAATAGCGTTGACAACGGCAGAAGCGGACACCTAGAATCTCGGTATTGACAGATCAAAGTGCGCGAACATCAGCCCGTTACAGTTGAAAACATACGCGCCGCGCACAAGGCACGACGAAAAGAGATTCGAGCAAGACTTTTCGAGTTTGAAGAAGTCTGGCGCCAAGGTTCAGACGCGCGACTCTGGGAAGAACTCGTCTTCTGTATCTTCACCGCCGGTGCTTCGGCTCGAATGGGAATGAAATCCATCGATGCAGTCAGACCGCTTTTGATGGAGGGCAAGCGCGCGGAGATGACGCAGGCGCTCAAGCAGGCCGGCGCACACCGGTTCCCGGTGGCGCGACCTGGCTACATCGTGGTGGCGCGAAGCTACCTGCGCGAGCATTGCGGACTCAGATTGCGCGAAAGGCTTGAAAGTTTTGCTAATCCGATTGAACGTCGTGATTGGCTTGCTCAGGAAAAGCGCATCAAAGGACTGGGCTATAAGGAGGCTAGCCACTTCCTTCGCAACATCGGCCTTAAAAACCACGCAATTCTAGATAAACACGTATTGCGTTGTCTTGCCGATCTAAAGGTAGTTGAAAGCCCTCGCCCACCGAGCTCAAGAAGGAGCTACCTGGAGATTGAGGAAAAGCTGCGAAGAGTGGCGCGCGACGTCCGAATAGACTTTGACGAACTTGACCTGGTTCTGTGGTCCATGAAGACCGGCGAGGTTTTGAAATAGCTGGTTGTTTTGAGACCGACTATTGGCAGTAAGATAAGTTAGTAGTCCTGGTAATTTAGAGGGTAGTTCTATGCAGTATCTCAGTTCTATCAGGCTTGGGCGCATTGTGGCGGTCGGAATTGTGACCGCCTTTATGCTTTGTCTCGCTTCCTCCACGACAGATGCCGTAATTCTGGGCGACAAGAAGACACGAAATCGCGCCGAGAAGGCACTTCGTGAAGGCGACTTTGAGGGGGCCGAGAAAATGCTGCGCGAACTGTTGAGCAAGAATGCTCAGGACAATGAGGCTCGACTCGGTTTGAGCTTTGCCCTGCTCAAACAGAGACGCCTTCAAGATGCCTACGACCACGCCGCAAGAGTAATTCTGTCGGACCCTCTTTCGGCCAAAGCGCATGCTCTGCTGGGCCAGGCGATCCTCGCTTCTGGGAACTTTCGAGAATCAGTTGAGGAGTTTCGAACAGCGCTAAGCCTTGAGGAGAACGAAGCGCTGGCAATCGCCGGCCTGGCAATGGTTGATTTCTATGAGAATCGGGTTGATTTATGTCTTCGAGGCTTGCGGCGAGCCGTCGGCCTGGATCCAGACGACCCTGACTTCATCTTTAATCTCGGTCAGGCGGCGGCACGCAACGAACAGTACAAAGAAGCGGCAGACGCCTATGAGCGGTTTTTGTTGGTCGCACCAAAGACTGATGCGGATCGTCGTGCTCGTATTCGCGGTTTGATCGACTTTCTGCGTTATCTCGGAAGACAAGGCTCGCTTTATGTTCCGGCAGGCCGCAATTCCACGGTCGTTTCCTTCCAAGCGTATGACAGCCGGCCGATCTTGAACATTCGGGTAAACGGGCAAAAAGAGTCGTTGCGGTTCGTGCTCGACACGGGTTCGGGAATGTCCGTCATTTCCGAAGAGACAGCCAGGAAACTAGGCTTACGACCCGTTGCGAGGGGCGGCTTGGCTCGAGCCGTTGGTGGTGGAGGGAAATTCGAAATCGTATATGGCTTCCTTTCATCACTGGACATTGGCGACGTCAGAGTGGAGAACGTACCGGTTTACATACGACGCTTCTACGACGATAAAATTACGGTTGACGGATATCTTGGGCTCTCGATGATTTCGAAGTTCATCACTGCAGTTGATTACGGCGACCGTACATTTACGCTCGTGCGACAGCGCCAAACCGGTACGCTCGATCTTGTGCAATCAACGCCCCCCGCTGAAACACCAGAAGAGCGGCGTCCCGCATCTGCTAAAGCCATTGAGATTCCGCTGCGCACCACCTCGAGCGGCTTCCTGAGTGGAGAGGTTCATCTCGAGGGAATCGACAAGCCTTTGAACTTCATTATCGATACGGGCGCCAGTATCTCTGTGATCTCAGAGAAGCTTGCTGCTCTGGAAGAAATGGCAAATTACCAGACACCAAATCGAATGCGCGTTTTCGGCGCGGCGGGTGTAGCCGAAGATGTAAAAACCATGCTTTTGCCAAGCCTAATGCTGGGTACTTTTGTGCGGGAACAGCTCAGTGTGGCTGTGCTGGACCTGGAGCCGGTAAATGAAACTGCCGGCTTCCTGCAGGACGGCATTCTGGGTGGGAACTTCCTCAAGCACTTCCGCGTTTCTTTCGACTTTCGGCGGGGAGTGATTCGGCTGGAACCACTTAACCAGACTGCCCGAAGCAACGATGGCGCCAAACCTGGACAGATGTAAGAGCTGTAGTGTTATGAAGCAAAGTCTCTATCTAGAAACCTCGGTCATCGGCGCCTACCTCGACAATGGCGAACCCTTTCGGCGTGACCTGACGATCCGTTGGTGGGAACACGAGATGACGGACTACCGCACGGTAATCTCGGCGCTGGTCGCACGTGAGATCGAACGGGTCCCGGAGCCTCATAAGAGTTCATACCTGAAACTTATCGCACCCCTGGAACAAGTTGAATTGACGGATGAGGCGGCGATCCTGGCAGACGGCTATGTTTCGCGAGGGATATTTCATCGAAAGTACATCGCAGATGCTTTGCACGTAGCTATTGCCTCTTATCACAAAATCGATTATCTGGTGACGTGGAACTTTGGCCACCTGGCCAATGTTAGGCGCCAGGCCCGCATTCGCCTATTTAATACGGCAGCCGGCTTTTACGTACCCATGATCGTGACGCCTGAGTTTCTTGTTTCTGAAGCGACGGAGAGAGTGAAGTGATCTCTGCCTGACGATTGTCGAATGCAGCCTTGATGATAGTGTGCGAGCAAAGTAGATGGTACAGTCAGCAGAGTTTCAAATCCAAGATGGCAAATCGAAGTTCAAAGAATAACTTTATGTATCGCCGTCCAAGGTTTCTTGAAGTGCTGCACGCTATACGGGAGGAGATGTCGAGGGAAGTTGACTACGATGTAGATCTGTTTGCGGAAATGGTTCGTTCCGGGGTGCGTCCTTCGCATGGCCCGGAAAGGCGGATTCGGGGAGTTAAAAGCCGCGCTCCACGCGCAGACGAGTCAAACGGACATGCGCAAAGGCATAAAGAAGGTAAGCGTCACGGAGTCAGGTAATCGGCCGCATGACAATTCAGGTCAAAAATGAACCCGACTTTTGAAACCATTGGATTAGAAGTGCCGAGCGAGAAGGCTTTTAACTATCTCGCGGAACGGGCCGGAGACCAGGGGGAGCCCACGCAATTGAGTCGCCGCGGCGCCGTGCTCCACGGTCGCTGTTGGAAGCTCGGTGAGGGTCTCGAGGTTTGGACTGTGCTCTATGAATCGGGTAGTGGCGATGTGTTCTACGCCGATTGCCGGCCCGGGTTTCGAGCGCGCTATATCCAAACCATTAGTCCGTGGGCTTTGACTGAGTACGACGAAGAGGGCGAAGCTGTTGTCCATGGGTATCGCGAAAGCACTGATTGTGAGGTTCTGTTCGAGCTGCAGAACCTGACCGAAGTTGGTCCCGCAGGCTTCGCCGCTCAGGAATTGCATGTCGGGCTTTGTGGACTCGCCTACCGTGCGCGCGTGCGGAGAGGAACCGCAAAGTCTCGCTGGTTGCCGCTTGAAAAGACCGCCCCTTCTCGTGCGGCCCACGAGAATGATTGGAGTTTGTCGGGCACTGTGATCGAGTACAAGCCCCTCAAGAATCCACTCTCCGGTAGCGATCTTTACTGGATCCATATCGATCTTGAACGAATAAAGCTTGAGGTTCTGGTCAATCAGCGGGCATTGCGGGGAGATTCTCTGGCGCCCGGCGCAACGCTTGATGCCGAAGTATGGTTGCAGGGGCATGTGCTGGATGAGCAAGCGCTGCGATCGCGTTACGAGGGCGTTGATCAGACATGTTCAGCGGCCAGTTTCTGGATGGGATTGAAGAAGAGAAACTAAGAGCCTGCAACAGCAGGTTCCATGTTCTTTTCTAAGAGCGACCAACCGTGCCCGCATTACTCCTGACCTATTTTGATGAAGCGACTGATTGTTGTTAGTCTTGTAATCCTCACTGCCGCTCTCGTAGCTTACTCTCTCAATCAATACTGGATTCACCGGTACGACGGCTTAATTGCCCGTCAGGCCGGCATCTATCGTCTCGATCCTGACCTGGTGTGGAGCATTATCTATGAAGAAACGTATTTCAGTCCGTGGAAAACCGGGAAGGACGGAGAGATTGGACTGATGCAAGTTACGCCGGCGGTCGGTCGCGACTGGGCCGGAGAGACTGGCATGCGTGAACTCGAGCGCCAGATGGCTAACGAACCTTACAGTCTGCTGCGCGACCCGGAGCGAAACCTGCAGATCGGCTGTTGGTACCTCGAGAAATTTTACGAGCAGTACCGCGATACACCTGACGCCGAGGTACGCATGATTGCCGCATATAATGCGGGTCCAAGTCGGGCCGCCGAATGGAGTCGGCCCTCGCAGGAGGGTCAGGCGTTGTCAGGCGAAGAATTTATCCAAAGGATCAATATTCCCTCCACGCGCGCTTACGTGATCTCAATCCTTGAGCGGTATCGAAAGCTGAAGGGCTCGCGGTCTCAAGGGTTTCAACTGTGTTGCGTTCAACCACGCTGAACCAAACCCGCTAGGTTTCACTGTTTGGCGGCGGTGCTTAAGGAGTGATTACAACTTGACCCAGCAGTGGCCCGCGCTCCTGATCGTTTTCAAGCTCCTGATGGCGGTTCTTTGCGGCGGGGCCATTGGATTCGAGCGCGAGCTGAGCCGTAAACCGGCCGGACTGCGCACAAACGTTCTCATCTGCCTTGGCGCCGCCTTGTTCATGATTGTTTCGCGTCACATCAGTGGAGGGCAGCCCTACACGGATCCGGCGAGGCTCGTAGCTCAGGTTGTTGCCGGCATCGGCTTCCTGGGGGCGGGTGTTATTCTTCAATCGCGCGGCTCAATAACCGGACTGACGACTGCGGCGACTATTTTTGTGGTCGGAGCGGTGGGGATCACAATCGGCGAGGGCATGTTTGGGATCGCCATATTCTCAACCTCACTCATCATTACTGTGCTGGTTTTGTTGCGGCGGGTCGAACGTGCCTTTGTCCGCCGCAAGAGACTGTTCCACTACACACTCAAAGTTAGAGACCCTGCGGAGTTTCTGGAAACGCTTAGCGATATTTTGAATAAAGAGCGCGTTCATCTTGAGGACTTCGACGTGCGGGACATTGGCGATGGCTTAAGCGAGGTGCGATTCAGAATTGTGACGTCTGTCGAAGCTAACCGTCGCCTCCTGAATGTCCTGCCGCAACTCGGTTCGGGGCTTCGCACAGCAACACATGAGAGCCCGGATTAAAGAGCCGACCTCATGACAACCTTATACTGCTCTCGCTGGGTCTTACCTATCTCGTCCCCTCCGATTCAGGATGGTGCCGTAGCGGTTGACGACAGTCGCATTGTTGACGTCGGCGCGCGGGGCTCACTGGCACAGAGGTTTCCAGATGCCCTTTCGAATCACTTCGGCGAGGCTGCCATAATCCCCGGCCTTGTCAATGTCCATTCACATCTAGAGCTGACCGCGATGCGCGGCTTCCTGGAAAAGGAAGAAGCCGACTTCACCGCCTGGCTAAGAAAACTTACGATGGCGCGCATCATGCGGATGACGTCCGACGACCGGTATGTTTCCGCCGCATGGGGAGCGTGTGAAGCTGAACGAGCAGGGATTACCGCGGTGGCTGATGCCAGTGACGAAGCTTCTGAGAGCATCAGGGCCCTTGCCGACGTAGGCCTTCGCGGTACCGTCTTCCAGGAGTCCTTCGGGCCAGATCCAAAACTTGCCCGTGCTAACTTTGAAAAGCTCAAGACCAAGATCGCGAGCCTGGCTGAACGCGCGACGCCCCTGGTGAAAGTTGGTGTATCGCCGCACGCGCCTTACACGGTTTGTGCCCCACAGCTTGAGTTGATCTCTCAGTTTGCATTGGCAGAGAAACTTCCGTTAATGATGCATGCTGCCGAATCAGTTGCTGAAGATCTGTTGTTACGTGAAGGGCGAGGGCCGTTCGCGGAAGCACTTGCTGGCCGGGGCATAAAATGGCACGCGCCAGGGATCTCGCCAATTCAACACCTCAAACGTCATGGCGTGCTCGAGACGCGGCCCTTGCTAGCGCATTGCACTAAGGTTGATGGCGAGGATATCGACACGCTCAAAGAGGCTGGGGCGCGAGTTGCCCACTGTCCAAAATCAAACGCGAAACTGGGCCATGGGCGCGCCCCGCTCGCTCAATTTGTCGAGCGCGGCATCGTCGTCGGTCTGGGCAGCGACTCCGTTGCAAGTAACAATACTTGCGACATTCTTGAGGAGGCGCGCTTCGCGACATTGATCAGCCGCTCGGAGATTGCCGGTGCCTCGAACCAGCGAATGATTGACGCGAATGATGTGTTACGGGCTGCAACCTGGGGCGGAGCACTGGCGCTGAATCTTGAAAATCAAGTTGGTGAGCTTAGAGCGGGACTTCAGGCGGATTTTGCTGTTGTGTCGCTTGCCGGCGCACACCAGCTTCCGTCATACGATCCCGTCACCACTCTTATTTTTGCTTCTTCAGGACGCGACGTTGTGCTGACCGTGGTTGCGGGACGCGAAGTTTATCGTGATGGTCGCATCGTGACTGTTGACGAAGAACGTCTACGCGCGAGGATGCGGGAGATACTGAAAAAACTCGACTCACGGGCCGCGGCACCTGGTCTTTGAGCCTAGTAGATTAGGGGCGTCCCTACGTGCGCGCCCGTTGGTCGCGGTGGGAGGGGCGCCCACGGAGGGCCGCCCCTACAACCAAGTCCGAACCTATTTTGGCCGCATATAGAATGGCAGAGGTTTTCTCTTCGGCTTTCTTTGGAGCTTCACGCCGGGCAGCTGAGTCGGATCCGGCGGCAGTATTATCGGGCTTGCCGGCGAAACGAAACAGGGTGGCGGTTCTCCCCCGGGGATCTCATCAACCGCCGGACTCAGCAGGAAGGCATGCGTGAAGCCCGAAGGGTTGACGCCAAAACCAACAACCCGACCTTTGTTGTTAATGCCGCGAGCCTCTACGAGCGTCCAACCTGAACCTGGCGTGAGAGTATTTAGATCAACCATACCTGTCTGTGGGCTATAAATGAACGCATGGTTAACACCCAGGGATACTTCAGATGTTCCCACCACGATGCCCGAAGCATTAATGTCGTAGGCTATGCTGTGAGTCCCGCCAAGAGTGCCGAGATCTGATAACCCGCCGCCCTGCGTCCAAAGAAAAGCGTGGGATGGAGGGTTGATCGGGCCGGTTACGAGAGTTGAATAACCTACAACCTGACCGGCGTTGTTAATATGATTTGCGATACCCAGACTGCCGCCCAGCGTCGGGATGTCCGTTAGCACGCCACCACTCAAAAGAAATCCATGAGTTTGACCACCGGTGGTGTCGGAGAACCCCACAATGTTACCAGTGTCGCTGATGCCGCGCGCTGCGTTAGACGAGCCCCCGAGCGTGGCTATCAACTGCAAGCCGCTGGTTTTGTCCCAAACGAAGGCGCGATCTTGAAGAAAACCCGGGCCGCTAGACTCAACCTGACCTACCACTTGGTTGGCACTATTGATGTCTACGGCAGCTGCGAAAGTACCTCCCAAAGTTCCCAGGTCTTTCTTGCCAAAAATGTCTGACCATATAAACGGATGCGTTTCGCTCGATGAAGTGTCGGCCTGGCCAACCGCATACCCAACATCGTTCACCCCGAATGCAGTCCCGCTGCTTCCACCAAAAGTACCCATGCTGGTAACGATCATAGCATCCCAGTACACAGCGTTTTGAAAGCTGGGGTTGGCGGCCGTGTTTGAAAGACCGACCACGCGCCCAGCTTGGTTTATGGCAAACGCCTTGCTCTGATTTCCACCGTCGAGAGTACCGAGGTCAATGACAACGTACTCGGTAGTCTGCGCTGTGACCGGGTGTGGCATTGCGACGAAGCAGAGGGAAACAACAAGCAGGTACACGACCGCCCAGCGCGGGCCGTTAGAGTGATGCATGTGGGGTAACTCCTTCATCTAAGTTTTTTAGGGGAGCAGGTTGGGGAAAAACAGGGCAAACTCCAATTGGGTCATCCAAGGAGGTCCGCGGCCGGGAAACTATACTACGTTGCGGACTTTAATCGTTGTACTAGCGGAAGTCAAAGCGAACAGTAGCGTTGCCGGAGTTGGTCACTCGCAATGGGCTTCCGCTAATCGTGAACGACATCACCCGGGTAGATTTTGCCCTCAGTCAGGATTTGCGCGCGCAAGCCGCCCCTGTGTACTAATCCTGGCAGGACAGCTTGTTAGGTTAGCCGCGCGAGGTGAGCGCAGGGCTCGCACAACCTAAGGCCGCGAACCCTAACTTCTCCGACTGCAAACTCGTGCCCGACAAGGTGATTCAATGGCACTCCACGCGTGACAGTATTGCGTCGCGAGTCGCCCTGGGCAAACTCAATCCCGGATTTCTCGCGCAGAGCCTCAATTGCTTCGATCTCAATGAAGGTCACTTCGCGATCCGGTTCGGGTTTCGAGAAGGTTCCCGTTTTCGCGAAATACCGATCGCCTTCAAGACCCTTTCCTGGAACGGCGAGCACCTCGTCAACGGCCGTCATGGCGCCTGCGGCAATTTGCGAGATGTGAATTGAGACAACAGAGCCCTTAAACATTTCCTTGGTCAGTCCGTTTAGACTTGCGCGGCAGAGATAGCCGCATCGAAGATCTCGATCGCGACGTCGACGTTCTCCTTTGTCAAAATCAGGGGAGGCGACCAGCGAATCGTATTCGTACCTGCGCCAAGAATGATCAGTCCGCGCTCGAAGCACGCAACCTCCACGCGATCGCGAAGGGCAGGTGCAGGTTTCCGCGAAGTTCGATCTTCGACAAACTCCACACCGATCATCATGCCCAAACCGCGAACATCGCCGATGCAATCGTGCTTTTTCATCAGCTTTTCCAGCTCAGCTTTTAGATAGGCACCAACCTCCGCGCTGTTTCGCACCAGGCCGCCTTCCAAAAGCTCAATCGTCTTAAGCGCAGCGGCGATGCATACCGGATTTCCGCCAAAGGTTGAGGCATGTGCCCCCGGCTTCCAATTCATTAGATCGGCGCGCGCCACCGTGACGCCTATCGGCAAACCAGAACCGATGCCTTTTGCGATGCAGACAATATCGGGCTTCAGGTCAAAGTGTTCGCTTGCAAACATCTTACCCGTCCGGCCCATCCCACTCTGCACCTCGTCGACTATCAGGAGGATGCCATGTTCGTCGCAAATTCTACGAAGGCCCTGCAGAAAATTTTTCGGTGCCGGAACATAACCACCTTCGCCTTGCACTACTTCGACGACAATGGCTGCTACTTCGTCTGGAGGAGTCGTAGTTTTGAAGAGACGATCCTCGATCCACGTAAGCGCTCCCTGACCGGCGCCACCATCGCCGCAATCCTCGGCGCTAAACGGATTACGAAACTCATTCGGGTAGGGGACGTGAACAACGTCGAGCGCCTGACGTTTGAAACCTCTACGCTGGGCCGCCTTTGAAGAGGTTAGTGAAAGCGAACCAAGTGTTCTGCCATGGAAGCTGTTGAAGAAGGCGATGAATTTCTCACGCCCTGTGGCATGCAGCGCGAGCTTCAAAGCAGTCTCGATGGCTTCAGTGCCGCTGTTGGCGAAGTGAGTTTTCGTCGGCGAAGGCACAGGGACGATCTCGTCAAGCTTTTGTGCGAGTTGTGGCATGTGCCGGTAGTAGTAGTCGGTGCCACACATGTGGATGAGTTGTTCAGCCTGTTCCTGAATCGCTCGAACAACCTCCGGATGGCAATGCCCGGTTGAGCAGACCGCAACGCCGGCATTGCAATCAAGAAAAATATTCCCATCAACGTCTTCAACCCAAACTCCCTGAGCGCGCTCGGCCACGAGCTTGAAGGAAGGTCTTGGGTAGGAAGGTGTTACAAACTGCGCGTCTGCCTCAATTATCCTCTGGCCGTTTGGACCAGGCAGCGCAGTCTTTATTTCGGGCCGCTTCGGTGGGGCCATGATAGTTGTCGACACTGGTTTCTCTCCTTGTCAGTCGCTCGTTTACTGAGCGGGATAACGGCGATTAGCCCGAAAACTCATTGGCTTCGGAACGTGGACGGGGTTCCTGGCGAAGGAGAGCTAGTCCGCGAAAAGATTCGCGCGAGATTCAAGGGGGCTGAGATGTAGTGGTTGCGGATTGAACATTTCAGTTGCCACATAATACCACTTCGTCAAATCGCTTTGCCAGCGAACCGACCGACCCGGTAGTGGTGCAGTTTCAAATCCCCCAGGGAGGGAGTGTGTGAAAACACCAAAAAAGGGCCTACGATAATTTGCAGGTAAGGGAGGTGGGCTTGCCCCCGCCGCAAGCTTCAAAGCCACTCAGCTCAGAAGCAACCATTTCAAGTCTGAAAGGTCCAAAGGGCAACGTATCATCATGTACAAACTGCGAAACCCTTAATGAATTGAGTGATTTCTTGTGATGTGAAGGCCATCAAAGTTGAGGCGGGGGCAAGCCCACCTTCCTTACCTGCAAATTACCGAAAAGTTCTTTTGGGTCTTCACACAGTCTCGGGACTGGGTGGATATATCAGAGTTTGGGTAGTCCTTCTACTGCGTGATCAAAGGTGAGCCAGATGCTCCAGCTGTGATGGTAAAACGCGACGGGAAAAAGGAGGGCCAGGACTAAGAGCACAGTGAGAACTGCTTGATAATGAGCTGCAACCACTCCCAGTGAAACAAGGTAGGTGAATAAGATTACAAGCTCAGTCGTGACCACATTGACGAGGATGGCCCCAACAAAGAACCCTTCTTCACGCTCGAAGCGTGCCAGGCACGAGTTACAGTAGTCCTTGATATGGAATGGCTTCTTAACGATTGACGCTTGTCCACAGGCAGGGCACAAGAGCCTTATACAGCGCGTTAATGCTTGGGAGATGGATGGCTTGCTTTTCCCCTTTCTAGGGAGCATGCCTATATGCTCTCATTCACCTTGCGAAAATGATACCCCATGGCGGCCAGACGCATGGAGTGTGCGAAGCTCTGACGGTGCTCAGCTAGCGATCGACGAAAGAAGCGCCAAAACTCCCGGCGCTCACCATCGATTATTCCTAGCTTCACCACGATTCGCGTTAGCGCCATAACTCCGCAGGTCAGGCTATAGAAGTTCGGCTCGGGACCAGCTTTAGAAACACGCTGTAGACAGTCGAGCGCACGCTGATAGTACTCCTTTGAGTCATAGATCGTGCTCAGGACAGACCTGTAGCCTTCAACCAGCCTAGACGGATCCATTTTTGTGACGAAGTTCAACGAGCTGCTCGTATTATTGCCCGTGCTTTCGGCAAGTAGGCGCCCCTCTTTTTTCAGTCGTCGCCAGAGTTGCGTGTCAGGAAGCGCGGTGAGCAGTCCGACCATCGCGAGTGGAATCGCGCTCTCGCGGATAAAGCGGATCTGCCGGTCGAAGATATCGTCCGGATCGTTATCAAATCCCACGATGAAACCGGCCATTACTTCCATGCCGTAGCTCTGTATCTTCTTGACTGCTGCCAGCAGATTACCGCGGTTTTGAGACTTCTGAGCCTCCTTCAGGCTCTCCTCAACAGGTGTTTCTATTCCTAGAAACACGCTGCGAAAACCAGCAGAACGCATTGAGTCGAGAAGATCGTCATCGTCAGCGAGGTTCACGCTTGCTTCAGTGAGAAACGAGAAAGGGCGACCATTCTTTTCCTGCCAGGCATTCAGTTCCGGCACTAGTTTCTTAACGTTTCGTTTATTGCCGATGAAGTTGTCGTCTACTATGAAAACCGTTCCCCGCCATCCGACGCGTTTTAGTTCGTCGAGTTCCGCCAGCATCTGCTCATTGCTTTTTGTGCGTGGGACGCGACCGTAGATCTCGATAATGTCGCAAAATTCGCACTGAAAAGGACACCCGCGCGAATACTGCACGGACATCGCGGCGTAATGCTTGACCTCGGCCAGATTAAAGTCTGGCACGGGCGTGAGTGCGAGCGCTGGTCTCTCCGGTGCCTGATAGAGACGTTTTGCTTCGCCCCGCTCTAAATCCTGGACGAACTGGGGCAGTGTAGTTT
>JBOGOU010000331.1:0-1279 GCA_050748205.1 Pyrinomonadaceae bacterium | reverse complement strand
GCGTTGAACAGGTTGGAGGAAAAAATGCTACCTGGTGCAATGGTCCCCATCAGACCGCCAGCGAAATAAGAGACGGCTTGCCCGTAGTTTGCCGCTCCAGTGACAATCTGCACGGCAATGTTGTCGTTAATAACGTTTAATGTTTGCGACTTACAATTCAGAAACGTGCTGTTCGACGGTCCCGCCCAGGAGTCCAGATCAATCGCGTAGGAAGAAGAGCCGCCAGCATTGCCCACCCAACTACAACCATATACACCGATGTTATGAACGTCGTCCCAAATCTTCATTCCAGCAGTCGTCGTGTCGCTCGAATGAGGTTCCATATAGAGGTTGTAGAATTGGATACCTTCGTCGTTGGCATTGCGGGTTGATGTGTTTGTGCTATCCCCAACCTCGATAGCAAACTGGCCTGTTCCGGGGTGTGTTGTTGACAGGCCATAGAAGCCGACATTTATCACGCCTCCACCGATCGTAAAGGCTCCCAAAGTGGAATCACCGATACGAACAGGTTTAGCCCCAGTACCGCTCAGACCATCCGCAGTCAGGTTGTAAAACGATGTCCCGCAGCAAACTTCGTAGATTTTAATTCCTACTCCACTGGAATTGATTGTTGACAAGTTGCGGAATATAGAATTATCAGCGGCGTGGGTTATCTCTACCAAGCCCTGAGAAAATGTCGCGCCGATGGTGTTCCGTGCAAGGAAACCTTCTGCTAGATAGTAGCCATCGGTCTGCGTTCTGTCAGTGCAGTAGAGAGCGCGCATGCTTGTCCCTGCCGCAGATGGCTGAAGGGACATTTGCAGTCCGTTGGACACCGAAGCTTGACTTTTGATGACACTCTTATTAAATTGTTTGATGCCACAGGATGTTCCATCCGTAATGTTGAATGACCATGTTGAGCTGTTGGGGAGAATCAAGGTTACGGCTTCGGCGGATGCGTTGCCTACAGTAATCTCTACAGAGCTTGTAAACGAGGGCATGGCTGATGCATCACAAATCTTGTTTGGTGTGGCATCGTTGATGCAGGCTTGAAGGCCAGCCGCTGTAAACGGGTACGTCACCCCATCCATGAAACGGGTGGAGTTGATGTTCCCCACCGTCAGGCTTCCCGTAACCGCTGGATTGGTCAGCGTCTTGTTCGTAAGTGTCTGGGTGGCGGCAACAAGCGCAATCGTATCAGAGGTTACAACAGGCAGCGTATGTTGCTGCGTTCCCGATGGGCCGATTTTAGGCGAAATCAAGTTGCCAGTTACCGTCAGGTTGCTAGGGGCTATCAAGG
>JBOGOU010000330.1:0-6708 GCA_050748205.1 Pyrinomonadaceae bacterium | reverse complement strand
CGGTCACAACCTGCTGCTGGCCGGCCTTGTAGTTTGCATGCTGGGGCTTTTGTTTGGTCTGGCCATGTACATGAACTTGAAGAAGCTCCCAGTGCATCGCGCGATGCGTGAAATCTCAGAGCTCATTTACGAAACCTGCAAGACTTACCTGATCACGCAGGGCAAGTTCATTCTCATCCTGGAAATCTTTATCGGCATCATCATCGTGCTTTACTTCGGTGTGCTGTCAAGGATGGAACCATTTCGCGTGGCCATCATTCTTGCGTTCAGCCTGGTTGGTATCGCCGGGAGCTATGGCGTCGCCTGGTTTGGAATTCGCGTAAACACGTTTGCCAACTCGCGCACGGCATTCGCGAGTCTGGAAGGCAAGCCATACCTGCTCTACGTGATCCCGCTGCGCGCGGGCATGAGTATTGGCATGATGTTGATCAGTGTCGAATTGCTGATCATGCTTTGCATCCTGCTGTTTATTCCCGGTGATTATGCCGGGCCCTGTTTCATCGGCTTTGCCATTGGTGAATCTCTGGGCGCAGCAGCGTTGCGCATTGCCGGCGGCATCTTCACCAAGATTGCCGATATCGGTTCTGACTTGATGAAGATCGTCTTCAAGATTAAGGAAGACGATGCCCGCAACCCGGGCGTGATTGCGGACTGCACTGGAGACAACGCAGGCGACTCGGTGGGGCCGAGCGCGGACGGGTTTGAAACCTATGGCGTGACCGGCGTCGCTCTGATTACGTTTATTCTCCTGGGAGTGCGCGACCCGATCGTTCAGGTGCAGTTGCTTGTCTGGATCTTTGTGATGCGCATCATGATGATTATCGCCAGCGCGGGTTCTTATTTCATCAACGACGCGATTGCCAAGGCTCGGTACCGTAATGCCGACAAGATGAACTTTGAAGCGCCGCTCACTTCCTTGGTCTGGATCACTTCAATTCTCTCAGTCGTTGTAACTTTCATTGTTTCAAGGCTAACAATTCCTGCTCTGGGCGGGGATACAAGCCTCTGGTGGAAACTCTCGCTGATCATCTCGTGCGGTACGCTCGCAGGCGCGATTATCCCGGAGCTGGTGAAGGTCTTCACCTCCACCGAATCAGCCCACGTTGCGGAAGTGGTGACCTCGTCCCGGGAAGGCGGTCCGTCACTCAACATTCTGTCTGGTCTGGTGGCGGGGAACTTCTCGGCCTACTGGCTGGGTATCAGCATCGTCATTCTGATGTCGATAGCCTACTACTTCAGCACAATGGGACTTGATCCACTGATGGTTGCCGCCCCGGTGTTTGCTTTTGGCCTGGTTGCTTTCGGATTCCTGGGCATGGGCCCGGTTACCATCGCCGTCGATTCTTACGGGCCGGTTACTGACAATGCGCAATCGGTTTACGAGTTATCACTGATTGAGCAAGTGCCGAACGTTGAAGCTGAGATTAAGGAAGAATTCAAAATGGACGTTAACTTCACGCGGGCAAAACACCTGCTCGAAGAGAATGACGGGGCCGGCAATACATTCAAAGCTACTGCTAAGCCAGTGCTAATCGGCACCGCGGTGGTTGGCGCCACAACCATGATCTTTTCGATCATGATGACGCTGACGAACGGCCTGACCACAGATACACAAAACCTCTCGCTGCTGCACGCGCCCTTTGTTCTGGGTTTGATTACAGGCGGCGCCGTTATCTACTGGTTTACGGGCGCTTCTACGCAGGCGGTGACGACTGGCGCCTATCGCGCGGTTGAATTCATCAAGGCAAACATCCGGCTTGAAGGTGTGGAAAAGGCCTCGGTGGAAGACAGCAAGAAAGTTGTCGAGATCTGTACGCAATATGCCCAGAAAGGCATGTTTAATATCTTCCTCACAGTCTTCTTCTCGACTCTGGCTTTTGCCTTCGTCGAGCCTTTCTTCTTCATTGGATATCTGATATCAATTGCCATCTTTGGACTCTACCAGGCAATATTCATGGCCAATGCAGGTGGGGCCTGGGACAACGCCAAAAAGGTAGTAGAGGTCGAGCTAAAGCAAAAGGGAACACCGCTGCACGACGCAACAGTCGTTGGCGATACGGTTGGTGATCCTTTTAAGGACACATCCTCAGTGGCAATGAATCCGGTGATCAAGTTCACAACGCTGTTTGGCTTGCTGGCTGTGGAATTGGCCGTTTCAATCGCTGACTCCCGCGGCCAATTTGGCGAGAACGGGCCGATCATTAGTCACGTTTTGGCGGCAGTTTTCTTTTTGACTTCGATCGTTTTCGTCTGGCGTTCGTTCTATGGCATGCGCATCGGCACGTTGAAGACCGAGGCGGCGGAGGTCCAGCTGAAAAGTATGGCTGCGGACTGACTTTGCCGTGTTACAGACTTTAGTCTTTGTATGTGGCACAGAACTTTAGTCTGTGTATGGCTCGCCGGGTTCACAGACTGAAGTCTGCGCGACTATTCGAAATTCGCAATTCGCAATCCGAAATCCGAAATTCTAACCATGAGCACATCATCTTACGCTAAACCCGACACGTTACTCGGCACGGCGCTCGCGCCACTGGATTGGACTCGATCGGTGGGGCTGGTTTTTGCCTTTAGTTTACTGATGGCGCTTTCGGCGCAGATAGTGATCCCCATTGGCCCCGTTCCCATCACCGGCCAAACTTTCGCCGTACTATTGACCGGAGCCCTGCTCGGATCGCGCTTGGGCGCAATGGCCATGATTGTCTACCTCATCGAAGGTGCGAGCGGCCTTCCTTTTTTTTACGGCGGCTCGAGCGGTATCGGACACCTTCTTGGACCTACGGGCGGCTACCTCGTATCTTTTCCCGCTGCTGCTTTCATCACCGGAGCTTTTGCCGAACACGGCTGGGACCGGCGCTTTTTGACAGCGGCGGCCGCGATGGCGATTGGGTCGTTGTTGATAATGCTCAGCGGCTGGGCCTGGTTCGCGCTTGTGACAAACACGCCGCTCGCCGTAGCGTTTCAACTAACGGTGCTGAAGTTTATCCCCGGCGACATCATCAAGATTCTGCTCGCCGCGGCCGTCCTGCCCTCGGGCTGGCTTCTACTAGAACGAAAGGCTTCCGGCAAGGGTAAATAGGCAACAAACCATCGTTGAGGCGCGGCCAGCGGCTGCGCACACTCAAAGGCAACAAGCAAACTCAACATAAGACCGCTTCCGGCAGCCAAACACCACCACTCACTCACAGAACCATTTGCGGTAGCCAATGGATCTTAAGCTCAACTTGCTTGTTTAGTGCCAGTTCGTGTGATTTCGTGGATCGTTTCGCCAATTCGAGGTTAGAGAACGATCCACGAAGTTACACGAAACAACACGAAACAACACGAAACAACACGAAATGGTGCAAGGTGAGCTTAGGATCCATTGGCTACCGCAAATGGTTCTGTGAGTGCTTCCATTAGCGTTGAGCCTAGGATCCATTGGCTACCGCAAATGGTTCTGTGAGTGCTTCCATTAGAGCTTAGGATCCATTGGCTATCGCAATGGTTCTGTGAGTGAGTGCCAATGTCCGCTTCACTACACACAAATGATGTTGGTCACTTGTGGGCCGATTGCTTGAAAGCCTGGAGCTTCGACTGTTGTTCCGGGGTTAGCTTGTTCTTGATGCGCACGGCCAGTCCCACGTGCAAGTGCTTTATCTCCCGCTCGGTGTCCAGAATCCTGTCAAGTTGAGACAGCGCCTGCTGCTCGTTTACCGACCCGCCCTTGAGCGTAGAGACCAGTCCTTCCATGGCATCTTGCATCTGCCACTGCAGTTCCGTGAAGCGGAGCGTAACTCTCTGAATCTCGCCTCTCAGAAAGGCCTTCTGTTCATCCGTGAGTGCGATCTCGCGCTGGTGCTGCATCACGAGTTCTGGAGGAAACACATATTCCGCCAGCGGATCGTCTTGCGGTCGCGGCGCTTGTGGCCCCTGGGCAAATCCCACCGTCAGGAGTAGACCAGCGACCAGGATGGCTATCGCAATCAATAAACCAACTCTTGCTTTCATGATTTCTCCTTAATTCAGACCGCTGTTCAAGAACGATCCGAGTTCCAAAGATGACTGGTTGAGCTGCGGAACAGACCTGAGCAGTTCATCGCCCGGCGAACGCAAAAAAGCTCTGGTCGGCGACTGCCAATCGGATACAAAAGAGGCCTCACCCTTGCGGCGGCGCAAAGAAGATGCAAGCCGCGCATTTCTGCTCGCCCCATCCAACCGCGGACGTCTCGCGGCTCGGTTCTTTGACTTCCTGGCTTCGCTATTTACTTGACTGACTCCATCCCGTCTTGAAAACTTCTCCTGATCGGGCTTTCCATCCATTTCAAACTGTTTCGTGAACTCGTGCCCGAGCGGCTGTGTCCCGAAGAAGTGTCGCCGCAGCAGTAATGTTGAAACCAGAATCAGGCACACCATAGCGACCGCGAATACGACTCGACCGAAGCTAAGCGATCCTCCAGGACGAGAAGGCCTTCGTTTCCATTCACGAGCGAAAGGTCGCGTAACGCGCTCGTCCTCAAGTTTCATTTCACGAAATAGCGCCCGGATTGTTTTCTCTTCCCCATTCAACTCCATTGATTCTCTCCGACTCTCCTAACAGTTGTCTTAGTCGTTTCTTTCCGCGCTGATAATGTGTGCGTGCCGCTCCGATAGAGACGCCCATTACCAAGGCTGCCTCTCGCAAGCTGAGATCCTGATAAAAGACCAGATGCAACGCTTCTCGCTGACGTGCTGGTAATGACTGTAGAGCTCGGCGAAACAACAGCTGCCGTTCTGAAAGCTCCCAGGCAACATCAGGTTCTTGACTAGTCGGCACACGATCGTGCTGACTTCGCAAGCCAGGCAGTCTCAGCATCCGCAACACATTCTTGCGACGTTCACTGGCCGCTGTCTTACGAATCACGGCGAAAAGCCATGTCTTAAAACTCGATTCGCCGCGATAACACGCTTTGCCTTCAAGGATCTTGAGATAGGTTGTTTGCAGCACATCTTCTGCTTCCGCTCCGCTCCGCCCGCAGCAACTCAGTGCCCAGCCGTAGCTCGACGATTGATGCTTCTCGAGCTCAGCCATAAGCTCAGAGATTTCCATTAGCCTACTTTCTCGGAGTTACAGTTCGTTCATTAGTCGCTTTGAACGGGCGAAATATATGACCGTGCCCGGCATTTAAACGTTTCTTGTGCTGGGAATGTTTGTCTCTCTTCGTGGGTTTTTAGGACCTTGACCTTCCTATGACAGTTGTAGTAGAGTCAACCTCATCCGTAGTAACGGTAAAAAACCATACCGGAGTGGCCAATGACAAAAGAGCAGCATGTAAAGCTCACAAAGCTGGAGATGGAAATAATGGGGGCGGTCTGGTCGCTGGGCCGCGCTTCCGTACGCGAGGTGCAAGAGCATCTTCCGGAACGGAAGCGCCCCGCCTACACGACGGTGCAGACAATCATCTATCGCCTCGAGGAGAAGGGCGCGGTGCGGCGCGTCAAGAAAATCGGTAACGCCCATATCTTCGAACCGGTGATAACCCGCAAGGCGGCACGCGGCCGCCTGATCGATGAGCTGCTTCACGTCTTCGGGGGTTCACCGCGCCTGCTGGTGGCGCAACTTGTCGAGACCGGCCAGCTAACTCTTGACGACATACGTGAGCTGGAAGAAACGCTCGCCAGACTGGCAACACAGAAGAGCGAAGCCGAAACGCCTGAGCGGAAACCAGCACGCGCCAGCAAGCGGCGCGGAAGGAGCGCGAAATGACGGCCGCCCACGAATGGCTGGCCCGGGACCTGTCGCTTTTGTGGCCGAGCTTCGCGGATCATCTTTGGCAAGCAACTCTATTTGCGTTGATCGTCTTCGCGGCGTGCTTTGTGCTGCAACGAGGCCCAGCCCGCCTGCGCCACTCCTTCTGGTTGCTCGCCTCGGCTAAGTTTCTTGTGCCCTCGGCGCTGCTGGTCTTCCTGGCAAGACAAGCAGACGTCGACCTCTTATGGCCCTTCAGCTGGCAACAAACAGGACCCGGCACTTTACTGATTGACGGAATCACCCAACCAGTTACGACCATTGCAAACACCTTCGAGCTCACGGTGGTGGCCTCGGATTCTGTTCGCCATAACGAATTGTATTGCGCCCTGACGGCAGTGTGGCTAACAGGCTGTTTGCTACTCCTTGTTGTGTGGGGAATGCGCCGCCGTAGATTTCTTCAAGCGTTGAAGCGTGGGAGGAGCGTTAATACCGGCCGCGAATGGCAGGCATTCAAACGCGCTAAGGAATCTTTGGGTTTAAAGACTCAAGTCCGGCTCATTATCTCGCCGCAAAAAACAGAACCTGCAGTGTGCCGGGTATGGAAGCCGGTTGTGATGCTGCCGGAATCAATCGCGGAGCACCTCGATGACGAAGAGCTCGAGGCAATAATGCTCCACGAACTCGTCCACATTAAAAGGCATGACAACCTGATCGGAAATCTGCAAATCGCGCTTTGCGCACTCCTCTGGTTTCACCCGCTGATCTGGTTAATCAGTCGCAAGCTATTCGACGAGCGTGAGCAGGCCTGCGACGAGAAGGTTCTGGAAATCTACTGTGCGCCGGAAGCTTACGCTTCAAGCATTCTTAAAGTTGTTCGCTTCTGCTTCGGCTGGAACGTTGCCGGAGTGACCGGGGCGGGCAGTGGCTCCAATTTACGAAGGAGGATTGATAACATCATGAGTACTAACAGCAAAAAGCGCAGCGCTTCATGGACTCGCCTG
>JBOGOU010000329.1:0-6863 GCA_050748205.1 Pyrinomonadaceae bacterium | reverse complement strand
CGGGAGTCAGGAGTCGGGAGTCAGGAGTCGGGAGTCAGGAGTAATGAAGTCTGGAATTGACCAGTTCGGGGTTGCACCGGCGGTAGGATCCAAATTTAAGAGGCGTTTGGAAATGTTGACGGCCAATGTCTTACTCCAGAGTTTCGACTCCAGACTTCCGACTCCAGACTCCTTGACTCTTAACTCCTAATCCCATGCCAGAGCTCTCCTCAATAGAAAGACGCGCCGCGCACGTCAAATTGTTATTGATGGACTGCGACGGCGTGCTGACTGATGGGCGGCTTTGGCTGTTCGAAAGCGGTGAAGAGCAGAAGACTTTTAATGTTCGAGACGGACTCGGTCTTGAACTGTGGCATCGTGCCGGCTTGAAGTCGGGAATTATCTCAGGGCGCAGCTCAAGTGCGTTGGAGCGTCGGGCGCGCGGCCTGGGCATCGAGTATGTCCGTCAGGGTTCAGAAGACAAGAGCAGAGACTTTGAGGAGTTATTGAATCTGGCCGGCGCGGAAGAAAGTGAAGTTGCTTTCGTGGGAGACGACCTAAACGATATTCCACTGATGCTGCGAGTGGAATTTGCTGTTGCGGTTGCCGACGCCTCGGAAGAAGCGATTGCTGCTGCACACTATGTAACCCACGCGCGTGGTGGCTCCGGCGCAGTTCGTGAAGTGGTGGAGCTGATTCTTAAGGCACAGGGACGTTGGGCCGACCTGACGGAGCGGTATTTAAAAGGATGAGGGCGGAAGGGCGGTGAGCAGGGGGCAGTTGGCAGTAGGCAGTTGGCAGCCACGCGATGGTCGCTATCGCTAAGCCGGCTGATGTGAGGCGCTGGCTGTACGCCGGCGGGGCACAGCCGCTTCCTCAGGCGGGGAAGCCACCGACGATCGCACCTTCGGTGGCTGGCCAATGGCCAAACTGCAAGGCTGAGGCTCGCGCTCAAAGAGTGTAGGCTGGGCCAATTGACAGCGGCGCATTAGTTCATTATCTTTCGGCTCTCAGGTGGAAGAGGCTAAGGAGCGTTCATCCTATATCCCTCCGGCCTTCATGCATCGCCGTTGCGGGCGTAACTCAATGGTAGAGTGTCAGCTTCCCAAGCTGGAAGTTGCGGGTTCGAGTCCCGTCGCCCGCTCCAAAAATTCGCTACATAGATGACGGACCCGATGATAACTGGGACAGAGAGTGTGAAGATCGTTGGATTAACTGTCCTAGTCGTGCTGTGCACGTGCGTTTCGCCTAAGACCTTGGCGCAGACCATAACCGCTCAAGATGGGCCCGTCTCGGTTACGTACGGCGACGTCTACCAGAGAGGGTCGATTAAGATCGAGCCTTACGATCTGACTACGCTGCCACCGTTGCCTGAGGGCTACGCCGCGCTCAACAACAAGGGCTACCTAATAACGACGACAGCCGTAGTATCGGGTCCGCATGTTTTCCACTTCCGTGCTTCTTCAGTAACAAAAGAAACCGAATTTAAGAATCTACGAATCTTTCATGCAGAGCCCGACACCTTCGATCCTGATAGTCCGGTCTGGGTTGATCGCACCATTCTTTCAGCTGAAGCGGACTCGCCAAACTTCTCGACCGGCGCCATCAATGCGAGCAGCGAGGAGCTTGGCGTTTTTGTGATTGCCAGGCTGGTCCGGGAAGTCCCACCAAGTACTGCAGTTGCCGACCTTGCGGTCACCTGCAACGGATCCGCTGATCAGGTGACGGCGCCAAACAACGTAACCTACACGGTCAAAGTAACAAACAAGGGCCCGCAAACGGCCACCAACATAGGAGTCATCGATGGATATCCAAACGATGGTCTGTTTATCTCGGCAACCGCTAGCCAGGGCTCGTGCAAAGAAAAGACTGGTAGCCTCTATTGCAAGCTAGGGACACTACCTTCCGGAAACTCTGCGACTATCACAGTCGTGGTGAAGCCGTATGAGGGCACCGGAAGTTTCCCGGCTGAAGGAAAGATGACGGCTAACCATGCCTGGGTTGCGGCAAACGAAGAGGATAGTGACCCCGACAACAACCACGTCGCTGAAATGACGCTATTACTTCCCGATCCAAATCTGCCGCCAATAGTTTCGCTTGACAGTCCCAAAATGGGCACTCTCCTGGTAGGCCCCGCCGATATCAAGATTAGTGGAATAGCTTCAGATACTGACGGGATCGTTAGCAAGGTAGAGGTGTTTGACAACGGCAAGCCAATCGGAACGGGAACGCGCGTGGGTGAAAATCGTTTCGTTCTTACCGAGCAGGGAGTGACTTTTGGACCACACGTATTCTTCGCCGTCGCGACCGACAACAACGGCAGACAAAACATCTCCAACTCAATGTTTGTGATTGTGAATGGTTCTGCTGTCGTTAGTATTGTCAGTCCGAAAGACGGATCGCTGGTTGAACCGGGGTCAAGTGTGACCATTAGTGCGAATGTAAGTCATCCCTCCGGTGTCATCAATAAGGTTGAGTTCTTCGCACATGGCGAATCTCTTGGTGAGGCTACTCCTGCAGGCATAAACCAATACGAACTCAGATTGAAGAAAGTCGAACGTGCAATCTACCAAATAGTCGCGGTTGCTACCGATGGTTCGGGAGTTACAACGACATCGGCAACAACCACGATGACAGTGAGCAAGCGGCCAACTGTCAGCATCCTTAGCCCATCAGAAGGGACTCGCTTCCCGTCCCCGACGAATTTAAGTGTTTTAGCGCAGGCCATCCAACCTGGAGACTACGTTAGGAAGGTAGACTTCTACGCGAACGACGTCTTAATCGGAAGCGCGAGCGATATAGCTACAGAGCGCTTCAGACTGACCTGGCGCAACGTTCAGGAGGGAGTTTACTCGCTAACGGCGGTCGCGACTGATGAGTTGGGTGTAACGGGCAAATCACCGCCGGTGAAAATAGTATTAGACTCAACGAGTCCGAAGCCTTGAGCTGAAATGGCGAGCGATACTCACTCGCTTCCATTGCCGATTGCCAATTGCTGATTGTCAGAATTTCAGGTTTTGACGCACTTGGCCACTGGGCCCGTTTCATGAACCTGAGCTGGGGGTAGTATTCATACATGGAGCGCGGGCATCTTGCCCGCACTTGCTTATCGCACTCAATGCCGAGGAGACCCAGGGTCCGACAACAAAGACCCGAGTGCGGGCATCCTGCCCGCACTTGCTTATCGCGCTCAATGCCGAGGAGACCCAGGGGTCCGACTACAGAGACCCGAAGTGCGGGCAGGATGCCCGCGCTCCACTGAACCACCTCCGGGCACGGCAATAGTTGAAAAATACACCCTGGTTGGAGCACACTCTCGAAGGCGGGTTTCGAGTCCCGCCAGCCGCTTCACTTTCCGTCAAAAATAGACGCTTTTCAAGGGTTCGACAGCTCAACGCTCTCGCTAGTCAATGGAGACAAACCATGAGTATCCTCTTACTGCTTTTGCCGCTTCTCCTCAACTTGGGTTTAGCCAATCACACAGCAACGTCCGCTGTTCAGAATCAGAGTCCTATCGTTTCTGATCAAGACCCTTCAGTCGTAGTGGTCGGTTTCAAATGGTCCAAGAGCAGGCTGACCGTCGATCAGGCAGACTCCGCGGGCACGATTCCTGCTGCGGCCATGTTACCTGCCAATAAGAACTTCGAACGAAACCGCAGAATAAACGATCCGGCAGGAGTAAGAGATCCGATCGCCGATTCTGTGGATGGACGCAGCGCCCAACTCGAAAAGAACGTACAAGAAGCACGCAATCCGAAACCCAAACCGGTAGACGGCTTTGGCTACCGAGTCAAAGTCCAAAACACGAGTTCAAAGGTCATTGAGATCCTGTTCTGGGAATATCAATTCATCGATCCAACTAATCCAACAATCATGACACGACGCCAGTTTCTCTGCGCCGTCAACATAAAGCCCAACAAGGATAGGGAACTACAGGCCTTTGGCCTCTCTGGTCCAAGCGATGTAGTCACCGTGGAAAGCCTCGCCAGCAAGTCTGCAACCCCTTTGCAGGAGAAGGTAGTGATCAATCGCGTGGAATATGCGGATGACTCAATCTGGCAGCGCAAGGATTGGAAGTTTGCCGAAGTGAGGTTGAGCTATGCGCGCGTTGTTCGCACACCCTGGGGAACAGAGATGTGCCGAGCGCTTTGAGTTTGGGTTTTGGTCCTGGCTCCTCCCGTCCAAAGCCCAAAGGCCAAAGGGCAAAGAACTGCTTTACGTCATGAAGAATTCCCACGCAATACGATCAGGATCTTTGAAAGCCAAATATTTCTTGTGCAGAGTTTGGTCGAGCTTAACACCTGTGTTCTCAACGCCTGCCGCCGCAAGCGCCGCGGCCACCCTTTCAAGCTCAGATTCATCCTCACAAGCCAACGCAACATGATCGAGCCCGACTCTCATCGGGTTGAACTTATCGCCCTCAGGAGTTCCGGCTTCGTTACCACGAACAACAAGGGCTGAAGTACCGACACGAAAGATAATCAGCGTCGGCAGCTCCATGAGTATCGGGAAGCCAAGCTTCTCTGAATAGAAAAGCTTGGACCGGTCGAGGTCTGAGGAGCGAAGGGTAACGTGGTGGAAGCCGGGAGTCTTGATATTGATTGGCATATGATGCTCCGATTTTTCATGTTGAAGCGAACGCTATGGCCCGCTCCAGCGTCATCGCGCGTCCTTGTTCGCACGCTGTAGCGAAGCCTTCATCGTCTAAGGCGCTGCGCGCGAGGGTTTTGGTGCGTTCAACTTGCTTCTGCCCAGAAGCGGAAAGTTGAATATTAACAAGGTCACGCTGCGCCGCTGCTGCCTCGGATAGTTGTAGTGCGCGCACAAATTGGTGCTCCGCCAGAGCTACCCTCGCCAATCCCTCCAGACACTCAATGATGCCATGTTTGTCCCCGATCTCACTTCGAAGACTCAGGCTCTCTTTGAAGAGGCAAAGGGCCTGCTCATCGTGCCCTTTCGCTTGAGATATTGCTGCCAGAGTACACAGCGCAGAGGCGGCACCATATCTGTCGCCAATCTCGCGGAACGTGTTCAGACTCTCATCAAGCAATGTAGCTGCTCGGTGTTGATCTCCCTGGTCACATGTCATGTTACCCAAAATTCTGAGGGCGACTGCAAGACTATACTTGGCACCAATCTCCCGGCAGGTGTTCACACTCTCTTCCAAGAGTTCTGTCGCCCGCTGAGTGTTGCCTTGATCGTACAAAACATCCGCAAGGCGGTAACTTGAAAAGGCCAGGAGCTGCTTATCACCGAGTTTTTTGAATAGCTCTGTTGCCTCCTCGAGCAACGCCCGCGCTGGTTCATAAAGGGCCTGCTTTTGCAGGGCCCATCCCAGATTGGTCTGAGCAAAAGCGATGCCTCGTTTATCTCCCAGTTCACGACGCAGCGCCAGACTCTCTTCATGAAAGGATCGAGCTGCTTGATAATCGCCCTGGTGATGGGTGACAAAGCCAAGGTTGTTCAGCGAGTGCGCGATGCCTTGTTTATTACCCAACTCCCTGTGCAACGCCAGGCCCTCTTCAGAGAGCGACCGTGCCGCCGGGTAGTCGCTTTGGCGCCATGCCACCCACCCAAGATTGGTGAGCGAGGCTGCTATCCCATCTCTGTTTCCCGTCTCGCGCCATATCGCCAGGCTCTCCTCGAAAAAAGAACGTGACGCCGTATAGTCGCCTTGATTTTGAGCAAGGATTCCCGCACTCGTCAGCAATTTTGCACGCGTTGCAGTGCGTCCGGATGTTGCAGTCGAGGTCAGGAACTCCGCTAATCTTTCTCGCCCCTCGCTGTAGTGACCGTGCATCAGCCAAAAACGTCCCAAGGCGCCGGCAATCCTGGAACCGACCTCGACCTCTCCGTTCTCTTTTGCCCAACGCAACGCTGCTCTCAGATTGTCATGCTCTGTTTCCAATTTAGTCAGCCAAACCGCTTGATCTGCGCCCGATAACATTGGCTCGGCCTGTTCTATCAGCGCCAGGAAAAAGTTGGCGTGATGCGCACGGACGTTGGAGGTCTCTCTACCCGCCTCCAGTTGTGCTAACCCATACTCCTTAAACGTTTCCAACATCGTGAAGCGCGGCTCACCATCGGCCTGCTCCTTCTGATCTAACAGGCTCTTGTCGACCAAAGAGGCCAGGCTCTCCAGGATATCGACCCTGGGCTCCCCAGCCGTGTTACACACAGCATCTGCCGCTTCCAGCGTAAGGCCACCGGCAAACACCCCCAGTCGTCTGAATAGCCGCTTTCCATCCTCGTCCAATAGGTCGTAACTCCAGGCGATGGTGTCCCGCATCGTTTGTTGGCGCGCCGGCAGATCTCTTGGACCACCAATCAATAGTTCCAAGCGATTCTCAAGTCTCGCCAAAATCGCTTGAGGGGACAGTAACTTAACCCGCGCGGCGGCCAACTCAATCGCCAACGGAAGTCCATCGAGCCTGATGCAGATTTCTGCGACGCTACGAGCATTCGTTTCATCGATCGCAAAATCGGGTTTTACTGAACGTGCTCGCTGGATGAAGAGCTGCATGGCCTCGTTTTGGGACAACGCTTCGGCGGACCGACATTGCGCCAGATCAGGCAAAGCCAGAGGCGTGACGGGAAACTCATGTTCACAGCTCAAACGCAATGGTGCCCGACTGGCCACCAGAACCTTCAGCTGGTGACAGGCAGAAAGCAATTCGGTCACGAGCGGCGCCGCGGGGAGTAGTTGCTCGAAGTTGTCGAGCAGCAACAGCATCTGTTTCTCCCGCAGATACCGCTTTAGAACCTCTATCAGTGTGCTGCCCGCAACTTCCTTAGTTCCCAATGCCTGAGCGATGACTGAGATGACCAGATCCGGCTCATTGATAGGAGCCAGCGCGACGAAGAACACACCATCAGTGAAGGTC
>JBOGOU010000328.1:0-4448 GCA_050748205.1 Pyrinomonadaceae bacterium | reverse complement strand
GAGCTGTACTCGGCGAGACCTCCCGCCATGGCTCCTGCAATATTGAAGCCAAATGCACGATTAGGCTCGGCAGTGCGGCTGAATGAGGACGCAAAGATGACACCTGCAAACAGAACCGGAGCAAATACCAGAAGACACGACCCAATAATCTGCAAACTTCGATTCATTCCAAGAAAGAAATCAAGCGGAATCACAGCGCTCATCGCGAGGGTCACGAACAAACCCGCGTAGTAGGGCCACAGTCGTGTGGGCTTGAATCTGAGTGTCCAACTATTGGATAGCAAGATAGCCACCAAAACAGCAAAGAACACGACCGAGTTGACGACCCAGGTGCTGCCAAATAGCAACGCCATAGTCACGACCGCTTTGGTTTCGATGAGCATGAAGCCGGCACCGAGAAAGAACATCTGCACATTGAGCCATCGCCCGCGGCTGTCGCTCTGCTGCACCCGCGGTCGGAACATGAAAATGAGTAGCAGCGCAAGTCCTGCCATGACGATCATGCCGCGCAAGCTCAAGGTAGGAATCATCGGTTTGCGCAGATAGAAGAACGGCCAATCATCGCTGGCTGTGCGCAGCCGTTCGTTAGGTGGCAGCACGGATGCCAAGCCAAACTGTTGCGAGTGAAAGTCCGACCGTTGCGGATTCGCGGCAAAAAAACCGTTTGGTGAGTTTGGCCCGGGTGGTTGATCGTTACGGAGCAAGTACGTGGGCTGCCGCTCAAAGGCCTCCCGCAAGGCAGCAGTGCCTCCTGCAAAAACCACAGTGAAATCTCCAAACGCTGCCTTCTCAGGCTCGATTACTTTTCGATAAGGCAGGGTCAAGACCAGCGGATTACGGGCGCCGAAAACCTCCTCCAGGCCCTGTTGCAGCCGCGCGATGAGCCATCCTTGACGAAAATAGTTGTAGATCACGAACGTACCGTCAGGCTTGAGGTGGCGACGCACGTCCTCAAATGTTTGTCGTGTGAAAAGATAACTTTCCAGGCGGATATTGCTATAGCCGCTATGCAGCACCAACGAATCCACTAAAGCATAGACAATCAGATCATATTTGCGATCCGTGGACCTTAGAAAATTCCGCCCGTCGTCGAGATGAATTTTGACGCGCCCATCATCATAGGGGCGATCGGGATGATAATCGCGACCTAGACGATAAATGGCCGGATCAATCTCTACAGCATCAACGTGGCTGGCGCCCCACTGCAAGGCCTGACTGACATCATTTCCAGAACCAGCTCCGATAATTAATACATCCGCAAATTGTGGCCGACCTGCATCACGATTCAAGAGGTGAGGCAGGGCATACGCAGCTAGGTTCTCGTTTCGAGAAACCATTTGCTGGTGATAGATCTGATTCACTGAGAGGGACAGATCTTCGCGCTTGAAATCGATCCGATAATAGGGCGACCAGAATCGTTGTACATCGCGACTCGTCGGATCGCTGATTGGGGGAAACCCGCCTAACCAGATAACAATTGGTAATGCTGCCAGAGGAGCCCAGCCCCAAAGCTTTCCAGGGCGTTGACTACGAGGGGAAGCGAAATAGAAATAACTGAGGCCCAGCACAACCACTAGGAACCACCAGAACGGGGCCAGCTCGAACCATGAACAGGCAGCAAAGAGAAGTATGCCCGCGATGCTGCCCATAATATTTAAGGTGTAAGCCTGTACACGGTTAGACCAACGCGTGAGTGCCCGACCCAACTCCTGGCCGGGACCGACCAGGGCCAGTGCGATGACGAGGAAAAAGAAGCCGCAAACAAGCTCGATCGGGACTGCATAGCGCGACAGATCCTGGCTGTGATACTCAGTGCCAAAGAAAACAAGTTGGGGGGCAGTTTGATTTCCTACATCAACGAACTTTACGAATGAACCACTGCTGACCTCAACGGTAAGAGCAACCGCCAGGGCCACAGCAAGCAAGAGTGGGGTCCAACGCAAATAGCAACGACGGTGATTTGCGGCCAAGCAGCCTACTGACATCCCCAGAAAGCACGCCAACAGCATGGTGTTGGTAAAAAATGTAAGGAAAAGCACATGGGCAGGGAACCAGCGAATTATGGCCAGTTCGAGGAAAAGAATTATCAGACTGATCAGGAACAACTCAAAGCGATCTCGGCGGCGCGAGATGACTTTGGCGACGGGAGTGAACAACTACGCGCCTCCCTCTACTCGATGGGTCGGTATTTCTTGTCGCACAAAGAGAGCACCTTACTTCTTCGCAGGACTCGCCAGCGTCGTGACTTGCTTATTCCACTCGGCTGGGGTCATTGAGTTTAGTCGTGGCAGCTCGGCTGCTGCGATCACCAGTTTTCGAAGGCTGGGGATAACCGCAAATTCCAAGGCAGCTTTCGGTTTGGCAGCTTCGTCTAGCCCGGCTAACTTCACATCTCGCCATTCGGCTGTTGGCGCTGAGCGGAGTTTCAAATAAGAAACTGCTTCCAGCCCCGTAGCGCCAATATCCAGAAGGTTTTTCGCGAACGGCTTGATCTCTTTAAGCGCTGGTGAACGATCGATAACCGGTTCGAGGAAAACCCCTGACGCTTGCCAGTCATCGAGAGTTTTGCTGATCTCCGACCGGTAGAGAAGGAAACGAGGAGCGTCGGCAAGAAATACGTCAACCATCCCTGCGAATCTGCGAGCCGCCTCGCTATCGGGCGTGGTTGCGTCCACAACGCCGGTAAGCGGGCTGAGCATTGTTTGCGGCCTCATCTGATAGCGCCGGTACTCCTTTACCGGTTCTATAATTGAGACCAAAGTCCGAAGGTGACCAATATCGTCGCTGCGCACGAGCCGGCGCAACATCATGTCCTGGTTCTTCTTGTGAGTCAGACCCAACTCTTCCAACTGCAAACTGATCACCGCCAACCGCCGGTACATATCGTCGATATCCGTAACGTTCCGCGGCGACCAGAGCCTTTCGGCGATGGCTGCCGTGCGCGGCCAGATCCGCGAGTCGATGGTTTCAGGAAGTACCCACTCGCCCCACATTGTGGCTTCGCCTCCTAAGACGTGCTTGGCCTCCTCGGGAGTCAGGGTGCTGTCTGCAGGAAGCGGGTCCGGGATGTAGTGTTGCGAAGCTGGGTAAATCAGATCGATGTAATATCCGTTTGAGAGTATGCCGTCATAACCCTTCCTCGCCGCTTCGGCAAGCGCCGCAGTTCCGCGCCAGGAATGGATCACCACGTCTTTTGGTAATTCAGGTTGCAGAATCTCGTCCCAACCGATCATCTTCTTTCCGTGTTTCTGAAGAATCTTCAAAAGGCGCTGGTTGAAGTAGGCCTGCAGCGCGTGATTATCCTTGATTCCTTTTTCCTTCATGTAAGCTTGAATCTTAGGGTTCCGGTCCCACTGTTTGCCTTCATTCTCGTCTCCACCGATGTGCAGGTAGGCGTCTGGAAAAAGTGCCGCCATCTCGCCAAGGAAAGTCTCGAGAAATTTGTAGAGCTCTTCGCGAGTGGGATCGAGCGCCGGCTCGAATATTCCCGGCCGGCGTTCAATCGTGTATGGACCAGGCGCACTGCCAAGCTCCGGATAACCAACTAGCCAGCTCGTGCTATGGCCCGGTATGTCAAACTCTGGGACCACACGGATGCCACGCTCACGGGCGTACGCGATAATTTCTCTTACTTGATCCTGTGTGTAGTAGTTGCCATCGGAGCCCAGTTGATGAAGCTTGGGAAACTTTTTACTTTCGACGCGAAATCCCTGGTCCTCGGTCAAATGCCAGTGAAAGACGTTTAGCTTTACCGCGGCCATAGCGTCGAGATTACGTTTGAGGACTTCTATAGTCTGGAAGTGACGGGCCACATCGATCAGTAACCCGCGCCAGGGAAAGCGAGGCTGATCCTGAATCTGAACTCCCGGCAGGTAATACCCATTGCGGTCGGAGTCTAATAGTTGCAGCACAGTCTCGAGACCGCGAATGGCCCCAACTACCGTCGGGGCGCTCAGCAATGCCTGTCGACTAGTAATGTCGATACGGTAACTTTCGTTTTCACCGACAGCGGGGATGTCCTTACCGGGGCCCTCGCAATGGATCACCAATGTAGTGGTCTGATCGTCTTGCGCCAGCCCGGGAGGGAAGGAGAGAACCGTGCGCCCTTCAAGACGTTTGATGAATCGAGTAATGCCTGATTGCAATCGAGTATCTGAATGGCCCCGGGTGGCAACTTTGAAAGAGCTATCGACCACTAGGCGCTCAGGATGAAACTTCTCTACAGCCGGTACAGGCATTAAGTTATGTTTACGAGTCTCTTCTTGGGCGGTAACCATCGAGGCACAGGTTAAGAGCAGCAACAGCAAGACGTGTCTATTAGTTGTCATGTGTAGTTTTTCCGAGTTTGAAATGTTCTGTGATCCAAATTAGGAAGGCGTCCAAGTTCTGGATGACCTTCACCTCAGTGTAAATCTCTGAGTGAGACCACCAATCGTCACGTCAAAATC
>JBOGOU010000327.1:0-1464 GCA_050748205.1 Pyrinomonadaceae bacterium | reverse complement strand
GCGAGTTCAAGCCGTAGTTCTTGCTCCCCTTCGTGGGCATGTAGTTTTCGAATTCCGGCATTTGCTTCATGTCCGTGTTACCTCCGGAAAGCTCACGAGGGGCGCCCCGTGAGCTTGCAGCAGGCTTGCACGCTATCGGGTGAACTCCGGCTCCACGGCCTCACATGTATAGTCGCAGCCGTAGCGGTAGGGCTTCGCTGGGATTCCCCGGACCAACCAATCCCGTCCGGGCTCGAGCGGGCTTTTCAGCTTTTCGATACCGAACGAGTGTTGCTCGGCGTTTGCCCGGGCTTGAGCGTGATCGTGGGCTTCGTTCCAGGTTTGGAATCTCATTGGACGTTGTCCTCCTCATTCAAGACCATGTCGAGCTCGTACAACTCGGCGTCGATTGCGTAGAGTTGCTCGGCGATTGCCTCGCGCGAAGCTCCGTCGGCCTGTGTCTCGCGTGAGTGCTCCTCAGCGAAGGTCTCGAGGGCTTGGCGTTCGGTGAGCAAGGCTTGATAGCGGTCGACGGCGTTCATTAGTCCTCGCTCTCTTCGAAGACACGCTCGCCTCGCCGATGATAGACTTCGCGACAGCGGTAGTAGCCAGTGCCTAACTCGAACCGAGTCCAGTCGGGGGCGAAACCGCCGCGAGCGAGCCAGTCGAAAAGGTCCTGACAAAGGAAGTCGACCTCGTCGCCTTCGTCACCACGAGCGAGAAAGGCGTGTATCTGACGGAGTGTTTCGTTTGGGTCCATGTCGTTCCTCACTACCTCGAGACTAATGCAAGGCCCATACCAGGCGGGCCTGGGACGTGTACAAACTCGCTTTGTTGTTGCATCTAAAGGCTTTAGCCTCGTGAGCCGACAATGAGTTCTCCGTCTCTCTGTTCGCTCACAGAGTAAAATGTACATACAATAAGTCCTTTGTTTTCAATAACTTACAGAATGCCGTAGTATAAGTCCTTTCTTTACATAGTGTTATCACTACGTAAATATTACATAGTGAGTGTAAATCTTACACTGTGTAAAGGTTCTATACAGTGTCGGAATTCTTTACACTGTCTCCAAAATGAGACATAATCGCGCGAAAAGAGAGACGCGGAACTCATTGTCGGCACGGGAGATTAACTCGTGCTGCGGCGCGGGTTTCCGCGCTGGCTCGTGCGTCCTGGCGTGGCCCGTGCCCAGCGCGGGGGCCGCGCCGCGACCGTCCGGCTCGGCGGGCTCAGGCTCGCGCTCCGCCGTGGCACGGCGCGTGACGTGGCACGGAACGTGCAAGTCAGGCCGCGCTATGCAAGCTGCGTGCCAAGGCACGAAGCGTGCCAGGCGTGGCGTGCAAGAGTCGTGCCAGTCTCAAGATGAGACGGGGCGCCGTACCAGCCCAACCGCGCCGCCTGGGTCCCATCGAAGACCACCGTAGGGGGTATCACCTCTCTCACGTGTGAGGTGCGAGGAAGTCGAGACCCCGGGGGTAGGGTCCC
>JBOGOU010000326.1:0-1998 GCA_050748205.1 Pyrinomonadaceae bacterium | reverse complement strand
ACTTCTTTGAGTTGGGCGGACACTCGCTGCTGGTGGTGCGAGTTATCGCGCGGCTGCGGCAGGTGGGGTTGGACGTGGATGTAAGGACGCTGTTTGTGACACCGGTGCTGGCCGAATTGGCCGCTGCTCTGGACCGATCGATTAACGTAGTCAAGGTTCCGCCTAACCCGATTCTGGAGCTTGGCAAACATAGGGATACTTCGAACACAATCGAGATTCGTCTATGAAACTTGATGAATTACTTGTGTGCCTCAATAAGGAAAACATCGGCCTTCGCCGGATCGGCCGTGAATTGACCATTATTGGGGATTCAGAAACGCTGACTGCATCCTTAATCAGTGAACTGCGCGAGCACAAGAATAAGTTGCTCACCCTGATTGAGGACGGTGATACCTGGTGGAGCTGCCCAGTCACCATCACGCCGGAGATGCTGCCGCTGGTCCAACTGACGGCCGAGGAGATTGAGCGAATTGTCGAGACAGTACCGACCGGGGCGGGGAACGTGCAGGACATCTACCCGCTGGCGCCATTGCAGGAGGGGATACTGTTTCACCACCTGATGGAAGGCGAAGGCGATCCCTACATAGTTGGCAGCTTGTACAGCTTCGACAGCCGCCAGCGTTTGGATAGATACCTGGAAGCGATGCAGGCGGTGATCGACCGTCACGACATCCTGCGGACAGGAGTGGTGTGGGAAGGGCTGCCGGAGCCGGTGCAGGTGGTATGGCGCAAGGCTGTATTGCCGGTGGAAGAGGTGGAGCTTGAGGTTGGGGCAGGCGACGGGGCCGGGCAACTGCGTGAGCACTACAACCCGCGGTCCTACCGGCTGGATGTGCGGCGGGCGCCGATGTTGCGCGTGGCGATCGCGCAGGATGAGGAGCAGGGGCGCTGGTTGATGATGTTGTTACGACATCATCTGATTGGAGATCACACCACGCTGGAGGTGATGCAGGAAGAGATCGAAGCGTATCTGCTGGGGCAAGGAAATCGCCTGGCGAAGCCGCTGCCGTTTCGCAACCTGGTGGCGCAGGCCCGGTTGGGGATGAGTCGTGAGGAGCACGAAGGCTATTTCCGGGAGTTGCTGGCAGACGTGGAGGAGCCGACGGCGCCGTTCGGGTTGTTGAATGTGCAGGGAGATGGGACCGGTATCTCACAGGCGCAGCTGAGAGTGGAGGCGGGTTTGGCACGCCGGATACGGGAAAGCGCCCGCCGGTTGGGAGTGAGCGCGGCAAGTCTGTGGCACCTGGCCTGGGCGGTGGTGGCAGCGCGGACAACGGGGAGAGTGGAGGTGGTGTTCGGGACCACCCTGTTGGGGCGAATGCAGGGCGAGGAAGGCATTGACCGGGCGATGGGATTATTCATGAACACGCTGCCTGTGAGGCTGCGAGTCGGGGAGCAAGGAGCGGAAGAGAGTGTGCGAGGAGCGCAGAGGCAGTTAGGGGAGTTGATGCGGCATGAGCATGCGTCGCTGGCGCTGGCGCAGCGCTGCAGCGGGGTGCCGGCTCCGGCGCCGTTGTTCACCTCGTTGCTGAACTGTCGGCACGGCGCTGGTGGGCAGGCACGCTCGGCAGAGAAGGCGCGGGCTTGGGAAGGCATTAAAGGGCTGTACGCAGAGTCACGTAACAACTATCCAGTAACGCTGAACGTTGATGATCTGGACAAGGGTTTCAGCCTAATAACGTATGCGGATGCTTCCATAGACGCGCATCGAGTATGTGAGTACATGCACCGGGCCATGGAGTCGCTGGTAGAGGCTTTGGAGAGCGAGCCATCCCGACCATTGAAAGCCCTGGAAGTGTTGCCTGAAGCAGAGCGTTGTCAGTTGTTGTATGAGTGGAACGCGACGGAGGCGGAGTATCCGCGCGAGCGAGGTGTGCACGAGTTGTTTGAAGCGCAGGTGGCGAAGACGCCGGATGCGGTGGCGGTAGTTTATGAAGAGGCGACGTTGAGTTATGGCGAACTGAACCGGCGGGCCAATCAGTTGGCGCACTATCTGCG
>JBOGOU010000325.1:0-3073 GCA_050748205.1 Pyrinomonadaceae bacterium | reverse complement strand
CCACTCAGGATCGTGCGCGGTGCGTTCATGAGCTCACTCACACGATTTATGCCTGCGGCGGAACTCTGGAAATCCTGTAACTGGGACGAGATCTGCTCCAGCGGTGACTCGAGCAGCGACATATAGCTGAAGAACAGGTAGACGGTGCCCAACGTGACCACGCCTGAAAGATATAGCCATACACCAAGGCCGAGGGTCAGGATGTAGCCGATGGCAAAAAACACGTTGGTCCAGAACCAGATCGACCCGCGCAACCAGTTGGCCCGTGTCGCCTTTGCGAACCAGTCGCGCTGCAATTCGAGAAAGCGATGCATCACGTAGCGCCCCGCGCCGTTCGCGCGAATGTCGTCTATACCAGTCAACCGTTCTTCGATGAAGCCGAAGATTCGCGCCGTGAGTTCGCGCTCCTGTCGCGTGGGGTCGACGGCCACACCGCGCCGCCAGTGCAGGACGCCAATCGCGCAGATCGTGAAGATGGTCAGGCTAAGACCTACCAGCCAGTTTTCGCGCCAGAGTATTACGAGCGTTCCGACAGTTAGCAGGACGGCCGCCGAGATGCGAATGACAAACTGCGAGAAGAAGTTGAAGATGCTTGAGACATCACCATCGACACGCTCAATCATCTCGCCTGGCATACGGTCCTTGTGGTACGCCATATCGAGATCAAGCGTCTGCCGAAAGAGATCCCCCCGGAGTAGATTCGTCGCCTTCCAGCCGAGGTCTGCGGAAACATAGGCCGAACCCCCGGCAAGCAACTGGTTCAGAATCGACAGGCTAAGATATACGAGCGCCAAACGTAGGAGGTCATTCATTGCGCCGCCAGCCGTGGCAAGGTCAATGAAAGAGCGTACGATCTGCGGTATGAAGAGCTGTAATCCGATCGTCCCCAGAAGGCACACACAGAGCAAGATCACGTGGGGGACGTGGGGTCGAAGATAGCGAGCTAGCAGTGAAATGTAATTTGACATGTTGAGGTCCTTCGGCTGAGCCCAAACCTGAAGCTAAACACCACTGTCCGACCCTTACCTATAATTGGTGGGGCGGTGCCGCGTTGGTTTCGCAGTCGTTTTGCTGGTTGTTTAAGGGTGATCGTGGCTTTGCCGACGAGCGATGGCTAACGTTGCTTCAGCAACTTCGCGCGCGCTTTGTGATCCACGTCAGTGGCTGTCTCAAAGTCTGTACGGCCTGGGGGAATTCGACCTGCTTCTAGATCAATCAGAATAGGAGCTTCGCATGAAGTTCAACAGACCCGCTAGTTTGTCCGGATCAAGTTGCTCAAGTTGCAAATTGATCAGCCGTTCGGCAAGAGAGGCTAACTCTGGATGTGCGAACATATCGCCAATCGTCACCTCGACATCCATAACTTTCCTCAGTCGCGAGACAACTCGCATTACGAGTAATGAATGTCCGCCCAATTCAAAGAAGTTGTCGCGACGGCCCACTCGTTCTACCTTCAACACCTCCGCCCAAATCTCTGCTAACGTTGTCTCCACCTCACCACTCGGCTCCTCATAGCCGTGCCGCGCATGTGCGTCTCCCTCAGCAGCAAGCAGGGCCTTGCGATCCACCTTCCCGTTGGGTGTCAGTGGCAGTTTCTCCAGCTCTATATATGCCGTTGGCACCATGTAGCCTGGCAACCGTTCCTGCAAATACTCCCGCAGCTCTCCAGCCATTCCTCCATCTACCCAATCCGCCAACGGGCGATTCGCATATTGGCTCCATCGTGGCCCTTGCTGGCTTAACGACATATCCCGTCCCACTTCTTCTTCCGCTAACTCTTCCCCTGACGGCTGCCGCTCAGCCTTCCACAGGAGAACCTCATAACTTCCAGGTGCGCCGCTACTCGGCCAGCTCACTCGGACTTCATAGCCAAACTTCCGTCCTATCGCACGCACCGCTTCCGGATCAACTCCTCTGATTTCATTCCCTATACCCGCCAGCTCGGACTGAACTTCGCTAACATAGTCGTCATCCGCTGCTTGTCCCAGCCAGTCCTCACCTGCCACATCCATCTCGACGCGCACGTTCGGAACTCCTGTGAAGACCAGTTCCGGCACTCCGCTTGAAAGTTCGCGGCGCAATCTTTCCACGTTCCATCCCACAGCTTCCCAATCCTGCCGACGTCCGGCTTCAACTTCCTTTCTTCTTCTCGTTGTATGCAGGACCGCGTCGTAACGAAACTTCGTGAACTCATTCCTATAAATTCCGTTTTTCAACTCGACTACAGCTTCCTGAATCCACCCGCTCTCTTGCTTCATCGCCGTAAACAGCCCAGGGGATAGTGCCAGTTCCTTCTCAGTCTTCATCCGCCTCCGGATTCGCCGCCGCAACTCTCCCACCTTCATCTCGCCGTTTGCGCGGTACAACTCTACTGAGTTGTGAAAGGCCTCCAACAGATCCAAATTCCGGATGTCTCCTAGATAAATGCTTCCTCCCTTTACCAGCGCCTCTCGCGCTACGTCCAGCACTTGTAGGAAATATTCCAGGCTTGGAAAATACTGCACGACTTCATTCAGCACCACCACATCGAAGTGCGCCCGCGGCGCGTCTCCAAGATCGTCCGCCGCCTGCTGCACCAGCTTTACCCGGTCATCCAGGCCTACCTTTTTCACGTATTGCTGCAATTGTCGGAGCGCCTCGCCTGAAACATCAGTTCCGTAGTACTCCTCGCAGTACGGTGCTACCCGCGCCAGTATCAACCCGGTTCCACAGCCAATCTCCAGGATTCGCTTCGGCTTTAAATCAAGAATCCGACGCGCGGTGTTGTCGACGCATTCCAGAATCTCTTCTTCGCGAAATGATTCGCCGGTGTAGCTACTGATCCATACCCTCGGGTTGATCAGCTCATCCTCCATTCCGGCTTCTTTCTGTTGATAAACTTGCTCAAAAATAGTCTGCCAACCATTCACGGCCTTCCCGTTTTCCTGGCTCCCTGCTTCAACCCGGTCGCTTCTTCTCACTACGTAGGCCACCAGCCGCTTGTCTCCGGTGCTATCTTCGCGCTCGATCACTACCGCTTCCTGGACCGCCTCGTGCTCCCGCAGCCGCGCCTCGATCTCGCCCAACTCTATCC
>JBOGOU010000324.1:0-17199 GCA_050748205.1 Pyrinomonadaceae bacterium | reverse complement strand
CTCCGAAAACAAGATTCTGCATTCTTGTTTCACAGACCGCAAAGACTGAGAAAAGACGAAGCGGTGAAATCAGCCGCGGATGAACGCGGAAAGATGCAATCAGAAAGGGCTTAAGCGCCGCGCAGATACTTTTCACGATCTGTTCTGACTTCTTCTGATCCGTGTCATCTGCGTTCATCCGCGGCTGATTTCATCGGTTCAACTCGCGAACCTCTCCTCTACGGTCGCAACGAAGACAATTGTGCCGAGCAGTCCGATCACGCTGGCCGTTATGAAAGGAGCCTGGGGCGCAATCTCCCACAAAACACCGCCGATGGCAGCGGCCGGCGTGATCGAAAGGCTTCGGATGAGATAGTAAAGTCCAACGGAGCGCGCCCGCACGTCCTCTCGCGCAAAGTCCACAATCATCGCCTTACGAGCCGGCTCGCCGATCTCCCGCAGGCCGCCAATGATGAATGCGACTGCGAGCAGCGTAAAGCCCGAAGCCACGATAACTGCTAAGGGAAATAGGGCAAAGCTCACAAACGTCAACACGACGAATGGCTTACGTCCGATGCGATCGGCAATCTTTCCCGCCGGAACGTAGACCAGGATCGACGTCGTCATTTGAATGGCTATCAGCGTCCCGTAACGCGCGGCACTCACTCGGTGGACATTCGTGACATACAGAATTGTCAGCACACCTGTCATCCCCTCGCACATCCTTATGATCACGTCAGAGATCAGAAGACGCTTCAGGGCCGAGTGAAAGGAGCGCCAGACGCCCGCGATGTTAGTGCCCTCGGAGGCCTTTATTTCAATGTTGATCAGACGAATGAGGATTAGCGCCATGCTTGCGAGAAACAGTGTGACCAGCAATCCAATATGGATCCCGCGGACAATGCCGTAGGCAGCAATAAGAGCGCCTCCAATCATCGGAGCGATGACGATCGGTGCACGCTTGAGGATGGACTGGAGTGTGAAGCCCATTGCCCTGCGCTGCGGAGGAAGGGAATCCGCGATTGTGGCAAATATTGCTGGTGACGCCATGCTCTGCCAGGCCATCGCGAATATCAGTCCGGCAAAAAGAAAGGGCCAGGAAGGACTCAGCAGGTAGATAAGATACCCTGCAGATGCAAGCGCAACAAAAATAAGAAACGCGCGTCGCCGGCCCGCACGGTCGGCCAACCAGCCGCCGGGGTATTGGTAGATGGCATCGAGGAAGGTCTCCGCGGTCCCGAAGAGTCCAATTACAGGGGTGCTGGCACCGAGGGCCTCAAGGTACTTTGGCAGAAACTTCTTCCACAGCTCCTCTCCTAAACCGATCAGGAAAACCGCGGCTGAGGCGATTGACACATTGCGTTCGAGACTGAGGAAATTAGCCAGTTGAGCGCGGCGAGCCGTTGACATCGTCGTTTGGATTCTAAACGAACACTAATACGGTTTAGGCGGTTTTTTGTAACCGTATCTTTCGAGCAGAGTCTGTCCTTCTGCGCTTAATACAAACTCGACAAAGCGCCGAGCGACGTCCTGTTTTGCGGAGGCCTTGACCACTCCTAAAGCCTGATCAATGGGTCTATGAAGGTCTTCACTGATTTCAATGTATGTGCCTTCGCCTTGTCTCACCAACGATCTTGGAAGAAAGCCTACTTCAGCATTTCCTGAAGACACAAACTGCTTGACTTGCGAAACGTTCATTCCGTAGACAACCTTCGGTTCTATCTGATCCCAAAGTTTTAGCGAGCGAAGAGCTTCCACCGCAGCTTGTCCGTAGGGCGCAATGTCTGGCTTGGCAATGGCGATTCGCTCAACTTCTTTTTTTGTGATGTCTTCTATTCGCTCGATCCTGAACTGGGTTCCCGAAGGACACCAAACAACGAGGCTTCCGCGCGCATAGAGTGCTCGGGTACCGGGCGTCAACAAGCCCTTTTGGTCAAGAGCTTCCACGTGGGATGAGTCTGCCGCGGCGAAAACGTCAAATGGCGCACCGTTCTCGATTTGCTTTGCCAGATCTGCAGTGCCTCCAAAACTGAAGATCACGCGAGTTCCAGTCTGACTAGTAAATTTGCGTCCAAGCTCCTCGAATGCGCCCGTCAGATTTGCGGCTGCCGCGACGACGATTTCCTGAGTTTCTTTTCCCTCATTTCTTGCGGACCGGCTCTGACAGCCGGCGAAAGCAAGAAGCGTCATAGCCAGAAAGAAGCTCAAGCGTTCTCTTTGAAATATTTTGACGCCCACGTTTGCTCCCGATCACCAGATGCGGACTGTCCCGCTTAAACTACCGTCAAGCGTTCAAGACGGCAATACTTATGCGGAGATTCTTACGATAGCCCGGATGAGCCAGAAGGAGATTGCGGCGATGGCGCCGGCTGCGGGGATAGTCAGGATCCAGGCCCAGACTATGCGCCCGGCAACGCCCCATTTGACAGCTGATAGTCGTCGAGTGGCGCCGACGCCGACAATTGCTCCGGTAATGGTATGAGTGGTCGAGACTGGAGTTCCAGTTAGAGTCACGTAGGCAAGCGTGAGGGCGGCCCCGGTTTCCGCGCAGAAACCACCAATAGGCTTGAGCTTTGTAATCTTCGAACCCATCGTATGCACAATTCGCCAGCCGCCGGAAAGGGTGCCTAGCGCAATTGCTGCATGCGCGCTCAAAACCACCCAAATTGGAATCGGCGGCAGAACGCCATTTGGTCCGTATGTTAGCCCCGCAACGCCTCCTGCGGTGAGTACGGCCGTGATTATTCCCATTGTTTTTTGCGCGTCATTGCCACCGTGTCCCAGGGAGAAGGCAGCCGCGGAGAATAACTGGCCTCGGCGAAAAATGTTGTCGACCCTTTTGGGAGTTAAGCGGCGGAAAACCCAGTGGACCAAAACCATCAAACTAAAACCGATGAACATTCCAATGAGAGGGGACAACATGATGAACTTGAGTGTGCGTAACCAAACGTCACTTTTGAGTAACCCTGCGATGCCGCCATAGGCAGCGATACCAGCGCCGGCGTATCCGCCCAGTAACGAGTGGGAACTCGAGGTTGGTAGACCCAGATACCACGTGATCAAATTCCAGACGATTGCCCCAAGCAGCGCGCACAGCAGAACGTAAAGGCGCCACTCAGGAGCAATGAGATCCATTCTTACTCCGTCTCCAATCGCCTTAGCCACGCGCGTCCCAAAAACTGCGAAGGCAATGAAGTTGAAGAAAGCTGCCCAGATAACGGCCATTCCCGGCGAAAGCACGCGCGTGGAGACTACTGTGGCGATCGAATTGGCTGCGTCGTGAAAGCCGTTTATATAATCGAAGATGAGCGCGAAAGTGATCAACAGTAAAACGAAGGCAAACGTAGCAGTCATAGCGGGTGGTCAGTGGGTCCGTTGTTATTGGTCTTGAGTCAGTGGAATCGGGTTTGCCGTAAGATTTGAAGAAGGCTTTCGTAATGAGCCACGAAGTACTTTCAACACTGAAACCCATTCAGGTATGTTTGATAATGACACTCTCGATGATATTGGCGACATTTTCGCAACGATCAACCGCGGCTTCGAGCTTCTCGTAAACCTCTTTCCATTTCAGCACCGTTAGTGGATCGTGCTCTTCGTGAAAAAGCTCGGCTATCGCTGCGTGATAGATATCATCACCCTCATTTTCCAACCGATGGATCTCGACCAGCCTCGGCGTGATATTCTTTGGCCTTTGCAGCGTAGAAACGATCTCGCGCAGTTGGTCCGCCATGCGTACAATTACATCAGCAAAGTCCTGCGCGTAGTCTTTGATCTCCTTGACATCAAAAATAATGATCGCTCGGGCGGCGTCGTCAATGAGATCGACAATGTCGTCCAGCGCGCTGGACATCATGTAGATGTCCTCGCGATCAAACGGTGTTATGAAAGACTTGTTGAGACGGGTAGCTACACTGTGAGTCAACTCATCGCAGGCGTGTTCGAGACCCTTAATGCGCTGTGCGTATTCGTTGTAGTCCTGGTTCTTATCAGCCAACATCTCTTTGAGCTCGCGTGCCGCGTCGGAGATGTAGAGAGTCATCTGGATAAAGAGCGCAAAATACTGCTCTTCCTTCGGAAGAAAATTCAACAAACCCATGATGAAGTTAAACCCCGTCGTTTGGACTTTTTGCTACAAAGAATCCGCAATATAGCGTGACAGGCTGGGATTGTCCATATGAACCCCGTCTGAACCTGACCTGAACACATTAAGAGGGGAAGGTGAGGATTTCAGCCGGCCACGAGTTCTGCGATGCCCGCCAGGCCCTGGCAATTAGTTCTTCCCAGAAGCGTCAGAGGTGTGGTATAGACGAAGTTACCCCCGCATCTAAAAGTCGTGATAGGCACGCCCGGATTAGGAGGTTTGGATCCTTATGAGGGAGGGTGTATTCAGCGCTAGAGCGGGTTTCCTCGCAGTTTTCGTGGTTTTGCTTACCCTATTGGTAAGCAGCTGCCTGCCGAAGCCGGCCTCTGAATCAGGTGGCCTAAACATCACCGTGTATGGCTTTTCCATAATGAAGGAGTCGCTCGAGAAATCGATCTATCCCGGCTTCTCAGCCAAGTGGAAATCCGAACACGGCCAGGACCTGCATTTCACCTCGTCGTTCGCCGGCTCTGAGACAATCACCAACCAGATTCTCCAGGGCGTCAATGCCGACGTGGCGATACTTTCTATCGAGCGTGACGCCAACCGGTTGAAGCAAGGCGGGTTTGTGACTTCTGATTGGCGCCTCCTGCCAAGTAATGGAATCATCAATAAGACACCATTCGTAATTCTGGTGCGTCAGGGAAACCCGAAAGGCATTAAGGACTTTCCGGATCTTGGAAAGCCGGGTGTGAGATTAATTCATCCCGATCCGGTTAGTTCGGGTGGTGCGCAGTGGTCGGTGTTGGCAATCTATGGATCAGAACTCATTAAATCAGAGAAACAGTCGAGCGAGCCCGATCACGCTCGCGCATTGCAGACGCTCCGGGCGATCTGGCACAACGTCATCTCGACGCCGGGTTCGGCACGCGAAGCACGCACAACCTTCGAGCTCGGCAACGGCGACGCCCTGGTCACCTATGAACTCGAAGGTTTGTTGATGAAAGAGGCAAATGCGCCCATCCAGATCGTTGTTCCCGCAGCCACAATCTTCAGCGAGCACCCAGCGGTCGTAATAGACCGAAATATTCCAGCGGCCAAACGGCCCATAGTCGACGCATTCATGCAGTATCTCTGGAGCGAAGAGGCACAGCGCGCGTTCGTCAAGTATCACTTCCGTTCAGTCTCAAACGAGGGGCTGAACCAGGAAAACAATCAATTGGGACATATAGAAATGCCTTTCGGAATCGATTACTTTGGCGGTTGGGAGAAAGCTTATCCAGACGTCATTGAAAAGATCTTTCGAGATCAGGTGCAGCAAAGGAAGTAAGACATTGCCGATTGCCAATTGCCAATTGCTTATTCCAATGCGGCGACGTGTAAACTAACAAGTACTGGGTCTTTTGCCAATCGGCAATCGGCAATTGGCAATCGGCAATGATCCGATGAGCTCAGTTATTCCTACAATGCGTCATGTGCGTGGCTTCGATGTAGCGCGGCCGCTAAGCATCGGCATGCTCATCTTCATGATGTTGCCGCTGGTGTTCTTGCCGCTTGCATCGATCTTTATTTTCGGAACAAGCAAGGGATTAGATAGTTTTTGGGCGGCGCTCACGGCGCCGGAAGCTGTATTCGCGCTGAAGCTTTCCATGGTCACAAGCTTTTGGGCCACGGTTTTCAACGTCCTATTTGGACTCTTCGCTGCATATGTGCTCTCGCGCTACACCTTCTGGGGACGCAATGCACTGATTGTTACGATCTCGCTTCCGACCGCCATCCCAACGGCGGTTGCCGGGTTTGCCCTGCTTCTCTTGTGGGGACCCTATGGCACGTTGGGTCGTTTTCTTGCGCCCGAGGGTATTCAAGTAATGTTTACGGCAGGAGCGATCATCCTTGCCAATATCTTTGTGACGTTTCCGTTGGCGTTCGGTGTAATAAAACCTGTCTTCGACACAATGAGCCGGTCTCTTGAAGAGGCGTCGGCCACGATTGGCGCCACACGCTTGCAAACGTTCTGGCATGTCACGTTGCCGTCGTTGCGAGGGGCGATAGTATCCGGTGCCCTTCTCACTTTCGCGCGAGCTGTAGGTGAGTTTGGTTCGACAATCCTGGTTTCTGGAAATCTTGCGGGCCGCACGCAAACCGCACCGCTGTACATTTTTGCGAAGTTCAATGAAGGTCAAATCGAGGCTGCGAACGCCATTGCCATCGTGCTGGCTTTGTTCTCTTTCTTGATTTTTAGCGTGCTCTTTTTCGCGCGGGATTGGCTCGATGTTGACTGAGAGGTATATGTGAAGGCCAGACAAGCCATGGCAATAGCGCACTCAGCGAAGCCCGACTCCAACCCGAGCGCGCCTTCGATCGCGACGAGTGTGATCGGCGTCAGCAAACGCTTTGGCAAGACCAGTGTGCTCGAGGATATCAATTTCCACGTTGCTGAGGGAGAGACACTAGTTTTACTCGGAGCTTCGGGGAGCGGTAAGACAACTATTCTGAGGATCATCGCCGGACTGGAACAACCTTATACGGGGAAGGTTATGCTACACGGTAAGGACGTTACTGAACTGCCGGCGCGGGAACGAGGAGTTGGGGTGATTTTCCAGGCGTATGCGTTGTTCCCCAAGATGAACGTCGAGAAAAACATTGGTTACGGCCTAAGGATCAGAAGACGGAAGCGCAAAGAGATTCGAGAGACTGTTAACCAACTGCTGGCATTGGTCCAGCTTGAAGAACATCGCAAGAAGTATCCTTCGCAGCTCTCGGGTGGCCAGCAACAACGAGTAGCCATCGCGCGCACGCTTGCTTACAAGCCAGAAGTCTTGCTCTTTGATGAACCATTCGGCGCCCTTGACGCCCAAACGCGGGTTCACCTGCGTCGGGAGATAAAAGCACTGCTGAAAAAGGTCAATGTGCCCGCAATATTTATCACGCATGATCAGGAAGAAGCGCTGGAGCTGGGAGATCGGATTGCCGTGATAAATGTGGGCCATATCGAACAGATTGGAACGCCGTACGAGGTCTACACCAATCCCGCCACCGAGTATGTGGCCACCTTTCTCGGTGCAGCCAACCTGCTTCCGGGCGTTATTCGCGGCTCCAATATTGAGGTTGGCTCTGCCACGGTGCCTTTGCGAGCGGATGCCACGCGGTTTCGCGACGGCCAGAAAGTGAAACTGGTTTTTCGGCCCGAAGATGTTTCCCTGAGCCGATCCGGAGAACTTCCTCCCAATCATTCTTGTATCGCGAATGGAATCGTCGAAGAAAAGAGTTTCGTGGGTGCTTACGAACGCATCAGTGTGCGCGTCGATCTTTCGGAGTTAGGTGCTTGCGAAACCAACGAGACGCCTTTCTATCTGACCACCGAAGCCCCGGAGAGCCACAGCACGAAACCAATCATGGCAACTCGTCCAAAACCCGAAACCACCGCCATGAGACTCGAAGTCGGTGACCGCGTTGCAGTCGGGTTGTCGTCCTTCACCGTACTACCAGACACGACCCAGCCTTCAGGACGTACGAGTTCTGGGGCTAACCTAGCCAGATGATAAATAGAAAATAATAGAAAATGGAAAATCCGCGAATGATAAATGGAAAATGAAAAATGGAAATTCATTTCTCCGGACCTAACTTATCCTTACTGTCACGATCACATCTGATCCAATGCCGCAACAGCCCGGTTATGAAATTCGCGTCGCACACTATTGATGTTGACGAAGGGAGTCGTGCGAGCGTGAGTGCGGTTGGTAAGCAAAACAAATACACGCTCTCGATGCGGATCGATCCAGCAACTTGTGCCCGTGAAACCACTGTGGCCGAAACTGTCCGACGGCAACGATGGCCCCGCAGCTGATCCTGGTGTTGCCGCTAGTTGCCAGGCGATAGAACGTGCCTCGTAGAGGCCTTCAGTCAGATTCGTTCTAAAGAGATCACATGTCGGCGGCCTGAGCATACGGCTTTGACTTGCCAGGAATTGTGTTGCGAGCTGCCTCGTCTCGCGTGCAGTTGAGAAAAGACCCGCATGACCTGCTGCTCCGCCAAGAAAGTGCGCGTTGCCATCGTGCACTTCCCCCCAGATCAGGTTCTCTCGCCAATTGGTATACTCGGCCATTCCTGATTCCCGACTCGTATTCCTTTCGTAAGCATTGCCAGTCTCGCAAGCAGCGATGCCAGTCTGCATGGCAATCTCGGGATTAAAGAAAGTGTGTTGCAAACCCAGAGGCTCGATGATCTCGTCGTGGGCCAATTGCGCCAGCCCTTTCACAGCATATCGTTCAAGCAAGAAGCCCAGCGCAATGAAACCCAGATCGCTATAGATCACCCGCGTGCCCGGTTGATATTCCAACTCTTCGTTGGCGATAACTCCGATGGCCCTGTCACGCTCGCCTTCCGCCAGGATGTACAACGGTCTCCATGCGGGAAGTCCTGAGGTGTGCGTCAGGAGTTGTCGCACCGTAATCATCTGCTTGTCGGTCCGATCAAATTCTGGAAGGTAATGGGCAACCGCGCTGTCGAGGGTTAACTCGCCGACCTCGGCGCGACGCGCACAGAGAAGGCCGGTAACGAAGGGCTTGGTCAGCGACGCCAGATCGTAGATAGTGTCGACGGACGCCGTAATGCGATATGGATCGACGACGGAATGCCCGAGAGCGTCTGCCAAAACGATCCGCTCCCCCTGTGACACGACATAGACGGCAGAGGGAAAATCGCCGGTCGCGACGCGCTCAGCGAGAAAGCCAGAGATGCCTGGTTCTGGCTGTGGCTCGGTCACCATTGCTCAAATTTGCGATCGCGTTCTTAGCATTGGAAAGCGCCAGCCATACGGTTAATCACCCTGTGCCCGAACGGGCTTGCCGACTGCGTTAAGCTGCACCTTCACAGTATGTTCCTCTATTCGTTCCAGGGCGCGCAAAGCAAGTGCGAGAGCATTTCGGCCATCCGTCCCGGAAACCGGAGACGGCAACCCCTGGCTTGCGGATTCGATAAACGCAATTACTTCCGCACGCAGAGGCTCAATGTCGATCACATCAAGATTCCGAACATGCACACCAGGCCACGCCCCATCGGCCGTTGGTGGCGCGAGACTGCTTACGGAAGCACGTTTTGTGGTGTAGTCCACGGCGACGTAGTCATGAGGTTGAAAGAAGCGCATCTTGCGAATCTTTTCCGTGCCCACTCGTGACGAAGTGATGTTGGCCACCGCACCGGATGAGAATTCCAATCGCGCATTCGCCGCGTCTACTTTGTTTGTCAATATGGGAATCCCGACCGCGTGAAGTTCAGTGACCTGGACGTCTTCGCCGACCAGCCACTGCACTATGTCAAGATCGTGAATCATGAGATCCAGCACCACATCGATATCGAGGGACCTGGCGGTGAACTCTCCCACTCGGTGAATCTCAAAGTAGACAGGGTTACGAACGTGTGGACGCAAAGCGACGAGCGCGGGATTAAAGCGCTCTAAATGCCCGATTTGGAGAAGACCATTACCTTTCTCCGCTGCCTGGATCATACGTTCCGCCTCCGCCAACGTTCGCGAGATTGGCTTTTCAACCAGAACGTGAATTCCCGCTTCCAACAAGCCACAAGCGATCTCGCAATGAGACTCAGTGGGCACTGCAAGGCTTACCGCATCGACTCGCCCGATCAACTCGCGCCAGTCCGGAGTCCACTCAACCGCTCTCTCCGAGGCAACCGTAAGTGCGGTCTGCTCATTTAGATCACAAACCCAGCTGAATTTCATAAGACCTTCGGCCGAGAGCGCTGCGTGAAGACGAGCATGCTGTCGTCCGAGGTGGCCCACGCCGATGACTGCTGTTTGCAACATATGAATTGTTTGGAACCGGCTATTTTCTATTACTTAGCCAGCGATAACCGGTCAGTGGTCCGTAGTCAGTAGTGGTCAGTAGACAGCGGTTGGTCTTGGGTTCAGAATTTGGCAGTTTGAATGTGAAGCTCGTTTCGACGATACTCGTCCGCTCAACCATAATTCGACACAACTGACAATGAATCGCTGACAACTGACCACTAACGACTGACCACTAACGACTGACCACTAACTAGTGGTTACTGTCCACCCATTGCTTTTGCGGAGCGACTATACTTGCAATCTTTAACGCTTGCCAAGCGTGTCTGGCTTCTACTATTTCTCGCCGTCATCGCCTTCTATTTTTACGGTCTTGGTCAAATACCCTTCGTCGGTCCCGATGAGCCCCGCTATACGGAAGTCGCACGCGAGATGTTCCTTCGCCGCGATTTGATCACTCCCACCCTGGGCGGCCGCACGTGGTTCGAGAAACCACCATTGCTCTACTGGATGATGATGGCCAGCTTCCGACTGTTCGGCATTAATGAGTGGGCAGCTCGCCTTGGTCCTGCCGTGTCTGGAGTGCTGACCGTTCTCGCTGTCTTTTGGGTTGGACGACGAGCCTGCCGTGCCAGCCTGGATCACGAAATAAACGCGCTCGGGGCCTGGAGCGCGATTACTGCGGCCACTACTCTCGGCCTCATCGTTTTCTCGCGGGGAGTTGGCTTCGACATCGTCGTCACTATGACAATAACCTGGTCGCTGAGTTTTTTTCTTGTGTCGGAGTTTGCAGAAAACGAGAAACAACGTCGCGCGCTGCTGGCAGGGTTTTATTGCTTCATTGGACTATCTCTCCTGGCAAAAGGACTGATTGGCCTGATCATTCCCTTCGGAGTGATCGGAACGTATCAACTGTTGCGTCGGGAATTCCCGGCTAAGCATTTCCTCTTGACTCTCGTGTGGGGGCTACCGCTGGCTCTCGCAGTATCAGCGGTCTGGTACGTGCCGGTGATCGCTCGACATGGCTGGTTGTTTGTTGATGAATTCTTCATTCAGCACCATTTCGCCCGTTATCTCTCTAATAAGTATCACCATCCACAGCCGTTCTATTTCTATCTCCTAATTATCATTCCTTTGTCGTTGCCATGGACAGCGTTTCTAGTGGAAGCGCTAATTAGAGCGAGAACGCTGAAACTGCGCGGCGCTGATGCTCTCGACAAACAGCGAGTATTCGCGCTGGCCTGGTTGCTGATGCCGCTTGCCTTCTTTTCTTTTTCCGGCTCAAAGCTCCCGGGATACATTGTTCCAGTTTTGCCAGCCGCAGCGTTGATTGCAGGTCCATTTCTCGCGGGATACGTTTCAGGACGTGTCGAGGCGGGACGGCGGGCAGTGCGAGCCACGGGCGCAGTGCTCGCCTTATTCGTTATTGGCGGTGTCCTCTATGTGCGCAGCAGTGGAAGTCTTTCCACGTGGTGCGCGGTATTGATTGCTGCTCCTCTGACTATAGCTGCGCTAGCGTGCCTTTGCTTTCCGCAAAGACGAAGGCCTGTCTCGTCAGCGATTATCTGCGCCACACTCGCCGCCGTTTTGATTGCTCTAAATTGTGGTTTACGCGGACTTGCTGAACGGGAGTCGGTAAAAGACCTCATCCAAATCGCGAATGCCCGAGGCTACGGTTCGGCCCCGGTTTACGCGCTTCACGAGATAAACCGTTCGCTCGAATTCTACGCCGCCGGCCGCGTGGTTTATGCCGCCGATGGCGATCCTATGAAGTTAGAAGGGGCTTTCGAGGTTTTAGAAGCTGCCAAAAAGCAAAACGGACCGGTCCTCATTGTGGTGCCAGTCGAGTATGTCCACCAGTTAACTGACCTGAAGGAGGCTCGAGCCGATCTATTGGGAAATAATGGGCGAGTGGCACTGCTTGCTCTGTCAGCGCGTTGACCGTGAGGGCGCCTCTTAGCGCAAGTTCCTATCGAGGAAGTCGATCACCTGACGATCATATCCCTCGCCCTGTTCTCCTGTTGCCGAAGGGAGACGGAAACCAGTCAGCGGCAGGTCGGTCTTAACTTCAACGCTTCCGGGGTTAGGAAAGCAACGCGCCAGGGCAATGGTCGAATCACGAAGATAGCCCGCATCCGGTCCAGACAGCAGAAGAACGCGCTGAGTCTGAAGCGAAGCAGCAATTTCGCACGAATTACGATTTTCATAGCGACCGAGAAAGTATACTCGTGTTGCCAGGCGTGTGAGTGCCACCAGGGGACGCAAACTGACTCCCAAATCCTCTTTCACCGCGGCTTCCAATAGTTCATCGGCGTTCCGGGGTACTGAATCGATAGCAAGAACGCGCACACCCGGATCCTTGCTCGCGGTTAACAAGGAAGCATATGCGCCTAGCTCGACTCCGTAGAGGCCGACATTATCTCCTATCAGTTTCCGACCCTCTGTGGTTTTTAAGCCGCGCAAGTAGTCGATCGCTGCCAGGAGATCGTCGCTTTCGCGCCCGCCGAACGACGTCCAACGCACTGGTGGATCTAATCCGTGGCCTCGGAGATCTGACCAGAGAATTGTGAAGTTCGTAGTCTCGTTTATTTTGACGCCCAGATTTAAGAGCCAGGAGCGGTCGGCGCCATAGCGGTGCGAGAGTACGACGGCAGGTGCTCCTTCCGCACCCCGAAGCAGCCAGCCTCGCGCAATTGTTCCGTCGCGGTTTCGCCAGGTTTGCTCAACAACTCTGAGAATCGGACCACTAAGCTGAGAGAACCCCTGCGGCGTGACAAGGTAAGCCCGGCTCGGCGGCCGGGTAACTCCGTAGATGATGAAGGAAAGCGCCACGACCAGCGCCACTGTCAGCACCAACAGAATTGGAAGAAGCGACTTAAAGAACTTCTTGCCTAGTGTTCGTCGGGAGGGCATGGCTACAAGATGAGGGATGAAGGGTAGGATCAAATTACTCAATCCCGCCTTCGAGTCGTACTACCTCCCCTTTCCGAATTACATGTTCATAGTCTTGAGGCGTGTTGACGTTATCAAAAAAATGTTGCGCGCCCGTCAAAGCTCCGAGTTCTTCAAATGGTACCCACCGAGTGCGGACCGATTGTAGCAGAGCAATGGGTTTTCGTTCGCCAGTTTTAATCAACTGGTCGGCGACATCCAGGCAGGGAGTTCGTGCGTAGAGGGCGCATAGTGGCTGCGGAAGTCCATCGTTCTGTATCGGCGCAACAGCTTCTTGACCGTCGCGCAAGGCTGCCAGATGTCCAAATAGAGCAGCTGTTACGAACGGAAGATCACAGGCAACGATTAAAGCCCAGGACGACGGGCAGGCAGAAAGCGCCCCGTGTACACCGCCCAAGGCACCCCATTTCTCATAAACATCAGGTACGCTTGGTAGCTGCGGGTGTAATTTTTCCAAATCCCTTCCCACCAGAGTTACTGAATCCACAACCTTAGACATTTCCTCAGCGATGCGTTGTGCGAAGGTCTGGCCGGCGACCAACAATTGCGCTTTGTCAGTGCCCATTCGTCTTGATGACCCACCAACAAGAATGAAACCTGCGATTGAGTTCATGGAAACGTCCCGGAGTCTGCCCGGCACGTTATCATGCGCGCACTTACGCTCCAAGGGGAACGATCTTGAGAGTCGTGGTGCATTTGGCCATAACTCATCCAACCGTATAAGGAACGATCTTGAGAGTCCTGGCGTCTAATACATGAACCGGAGGTCGGCCGCCGGCGGTTGGTGGGTTTGATCGGACTGAAAGGCGCCCACGGACGGGTAGTGGGTCATTTACAAGTTTAAACATTTAAGAATTATTCCCACCTGATTCTGAGTTGTGGCATACTTCGGTTATGCCTAAACGCTCAAGCACAGATATAAACCGTCTCGCCAAGTCCATTGTCGATCAAGTTACCCAAGAAGCCGAAGCACAGCCGGAAAAGAACCCTGCTGCCGTCGCTCTCGGACGGATGGGTGGGTTAAAGGGTGGAAAGGCGAGAGCCGAGAAACTCTCGCCTAGAAAACGTAAAGCAATCGCCAAGAAGGCAGCAAGGGCTAGATGGTCGGGGAAGGATTAAGCCGTTGCCGCAAGCTCCGGCACAACTACATTCCAAGATCGTCTAAGAGTAATTTGCTGAGACGCGGTCGTTTCCTTGTATGTGTGCAGGAGGGTGTCAGCAACCGCAAGTTCAGCCTCTCGCGCCTCTTGAGGCGAGAGGAGACGCCTAGCGGCCTCAACGCGCAATCTCATATCTAGGAGAGGGCTTATAAATGCCCGACCATTTTCCCATCGTGAAATCTCCCCACGAGGCTTGTCCAAGAATTCAGCCAGAGCGGCCCCAGTTAGTCCCATCGCCTTGCGAAGGAAAAGTATCTGATCCCCATTCAATCTTTCCTTTTGATGGTGAATCAGGAAATGTACTACCGCTTGAGTAAACTCTTCGGGATTCGGAAACAAGGCCAGGTCCATTCCGCATTCCGAACATTCAAACAACGAATCGGTTAGGTAAGCGTTGTCTAGCCCACTCTCCGTGAAATGGTAATCTCCGGGTACTTTCTTCATTTCTATTTCACACTTTGGGCAGATCATTGTTTTGCTCCCTTTTCAGGGTGTCGAACGTATCATCGGCTGAAATGACGTTATAATTAGCACGCCGTTTTCGTCCTTTGAGAGGATTGCCATCACTTTCAAGGGGTTACCTACTAAGTCTGGCCCCTCGAATGTGACTTCCCAGCACTTGCTAGAGCTATCATCAGTCACCCGACAAGACGTATCGAGAATCACCCTAGTTAAATCAAAGATACTAGTGGTCGGAAGCTCATCACGGCCGTCTTCGTCTGCAGCGCGGAGCTTAGATTCTTTGAGCCTTGCAATCTGATCCCTTACTGCGGGGATAGCAGAATAACGCTCGGCTCTGATCCTCTGCCGCGCCAGTTCAAGTAACTCGGCTCTAGACGGTCGTCCAGCCATATCTTTGATGCTCTTTTGGTGCGAGTGTATGCCTCGCAAGTGCAAAGGTATCATAAAGTTACCCTCCGTCAACTACTTTTTAGTGTAACCGCGGCGCTTACCAATGTATCGTCAGTCTCTGCCATCGTACTTCGCCGCATTTTGCTAATTAGGTCTAAACCCCTATTTATCAAGCTATTGGAATTCTATCAAATCCAGCATTCTCTGTCTACTAAGTTTGCTCACATCTTACTTGACATAGCTTCCGTGCCGCTCTACACTCTGTGTTCAAGGGAGGGTTACCAAATGAAAGATAAACTAAATGCTGCGATTGACGAACTAAGGGAGCAGCTAGCTGCAAGTATCGAGGAAATTAAGGAAGACCCCAAAATGGAGGCCATCCTTAAGCTGCATTCGGCTCTTAATACAATGGAGGGGCTAATAGGTGCGCCTAACACGTCTTTAGCGGCAGCTTTCGCCCTAGAGTCGGTAACTATCGTACAGCCAGGCGAGTTCTACGGAATAAATCCTCTAAAGGCTGCAAAACGTTACCTGAAAAAGAAGGGGAAGCCAGCTGGCTTTGATGAGATCGTGGCCGCTGTCCGTGCTGGGGGAGTTACGGTCAACTCTTTAGAGAAACTTCGCGTGTCCTTGGGAAGGAGCACTCTAGACGTAGCGAAGGTAGGGCCGGATCACTATGGTCTGCTTGAGTTCTATCCCCACGTCCAAAGGGGGAAGAAGGGCAAGCCGACCGCCGAAGGTGAAACTCCAGACGAGGGAGACGAGGGAGATAACGGCCAAACGGTTGAGCGGAGTGATGACGCATTACCGTTACCGTTGGAGGAGGACGAGCTATTGAGCCCAAACGAGTGACCCTAAAAAGATGTGTTATCGCCTCATTTAGCTTGACATGCGTGAGCGGTCAAGCATATAATACTGCTCATGAACAAGCTATCCACCAAACGCCGCGCCGCCATTATCGCCGCTCTAGTCGAGGGCAATTCGATCCGCTCTATTGTTCGTATGACCGGAGTATCTAAGAACACGGTCACTAAGCTGCTGGCGGATGTCGGCGAGGCTTGCGCGGCATATCAGGACAAGGCTTTTCAGAACCTACCTTGCAAACGGATACAAGCTGACGAAATCTGGTCGTTCTGCTATGCCAAGCAAAAGAACGTGCCGGACGAATTGCAGAATGAGTTTGGCTATGGTGACGTTTATACTTGGACAGCAATTTGCGCCGACACAAAGTTAGTTCCTTGCTGGCATCTTGGCCGACGTGACACCCCAGCCGCCGTTGAGTTTATTAGCGACTTGGCTTCGCGCCTTGCGAACCGCGTACAACTTACTACTGACGGTCATCGCCCGTACTTGGAAGCCGTAGAAGGCTCATTCGGTTGTGAGATTGATTATGCGATGCTGATCAAAGTCTATGGTCACTCGCAAGATGAAACACGATACAGCCCCGCCGAATGCGTTGACTGCAAACCAAAGTTCGTTAGCGGCGATCCTGATCCGAAACACATCTCAACCTCTTACGTTGAACGCCAGAACCTCACGATGCGTATGTCTATGCGTCGCTTCACCCGCCTAACAAACGGCTTCTCAAAGAAGGTTGAAAACCTTGCTCACGCGGTTGCCCTTCACTTCATGTATTACAACTTTGTGAGAATTCACCAGACCCTAAGATGTACTCCGGCAATGGCCGCTGGCGTCAGCAAGAAACTGTGGTCTATTGAGGATGTTGTTGCATTGTTAGACCAGCCAAGTTCATAATCAATCTGTCTTATCAACCACGATAATCGCGTGCTTCTTCCTAACGAGGTGACGCCATGCCAATCTCAACAGAAGAACTGTACAAGCACATGTTTGATGAACATCGGTTTGCATCCGAGTATCGTCTCAAGTTGCTTGGAAGCTGGGGAGTGATATACGCAGCTCTCGCTGCCGCTTTTGCTTGGGTGCATAGCGAGGCTCCGTTCTTGGAGTGCCTCGTGACCTTCTTGGCTGCGGGCTTCACATACATTTTTTGGGTCGGCGATATACAACATCGTCCGGCCATTAAGCGACCAAAGAATATTGGCGAGAACATTGAGAATGATCCCCTAAGTGATATTCCAGAGGGTCGGAGATTCTTTGCTGGTCTCGAAGCAAAGGGCATTTCCCATAGTAAGGTTATTGATCGCTTCGCCAAGATAATGCTCGTGTTGCTTCTTGGTGCAACGCTTGTGTTGTTTCTTGTCGCAGTTGTGCGCTTAGTGATTCACTTGTGGCGTCTTCTAAATGTTCAACATTGAAAATGACCCACTACCCACGGAACAGACCTGACCGAAAGTCGAAAGTAAAAAACAAATAAGCCAGTAGATAAATAATTGAGAGAGTGAGTTATTAGGGCG
>JBOGOU010000323.1:0-33020 GCA_050748205.1 Pyrinomonadaceae bacterium | reverse complement strand
TACCGATGATGTTTCTGTCGGCAAACGTCTGGGAATTTCCAAACACTCGATTGCGGCAAGTATCGTAGTTAGCCGTGACTCGGTTCTGTGCTTCGTCCAGTACTCGCAGCTCTCCGGTATTCTGCGGTTGTCATTACAGAAAGCTCGCAGACGAAGTCGTACTCGTAGGCCCGCCCGACCCTGCCGAATCCCTCCTTCTTTCGAGAATCGTCTTGAGCAACCTGACAACGTGCCACAAGAGCAAGAGCCCTATTCCAAACAACACAACAAAATCCCATTTAGTTGCCCCGTGAAAGAATCCGGTTTCTTCTTGAACCCGTCTATACAACCCAGGGTTGTCTCGCAACTCGCTAAGATATTCAAGGGTCCGACAATGCCAGTAGCCATAAGTTAAACAAAGGCCAATTAACCCCACCGAAGAAAGGACCAAGCCCCAACGTCCACGACACCACAGGCCTACAACACAAATGCCCAGACAAAACGAAATCACAATGTGGAAACCACTCAGCGTATATGGAAACTCAGTAACAAATCCGCCGCTTTCGCGCACTCCTTCAGTGTGCCCTGCCCAGTAACAGGTATACATCACGCTGGCCTGAGCAAGTATTAATGCCAAGGCTAAGATGACCGTCTGGTCCAGTGGTCTCCTCTGAATTCCAATTGTCTGTGTACGGGCTTGCATAGCTAAATACTCGTCAGCGCCAATAGCGGCAGTTAGCGATGATGTCCTGATAATGCTCATAGCCCGAGAGGTCATGACCTCGACCCAGGCTGTAGCCCCAGAGAGGAAACTTATCAACTGCTGCGGCATGTATGAACTCATGGGCAACAGCCTCGTCCAAGTAATCCAGATCAGCGAATGCTTCTGCTCTAAAGAAAGTGATCGGGCCTTTCGAGGTGAACTGGGGTCTTATTGTTTGTGCAGGTGCTTGACTCTTAACGGCCTCTCGACGAATCGATTCGGAAATGCCAAGGGTGTCGTTATTAGACGGGTCGTTCAGAAGCGGACTAGAGGCTATTGTGTAGCCCTTGTTGATGATTTCTTCCGGAGTTGCCAAACCTGCCCGCTTAAAAGCCTCGGCACAGCCCTTGGTGAGGAGCAGCATCAGGCGCGACTGAAGCATGCTTTTCAACTCAGGCTTGTTAACGTTGTCGCCAAGGAAACGTATCTTGTTCAGAATGGGAGTAACGTCGCGAATGCGGGAGTTCTGCGGGTTACCCCCCATTGCGTATCTTGGCGAGTAACCGTAATCCCCAAGAGTATGCCAAGTTCCACCAACACTTATGCCGCCTACCCCATTTTGGGTCGAGAAGGTTTGACCTACCCACACCCAGCCGGTGTTGTGACCTCTATTGTCCAATCCGTGGAGCCCGCGAGTTCCGACGCCCACACCCGCTGCGGCAGCGTTTGCATCCCACCTCGCCAATCCCACATATCTGCCCTGGCTGCGGCTATAGATGCCAACATACATCTGCGATGGAGCGAACTCGGCGGCCCCTATCGATAGGGCTGAGAATGCGAGGTGCGGACTCGTGATAAAGCCGTCTAATTTAACCTGCGGCCCGCCAAAGCCCGGGATCAACTGCGCCACCATGGCGTCGATGCCAGACTGGCTCAACCCCTCGCCTTCTCCGCCTCCGCCTCCCTCGATTGGGAAGGGATCGTTGTCGCCCAAATCGACACCCGTGGGGTCGAGCGTAGCCCGGGCGAAGCTCATGCCCTGAACATCAGTGTTGAGTCCGTCCCCAGTGAGCGGGTTGATGTGCTGCCATAGCAGGCGGGTCGTGCCATCGAGGAGCCGCTGTTGCTCCGCGAGCAGTTCTCCCCCGGCGAAGACGTAAGCCTTTTGCCTGATGCCTGCCGCGTCATATTCAGAAATCGTGCGCCCGCCCAGCACCGTCGAGCGCAAGTAGAAGGTAGAGGTGGTCACGATCGTGCCGCCGTTCGTCTGCGAAGTCGTCGCCGACTTCACGCCCACCCCGTCGCCATCATAGGTTTCAGTCCTGGTCCTAACCGTCGTGAAGATGATATTGACGTTTGGGTTAGGGTGATGCCTGCTCGTCGTTTGCGTTGACTGCACACGACGACCAGCAGCCTCGTAGGTGAAGCGAAGAGGTTGGTAAGCAAGCCCGTTCAGTGAAGGCTCGTTGCGCGAGACTAGTCGTCCATCCGCGTCGTACTCCCATGATGGGTTGCGATTCTGACTGTTGTAGGAATCGCTGCTGTTGTCATCCAGGCTCCAGAAACGGCCCGTGCGACTAGTCAGATTTCCCCAAGCGTCGTAGCCAGAAGTCTGCCGGAAAGCTCCATCAAAGATCCCTGAGTTGACGCCGTTAACGAAATCCCTCGCTTCGGTCCCCGAATAGGCATCTTTGAGTCGGCCCACGTGGTCGAAGGAGTAAGCGCGATCGTGAAGCCCGAAAGCTGTTGCATCCGTGCGCAAATCGCTGGCGAATCTTGGCTGACCATCTGCGTAGTATTGGAAGTCACCGCCTTCCGGCACAATCTGAGTTGTCCCCGAAAGCTTCACGCCGTCGACCGAATAGTGTGTGACCAGGCCGCGCTGGTTGTAACTCAGCGACAGGCTCGTCGTGTTGCCGTAAGCCATCGACTTGAGCCCGCCCCAGGCGCGGTAGGCGAGGCCAGAGGCATACTGCGAAACGCCATTGTAAAGAGTGTTTTCGCCAGTAATGCCGATCATCCTCCCCATCGCATCATAATTGTAATTGATTGTCGCGTTGGTTGGGTCGGTAATCTTCTTTAACTCGCCGGCAAAGTTGTAAACGTAACTCAGCGTGTAAGTGCCTGGAGGAGCACCCGGTCCACTGAATTGCCGCGTCTCAGACTCAAGCTGAGAGAGCGAGTTGTAAACATAAGTTGTATTGCCTGAGCCATCGGCCATCGAAATCCGGTTGCCCGCCGCGTCGTAATCGTAAGTTACGGGGCTAGGAGTTGGAATCGGAGAAGGCGCAGCGTAAGCGACAGTGTTTACCAGATGACGGTTGTTGTAGCCGAAAGTTTGCGAAGCGCCGCGAGCGTCTGTAATCTTTTTAGTTGTGTCATCATCGAAGTATTCCCAAGTGGTGTGATCAGTTGAGCTGCTATTATTTGGATCGACCTGCTGTTCAGGAACGTGACGTTTCCAAAGGCGGCCGTGGCCGTCGTACGTCATTGTGGTGTCCTGATACGTACCGCTTCCTTCCGGCCCAGCGTACTGTCTCACCTGTGTAACCTGATTGCGGGCATTATAAGTGTTAACCGTTGCGGAATAGACAGTGCCGCCCTGCCAGTTAAGTAGCTCCGTCTTAACCGTTCGTCCCAGCACGTCACTGTAGATCTTCAGCTGCCGGCGCTTCGCAACTCCAGCGTCAATAGTTCCTTCATCAGTTAACGTAACAACCTCACCGCCCGCACAGCCACAGCCCGCATAGCTCGCTTCCTTTGTCGTTGTCTCAGAGGGAATGCCGGTGATGCTTGGGTTAGTAGTAATCAACGGCCTTCCTTTCCAGTCGTAGCTTAGCAGGGTGTAAACCCATCCCGCCGTCGCATCGTCGCCCGTAGCTTGCCACTCATAAGGCTGAATTGGGATGCCGGTTGTGCTTGCGACACTCGTGTCAGTCGGATTCGACTGACTAATGGCTCGACCCAGAACATCGTAGTAGATTCGCTGACCGCTGGAGCCGCCGCCACTGATGGTAGGGTGATTGCTCGCTTTTGCGATTACACGACCCGCGCCATCGAAAATCTGGAGGGAACGTGCTTCATTAGCCAAGTTGTTTACTGTGGTAAAGCTCTCAACATAGTTCGGCCCATAGTTGAATTGGGTGTAGGCATTGTTCTCCAGGTTAGTCATCTGCTCAACACGGCCAACGCTGTCATACGAGATCTTTTGCCTGGGGCCAGCCGTGTTCACAATGGTATTGGGCAGTGGCGTTTGCTTCCACGTCTGCCCTCCGAAGTCGTAGTTATACCGAATGCTGGAGGAATACCCATCTGCATCGGTCACGGTAGTCGGATACGCCAATGTTGCAAATGACAGGGGTGAATCAAGATCAATCCCATTTTGCGCAAATTTGTCGGTGTAACTCAGTGTTACCGAGTGACTGGAGGGATCCGTTGTCTGCACGACTGAACCTGCCGTGTTGTACGTCATGGTTGAAGGCACAGACTGCGAAGTGTTGACGACATCGTAGCGTTTCACACTTGTTAGATTACCCCTGCCGACTAAAAAACCCGTACCGTACGATGCGTTGTCGTGTTGCACGGGAGCGTCCGTGCCTTCCCCTGTTTGATCATACTCAAAGCCAACTTTCGACATCAGCGTTCCGCCAACATCCCCCTCGTAGACATTCTTCTCGCTTACTAAACCGATAATGCGGCGGTTGGTGTAGTCCGAGAGAGTGTTGTAGCTCGTGCGTGTGCTGCGCAACTTGGTTGTGGCGTTTGCCTGGTACTCGTAAATGTCCTGCGGCAGAAAGCAACTCGTGCCATTCGCAAACGTGAACTGCTGATATGTGAATTGCGTCCGCTTCCGATTGCCGGACGGGTCGTAAATGTTTGTTTCCGTAACACGCGGGTTAAGCTGATAAGGAACATTGGTATCCTGCTCCCAGGTCGTGGCTGATTGTCGCTGTAAGGTGTTTGCGCTGTCGTAAGTTTCGACAAGTTTAGGCAAGCGACGCTGCCAACCAGACGATGTTCCCGCCGTGCCGGCGTAATAGATCTTTTGCGTAGTTTTTTGCGATGTGCTGTCAGCCACCGTTACTTGAGCCAGTGTGCCTGTTTGCGGTGTACCATCAGGCATCGTCCAGCTTGACGCGACAGGCACGATAAAGCTCGTTATCGCTTCCTCGTTAGCGGTTGGCGTCCCATTCGTGTCACCATTCCAATACCTGGCCCAATCGCGCCGCTCAGTGAAGCGCGGGCAATCGCTCTGAGCTGAACTCGCGGTGAGCGGCAGATTGTAAGAACGGTAATTGAGCAAATGGTCGTTAGGGTTGCCATCGGCATACTGACTGATCTTCCAGACTTGTCCCCAGGATGTGTAGTCGAAGTCGAAGTGAGAGGCGTCGTTGAAGGTGACTTTGGAAAGCACCTTTATTGTCGAGCCGTTTGGTGGGCCGTTAACCGTCAAACCAGGAAAGTTTGTCTGCATGCTTAGGTTGGGATTGAGGTAATCGAATGTTGCCCAAGTGTGCGTCACGGGCGCACTATTAACAGTCCAGGTTTGGCTGATCGTCTTGAGATAGCCGTTTTCGTAATTAAACTTAATGGTACGGTTGAGGGTGTCAACCACCGTATCCAACTGCCCGGTTGCCGTGTAGTTAATCGTGATGAAGTTGCCGTTGCGATCCTTGATCTCGGTACACTGATAGTCAAAGCCTTGCCACCTGAATGTGAGCTGCGTTCCATCTGTCGAACGCAAAATCATCGCACCCGTATCCAGAAGCAGATACGAGGAGTCACCGGCCTCATATAGCAGAGTTGTGCCGACTTGACGCAACTCGACTCGCTCGCCATCGGGCGTGATGAGCAGATAGGCATACTTGCCTACCTCCGAGTTGAAGTATGGTGGCTGAATGACAGGAAAGCCTAAGCGGAACCCAGGACTTGGAAAACCGCGATCATCGTCAAATGAATTGGAGGAATTGTACTTTGTCCAAACTAGAGAGTTGTAGCTAAGGGATAAACCGAGATCCAAACCAGCTCGGCCCGGTAGCTGAATCAGTGGCACACTCCAGTTGAAATTGCGCGAGAGCGGATCGTCACCGTTGGCACCTGTGCGGTTATTTGGCTCAAGGCGAGCAACATTGGAATCAGGCCCGGCTGACGGAACTGCCGCGCCGTATGCCTCCAGCTCCACGACCTGGCTGCGATTGTCCCCAGCCACATTAGTTACAAAAACCCGGATCTTGCTGGTTGTCAGCGCCGCAAACGTGAATTTGCGCCAGACCTTATCGTTGCCGATAACAGCGCCGCCCGGCACTGCCGCCCAGGCAGTGCCCGTCCAGTATTGCACCTCGAAGTTAGTCAGGGCGTAACTGGAGGTCATGGTCAGCGTCGGCTCCACTGGGTTGCTGGGGTTCTGTTGCAATCCGAAGACATCGATCTCATTGATCGTCTTGGTGCCGGCAAAGTCCACCTGAATCCAGTCAGGATAGACGCTACTCGTATTGTCGGCCCACCAAGCAGAACTCAATCCCTTGCGGTCACCATTGATTGCGTGGGCCGGAGCCTGTGCGCCGAAGGTTGAGGAGGCGCTGGCGTTCGCTCCATTTGCTGCCAGCGCCACATTGATAGCTTCGTAAGCCTCTAGTTCTACTATCTGACTGTGATTGTCACCAGCGACATTGCTAACAAAAACCCTGATTTTGCTGGTCACCAGTGGGGTGAAAGTAAACCTCCTCCAGACCTTATCGTTACCGCTAACTACGCCACCGGGCACGGCCGTCCAACTGCTTCCCGTCCAGTACTGAACCTCGAACTCGGTGAGTGCGTAACTGGAGGTCATCTCCAACGTCGGCTCTACCGGGTTGGTGTAGTTCTGTTGAAGCCCGATCACATCAATCTGAGTCAAACTCTTCGCAGCCGAGAATTGAACTTCCATCCAGTCGGGATAGTTGTTACTTGTATCATCAGTCCACCAGCTAAAGTTCACTCCTTTGCGGTCACCGTTGATTGCGTTCGCGGGAACGAGGTTATATGGCGGGTATGAATAAGACGACGAAGCACTGGATGTGGCTCCGTTAGCCGCTAAAGCTACGTTCAAGGGCTGTTGCGCTTCGGCAGATGCAGGAAAGAAAAACCAAATTAGCACTAACGTGGTGACGCAACGACAAATAATGTGAGACATGGAATGTTGCTCCGGCGGTCATTGAGGAAATTGAGACGACTCAAATCGTATAGTTCAACGAAGAGATTCGTTCAACGCAAGGCTGTCGAGGCGAGTCGCACGTAAACGAGGATGAGCCGGGGAATTTCCGCGCCGCAATGTACTACTGCTTTACATTCCAGTCAACCAAATCCTGACCGATCTGTAACGCATTAGACCATCTCGCGCACAAAAGTTGCTGGTTGTTCTGCTCATTAACGTAATCACTGGGCGAAGGCCTGTCGTTTAGGACCGGCGCCATTTGAGCTCGCACAATGCCAACCCTGCGGGCGGTAACGCTCGCAGGGTCCTGATGGCTACACTGCACCCCTTCGTAAAGCTGCGCTCCGCTTACCTGCGCTATACTCGGCCCACTGCAAACGTTTCCGACCGAGGTAGGCGTGTTTACCAAAGCAATCGTTCGTCTGCCCTGCTCTAATTTTGGCGATGGCGAGACCAGAGCCACGTTAGGTGCTCCGGATTACCTGCGTGCGGTTCAGCAACACGAAGCTTACTGCGCAGCCCTGGAAAGCTGTGGGCTGATGCTGACAAGGCTCGAAGCCGATCCACGTTTCCCGGACTCCACTTTCGTCGAGGATACGGCGGTACTCACCAGGCATTGTGCCGTCCTCACCCAGCCCGGAGCGGCCAGCCGGGTGGGAGAAGTGACCGAGATAAAAGGTGTGTTGGCCCAATTCTATTCCAAATTGCATACCATCCGACGTCCCGGTACGCTTGACGGCGGCGATGTCTGTGAAGCGGAGAATCACCTCTTCATAGGCATTTCTAAGCGCACGAATGAGGCAGGAGCACAGCAATTGGCTACGTTGCTTAGTGCTTTTGATTACACTTCGAGTTTCGTGGATATCAGAGATCTCGATAGCATTCTTCATCTCAAGAGTGGCCTCGCATATCTGGGCCGCAACCGGTTGGTCGTGTGCGAGGCATTGGCGGAACGCGCGGAGTTTTCGGCCTACGATCTCGTTCGCGTAGACCCTGCGGAGGAGTATGCTGCCAACTGCGTGGTTGTCAATGAACGTGTGCTTACGGCCGCGGGTTGTTCAATGTTTGAAGACAGGTTGCGAGGAATGGGTCTTGAGATGACCGCCCTGGACATGTCCGAATTTCAGAAGATGGATGGTGGGCTGAGCTGCCTCTCTTTGAGATTTTAGACAACGAGTAAGCAGGCCTTTGGCTTAGATCTGCGTTTAGTAAGCAATGGTGACGACAATTGCAAACTCGCACAAGGAGCGAGGAACCTAATGAAGTTAATGCTTGCAGTTATTACGCTGGCGATAACACTGCCACTTACCACCTTCGCCCAAAGCAGAAACAGGTCGAGTGCAAGAGCGATCCTGCTTGAAGATCTCACCTGGCGTGAGGCTGAGAAAATACTGACGCCTGAGACAGTGGTAGTCATTCCATTGGGCGCGGCAGCCAAAGAGCATGGCCCTCACCTCAAACTCAAGAATGACTTCCTGATTGCCGAATACTTGAAGGGTCGTGTTCTGCGACGGGCCGAAGTGGTTGTCACGCCCACGATTAACTATCACTTCTATCCAGCCTTCCTTGAATATCCAGGTTCTACATCTCTGCGCCTCGACACTGCGCGTGATCTGGTGGTCGACATTTGTCGCAGTCTGGCGCGGTTTGGCCCACGCCGTTTTTACATTCTTAACACCGGTATCTCCACTTTGAGAGCCCTCAGGCCGGCAGCCGAACTACTGGCAGCAGAAGGTATTCTTGCGCGTTACACAGATCTGAAAATGCTCGAGCCGGTGGAGAAGCTGGTCAGCAAACAGGAAGGTGGCACCCACGCGGATGAGATTGAGACTTCGATCATGTTGTACATTGCCCCGGCCGATGTTGACATGAAGAAGGCGGTAAAGGACTACCATCCTTCTCGCGGAAGAGGTTTGACGAGAGATCCGAAAGGTGAGGGCACCTACTCTGCTAGTGGAATCTGGGGCGACCCGACATTGGCTACGCGCGAGAAAGGTCGAAAAGTTACGGAGTTTTTGGTGGCCGGCATCCTCAGCGAGATAGAAGATCTGCGAAACGCTACGCTGCCTACGGTCTCGAAACCGTAAGCACGGATAGTGACGAGAGTAAACAGGAGGCAGCAGCAGGAGGCAGGAGCAGGAGGCAGGAGGAGGAGGCAGGGGCAGGAGGCAGGGCGGAGGCGGGGCAGGAGGCAGGGGCCAGGGGCCAGGGGCAGGAGGCGGAGCAGAGGCAGGAGGCGGCGGGAGCAGGAGGCAGCGGCAGAGCAGGAGGCGGGGGCAGAGGCAGGAGGCGTCGAGCAGGGGTTGCCGGTTGGTCAGCCTGGTTTGAGGACTCCAAGGCGCTTCCTGGCCCCGTTAATGCCCCCTCAAAGTGGAAACAACTGGGCGATCAGGGTTGGGAATTGGTTTCGCTAACACCTCGTTCAAGTGAAACCCAGAGCTCGGGATCCCATGCAGGCTACGCCAATGAGATAGAAGCGTGGTTCAAGCGTCCGAAATAGCGCACTAGAGTAGTCGCGCGTGGGTTTGTGATGTACCAAATCATCAGCTTTCCACTTGAATTCCCTCAGTAATTACAGTAGTGTGTCCAGTTTTGAAGAGCAGTTAGAGGGTAGGAGTGCGTCCAGAAGCTTCAAACACTCTTAAACCAAAGATAGTTTGGTTCGTCACCCTGATAAGAACAGTCGCTTTTCCGCATTTTTAGAGTTGATACCGGAGAAACTTGATGAAACTTAGCCCCAACGGAAATGGCAATGGTAATGGTAATGGCAACGGTCACCGAAAGTCGCGGAACAAGAATGTCGTTGCGGAAGGTGCGCATGAAGAGCCAAAAGACGGTGGCAGGCTAATTGTGCTGACGGCGCCACTCACCGAAGCGATTGACCACGCCGGTTACTTCATTCAGATGGCCATGGCTTCGTTGCCTATCTGGATGGAAGGCGTCATCAACAGGAAGTACCCGAAATGGCGTGACCTCGAGAAGAAGGAAGACGGATCAGCTAGTTACATGCCGGCTGGCGTGCGACTGGTTGAGACATCTTTGCTTAGGGAGTATTCACACGACGATATTGTTGCCTGTTTCCCCGAGGACTTACATAGGTTCGTTGGCCCGCGTACACGCGTTGTAGCTGTTTCAACCCACAATCCGCTGGGTGTCACTTTTGCGGCCGGCGTCTATACGTCAATCTTCGGCTCGTCGCGTATGCCGATCAATTCGCATTATTCTCGCGAGCTATTCGCGACGATCAAAGCGAGTCCTTACCGCAACAATTTTAAGGTCATCGTTGGTGGCTCAGGCGGCTGGCAAATAACTCAGACTAACAGTTTTGAGGAACTTAGTGTGGACTGCGTTGTTGAAGGACGCAGTGAATCCACTGATACATTGGAGTTGTTTCGTAAGGCAATTCGGCAGGAAGTGTTGCCGCGTCAGATCGATGTCAAACACCCAATGGATCGCGAGGGCATTTTGTTTCCCGACTCGCGCACGACGTTTGGCGTGGTGGAGATGACTACTGGTTGCGGCCGGCGTTGCAAATTTTGCGTGCCGGATTTGAATCCGCAGATCGACCTTCCCAAAAACAAGATCATGGACGCGGTGCGTGCGAACGTGAGAGACGGAAATAAGCAAATATCCTTGGCCACCGAAGACATGTTCATTTGGGGCCAGGTGCACACCGACACACCGTTTTACTTTCCAAATCGCGAAGCTCTGATTGGTCTTTACTCCGACATCGTGAATACGCCAGGCGTCGAGCAACATGTTCTTAGCCACAGCACAATTGCGCCCGCAGTAGTAGACCCGTTGCTAATCAAGCAGCTCTCTGATTTGTTGTTACCGAAGAGTCCGATCCACTTTCCTTACTTGAGCAGCCATCCCGAGAAAAAGGCGCTGGCTCCCCTAATCGGATTGGAGACTGGCTCAGTGCGCATGGCGAAACAGATCATGCCGAGCAAGGGCGTACCGTTTCATATTGACGACTGGCCGAGCGTAGTGCTCGAAGGTTTGCGCGTCCTCAACGAGAACAACTGGTTTCCCGCGATGACCTTGATTGTCGGTAATCCTGGCGAAACCGACGAGGACGTGATGGATACTCTCGACCTCATTTACGAGATGGAACGTCGTGGTTTGTTTGCTTTTCTCATTCCTTCGATTTTTACGCCACTTCACGACACGCGGATGGAAAAGGCAAAGGGAGTGACCCAGACCAGGCAGCTAACACCCTTGCAATGGCAGTTGATGATGAAGTGCTGGAAGATGAATCTTCGTCCCGGCCAATACAGTTGGTGGGGACCGACGGCCTGGCGCGTAGGTTCGATCGGAATGTGGCTCTACAAGCTGCGTCGTCTTAACGGCCCAAACTTTACCTGGCCGCTGTGGATGTTCTCTGGCGCACTCTCCGAGAAGACGCTGCACCGCATGGGCAAGATCTATCTTGGCAAGCCGATAAAGATTAAGACCCGCAAAGAACTAATCGCCACCTTGCGACCAAACACCTGGCAATTTTTGCGCGCAGACAATGGCGATTTGCCCGAGGATTACACGCCCCCTGTTAACCTTGCGGCAGCGGGGCACTTCGCCAATCTTCAAGAATCTGCATCGCAGCGCGCGTAAGCGGTTCGTGACTGGTGCGGTGGTCCTCCCACAAGCTGGTGGTCATCGCAAAGACGCAAGGCAAGCGCAAGTGGCAAGGCACCTGCTTCCTTCCGCGATTTGCTTTTACTATTCGTGCTCCTTGTCAGGCGAGTTAACGCAATCGTAATACTGCGCAGGTAGACTCGCCGTTAGTCAGAGTCCGTTAGGCCAATAAGGAGAAGCACAAAGTTGGGTCGAATACCTCGAAGAGATTTCCTTCTCACAGCGGGAATTGCGGGCACTGGTGCTTTCGTCTTTCGGGGCTTTGCCAGGCAGGCGGCGTTGTTCGGCGATGTTGGCATTTCGCGCTCGTCGGGCGCTCTAGACTACGGTCCGCTATTCCCAACAAAGACTAACAATACCGGTGAAACGTTGCTCGCCTTGCCGAAGGGCTTTCAGTACACAGTTCTGGGCAAAACGGGTGCGTTGATGTCTGATGGACGAACGACGCCGCGCGCGCACGACGGAATGGCCGCCTTTCAGGTTAAGAAACAACTTAGGCTGGTTCGCAATCACGAAGTTAATTACCCGGTTGGAAAGCAAGGAATTGCTATCGGTCCCAACCCCTATGACCCGCTTGCCGGGGGAGGCACGACTACTCTGGTAATCGATCCCGTCACTCGCGAGGTGGTAAAAGACTTCGTCAGCCTCAGCGGCACACTGATCAATTGCGCAGGGGGACGCACACCGTGGAATAGTTGGATTAGCTGTGAAGAAACTCTGCTGGGACCGGAGAGATTCAAAAACGCGAGCGGGCAGGACCAGGGCGGATTCGAAAAGCATCACGGCTATTGTTTCGAGGTTCCCGCAGCTGCTGATAGTCCCGTAACTCCAAAACCGTTGAAAGCTATGGGGCGCTTCCAGCACGAAGCAGTCGCTGTCGACCCGAAGAGTGGAATCGTCTATCTCACAGAGGACCGCCCGGCGGCCGGCTTCTACCGGTTCATTCCGAAAAGAACGGGCAAACTTGAAGCCGGAGGGCGGCTGCAAATGTTGGCGGTGAAATCCCGCCCAAACCTCGATACTCGAACACAACAGACAGCCGGCGTTCACTTGAGCGCCACCTGGGTCGATATTGCGAATCCAGATCCGGCGGAGGCTGAAAGAGACGATCTTGCGGTCTACAAACAGGGGATTGCCGCAGGCGGGACAACATTTGCCCGGCTGGAAGGTTGTCTTTATGGGAATGGACGAATCTACTTCGACTCGACTAGCGGTGGCGACAAAAAACTCGGGCAGGTTTGGGAGTATGTTCCCTCGGCGTCGGGTGATGGAGTCTTGACTTTGCTTTTTGAGCCTGGCGAGCCTTCGCTTCTTAACATGCCAGACAATCTCTGCCTGAATCGAACGGGCAACGTCGTGATATGTGAAGACAACGGAGTCAGCATTCACCTGCGGGTGATGAATCAGGCAGGCCAACTCGGGACATTGGCCCAGAATATTGTTGAAGGCTTTGAGAACCGCGAGTTTGCAGGAGTGACGTTCAGTCCAGACTTCAAGACTCTATTTGTCAATATTCAAATCCCTGGTCTTACGTTTGCCATTTGGGGGCCGTGGTAATTGGGCTGGACTCACCTCGGCGTCCTCCATGTCACTTTCCGGCTGCCTAGTTTCAACTTCCTACCTGATCAACACCACCAAAGCCGCTCTCGCGGAAAACTAATTGACGTTGCCGACCGTTCGGCATATCGTTCCAGTTTCTCGTGAGGCCTCTGCTCAGTCTTGCGATGTCGCGTCTTAATCGGTAAACACCTCTACACTTCGACACCTCCCTGGCGACGCCCGAAAAAGGAGTACCGTAAGATGGACGATGACCGAAGGTCACAACCAAGGTTAAGTGTTAATCTGGACGCGAGCTGGGACCGCGACCATCCTGCCAGGATCACAAACCTCTCGGAAGGCGGGTGCTATCTTGACACCGTGGGCGAAGTGATGCGAGGAGAGATTGTTGGCTTCCGCGTTTTGCTGCCTGACGGCGATTTTTTGTACCTTGAAGGCGAGGTCAGACACTACACGGCTGGAGTGGGTTTTGGTGTGCAGTTTGTAGATCTGAACGACGAGCAAGAATCCAACCTCAAGAGATTGATACAATTAGTTTTGGATTCCGAAACAGGCAAGGCGCCGATAGACGCTGAGCTAGTGGAAGAGTGACCTGGGCGGGGAGGCAGTTCAGGATAGTGCAAACATTCAATAGGACCCGGTCCCGTACTGAGTGTCGCCCTCAAGCTCAGGTTTATCAAACCAAACCAGTGCCAGCGGCAGTTTACGATTTGCGATTTACGATTTAGTATTCCCTTGTTCACGACTTGAAGGCAGAAGTTCTGGGAAGAGGAGAAAAGATGCCCGAGCTGCAGTTTGATAAAGTGTCCGTTCTAGCTCTCTTGAATCAGATTCTGGAGACCGAACTGGCAGGCGTCGTGCGTTACACGCACTACTCTCTTATGGTGTTTGGTCACAACCGTATTCCCATTACTGGTTGGTTGCGTGGCGAAGCGAACACCTGTCTTGCGCATGCCAATGAAGCCGGCGAGCTGGTCACTCATTTTGGTGATCACCCTTCGCTGAAGATTGGTGCGTTGCTGGAAACTCATAAGCACGGCATTAACGATATTCTGCTTGAATCGCTCGAAGCGGAGAAGGCGGGCCTGGCTCTTTACAAAAAACTTCTTGACCTTGTGCGCGACCGTTCTGTGTTGCTTGAAGAATATGCTCGCAAGATGATAGCGGAAGAAGAGCAACATCTTGGCGAGGTGAATAAGATGTTGCGCAAACCGGGAGAGATAACACAATTTTCGGCTACGTCAGTGGTCTCTGGTTGAGCCAGGATTGACCGCCTGACGGTTAAGGTTGACGTGGTCTAAATCGAGGGCCACTATTAATTCCTAGAAGGAGCACGACAAAACGATGAACAAATCTATTTTTCTCTGTGTCTTGGTAATGCTTGGCTTAATAGCAGTTGGGTCGGTGTGGGCCACGTCGGAGGCGCCGGCTGTGGGCTCCGCGGCCCCCGAGTTTTCACTTACGACGAACGAAGGCAAGCAGGCCAGCCTGAAAGACTATCGCGGCAAATGGGTGGTTCTTTATTTTTATCCCAAAGACTTCACCAGTGGCTGCACGCTGGAAGCCCGTAACTTCCAACGTGACCTGGCGAAGTATGAAGCAATGAAAACGGTGATTCTGGGAGTCAGTGTGGATACCGCTGATTCCCACAAGGAGTTTTGCGCTAAAGAAGGTCTTAACTTCAAGCTTCTAGCAGACACTGACGCTAAAGTGTCGGATGCTTACGGGTCAGTGATGGAGTACAACGGGGCGAAGCTCTCAGCTCGCAACACTTTCATCATTGATCCTCAGGGCAAGGTCGCTCAGGTATTTTTGAAGGTCAAACCCGCCGCCCACAGCGAAGAGCTGTTGGCTGCGTTGGCGGCTCTTCAGAAACAATAAGGTACAACCGGCCCGTTGTTTCTTACTTGGTTGTTAGCGTGGAAGGGAACCGCAGGCGTTTAATTCAGCGCGGGGCGAAGTGCGCCCCGCGCCGCCCAAAACGTCGTATCGGGCCAAGACTGTGATTTCGTGGATCGCCTTCTTTTGCTTGCGGCTATCGCCGCGCTGTGGAACCCGAGTTCTCTTACAGCTTCATGAGTGACTGCGACACTGCCATTAGCTTTATTCCTGCGACAACCCATGCCAGGCTAGTTCATACCTGACAATTCTACGCAGTAGCATGTTTGAGCGAAGGCACGAAAAACTGGCGCCGTTGCCCGTATTTATCAAAAGGGTAGTGGTGTCTCTGGCCCTCTCCGGCCTATTGACTGCTGTGGCGCTTTTCATCGGCGTTGCCGGATATCATGAGCTCGCCGGTTTCAATTGGGTTGATTCAGTGCTGGAAGCGTCAATGATTCTCGGTGGGATGGGACCAATCAACCCGCTTCCCACAACCCCTGCAAAGCTATTTGCCTCGGCCTACGCTTTGTTTAGCGGCCTCATGTTCATAGCAGTCATGGGCCTTGTGCTTTCACCTGTCTTTCACCGCATGCTCCACAAGTTTCATCTTGACGAGAGCTAGAACAAATATGGTGCACAAACTTCTAACGATAACAATGCTCGTGGCATTCCTGGTGAGCACGATGGCCCAAACTGGATCGCGTATGAGTGCTGGAAATAGTCTGCCCGAGGGTTACTGGGCGCTCGAAAAGAGTCGGCCGATTATTGAGAAGACCCAGACGCTCAGTCTGGCGCCTGAGCTTTCACATTTGACCGATGGCGAGCGGAAGGCAGTCGCGAAGTTGCTCGAGGTCGGAAAGATCTTTCAGCGGCTTTATGAAATGCAGCGCCATCATCAGGCACTATCGTCTTATAAGCAACTTGCAGATTTCGATCGGCGTACCGGCTCGACTGCGGCAACGCAGAACCTGATCGTGCTCTACCGGCTATTTCAGGGACCAATTGCCACGACGCTGGAGAACAAGCGCGAAGCCGTTTTGCCGGTGGATGGAATAGAGCCTGGAAAAAATGTGTATCCCTGGGGCGTTAAGAAGGAAGAGCTAGAGGCCTTCCTTGCTGAACATCCAGAGAAGCGAAGAGCGTTCCTGGATCTACGAACCGTGGTGCGACGCGCCACAGCTGAGAACGTGAGGGGAGATCGGGCGATTTTGGGAAAGTACCCCGTGCTTGCTACGTTGCATCCACACCTGCAAGAGGAGCTCGACAGTCTCCTGAGAACCTCAAAGACCCAAAACCAGAGACCGAACAGCTTTTATGCAGTGCCTTATTCAGTGGCCTATGCAGACGAACTAATTGACTCGTATTCGTTGTTGAATGAAGCCGCCGATCTGGTTGAGAAAGACGATGAGGAGTTTGCCCGGTACCTGAGGAATCGTGGACGCGATTTGTTGACTGACGACTATGAATCCGGCGACGCTGCTTGGGTAACAGGGCATTTCAAGAACTTGAACGCGCAGATCGGCTCTTATGAGGTCTACGATGACGAACTCTACGGCGTAAAAACGTTCTTTGCTTTCAGCTTGCTGGGCACGCGGCGCCAGGAGACCACCGCGCTGCGCCAGGCCATGAAGGGTCTGCAGGCGCCGGAGGATTCACTTCCTTACGATAATCACAAAAAGATTCGCGAGGACATTCCTGTCGGGGTCTACGATGTAATTGCCGACTTTGGCCAGTCACGCGGTGGCAACACCGCAACGATCCTTCCCAATGAGAGCTACCTCGCACGCCGGTATGGAAGGACTATCCTCCTTCGCGCCAATATCATGCGCGAGCCCAACATCTTTGAAGGTACGTCGCGTACCTGGGAAGCGGCGATAGCGCCGGAACATGTGAGAGATCTGAATGCGGATGGAAATTTCTACCGCACACTCTGGCACGAAGTAGGACATTACCTTGGTGTAGACCGAACCAAAGACGGCCGCGATCTGGACGAAGCACTACAGGAAAACTCGAGTGCTATGGAAGAGATGAAGGCGGATCTGGTTTCGCTTTTCGTCGCTGAAGCTCTGAGGAAGAACGGTTATTACACTGACGAACAATTGAGAGCTGTCTACGCCAGCGGCATTTTGCGGGTGTTGCAGAACAACAAGCCGCGCCGTGACCAGCCTTACAACACAATGCAACTCATGCAGTGGAACTTCTTTCTGGACAACGGTCTCTTGAGTTTTGAAAACGGAAAGCTCCGAATTCACTATGATCGATACCACGACGTAGCCGGCAAACTGCTCAAGAAAGTGCTGGACGTGCAGTATCAGGGAGACAAGGCGGCTTCAGATCGCTTTATCGAAGAGTACACGAAGTGGGACGAAGGCCTGCATGGCTTGGTTGCCAGGAATATCCGCGAGCAACAGCGTTACCGCTTCCGGTTGTTCAAGTATGCAGCGCTTGGGGAATGAAGTGAAAGAACGGGGAACGGGGCAGTAGCCCGACTGTCAAGGAGGGCTCCTCAAGTAGCGAGTTGACTCAGGCTGATTGTGAGGAGCCCTCCTTGACAGTCGGGCTACAGCCCCGTTCTCCAATTCTCCTATTTCGTGAACGCGTCCCCACCCAGGAAGTTCTCTCGCAGGTAGACAACTGTGTCATGGAGAGTCTCGCTCGGGTCGCGGGGCTTGAAGTTTAGTTCGCGCGAGGCCTTTGCGCAGTTGAGGTACCAGAAATACTGCGCCATCTCAATGGCTCCGGGCTCAACCGGCGAGGTCAGATTCCATTGTTTGAAAAAAGAGTCAACTAACTGGGCGCCTGCAACTACGAATTTGGAGGGAAGCGCCAGTTTAGGCGCGGCAATTTTGGTCAAACGCTCCAGCCGACCAAAGAATTTATCAAAGGTCCAATTTGCGGCGCCCAGCAGATAGCGCTCGCCGTGACGCCCCTTTTTCATCGCCATGCGAAAAGCTCGCGCCGCATCACGTACATCCACAAAACTCAAGCCGCCGGTTGGCAGAGCATTGATTTTGCGCGCCATGAAGTCCAGCACCATTTTTGTCGAACTCAGCCTTTCATCCGCGGGACCGAGCAGCAGACTGGGATTCATTATTACCAGCCTCGAGCCTTTGACGTTGAAACGTTCTAGAGCAGCCATCTCCTGATAGGATTTGCTGGCGTAGTAGGGCCAGCGAGAGATGATATCAAGTGGTTGGGGATACGTCTCATCAGGTACGACCTCACCGTCCTCTGTGACGGCAATCGTGCCACTAGTTGAGGCCAGCACTATCGTCCTCACGCCCTCGGCTTTTGCCGCATCGCAGAGCTTTCGTGTGCCTTCGACGTGTATTGCATACATCTCCCGCGCGTCTTCGCGCTCGCGTGAAACTCGTCCGGCGAGATGATAAACATCTCTAATTCCTGCCACAGCCCGTGCAACATCCGCGCTCTTGGTGATCGATCCTTCCAGCGTCTCGACGCCCAGATCGACCAGCCAGTCGGGAATTGACGTGGCCATAACGCGAATGTCTTTGGCGCCTTCCTCAACCAACTGGCGCACAAGATGGGAACCGAGAAAGCCAGTTCCGCCAGTGATCAGAGTCGTTGCGCGTGGTCGTTTCTCAATTGCGGCGCGACGTTTGTTGATCGTCGCCGGCGTCATTCTAGCGGTTCGTTTTTGTGGGGTCTTAGGCATTCGAAGAGTCTTGAGAGGTCCTATAGGTCGAATAGGTCCTATAGGCCGAATAGTCTTCCCTCTAACTCACCAACTCGCCAACGCCGGCGTCTTCACGTTCTGCGATCTGTGCCCGGCGTTCATCCTTCCAGCGTTTGCGGATAGCTTTAGGATCAAAGCTGGAGCGTGTTCGATCGCGCAGGTTTTCCACTTCGTGTTTTACCAGCGCCGCAATCAACCGGTACGCTTCGGCCCGGGCCATTCCTTTTGTAAGTTCCTCCAACTCGTCGATGGAAAGAAACCGTCCGATACGGGCGCCAACCTCGCGACTCTTGATGATGTTTGATCCTTTAGGCATCGCCTCGTAGGTGCCCACAAGATAGACGGGCAGGATACCGACGCGGGAAGCGAGCGCCAGGTAGCCTACAACCGGCTTGAAATCTGCCATCTGACCCGTCATGGAACGTGTTCCTTCGGGGAAAATCACTGCGTTGTAGCCGCGGTCGAGAAAGGAGCGAGCGTGACGCAGAGACTGTCTGAGCGATCCCGTGCGTTCTATGGGAACAAGATTCGTAAAATTCTCCATCACGGCACGCTTGTATTTGTTATCGAAGAAATAATCCGCGGCCGCCAGCGCTACCAGGTCTTTGCCGGCTTCGCCCAGCGCCATCTTGGTCAGGCCCATGTCCAGGTGAGAGGTATGGTTGGGAGCCACGATGAAATTTGTATGGACCGGAATGTTTGACTGACCTTCATATCGGGTTTTCAGAAACCTGTCGTAGAAGACGCGTTGCAACGCATCACCCGCAAGGTTGCCGGCTACTCTGACAAACGATGGGATGTAGATTTCATCCTTATCCGGCCGCTGCTCGGCCGAGCGAGACCGCTCATCTGGACGCGCTGCCGCCGGCGATCGACGACCGACAACACTTATCAGCTCTCTCACGTCCTGTACTTCGTTGAACCGCTCGGGCGCGGATATCACACCGCCGGCATTCTCGATCGCAGTTCCTAGTTCCACAAACATCAGGCTATCGAATCCAATGTCGGCGAGCCGAGTTGACTGCGATATTTCCGACAGCGGTTGATTGCTGACAGTGGCGACCACACTAAGCAGCCACCTCGCATCTGCAGCCGCCGCCTCCTGCCTGATCGACGTTTTGTTGCCCTTCTGGCTCTGTTCCAGCGTGTCCATGATTGCCAGCACTTCGCGCCTTTTTACTTTGCGAGTGGCAGTCCTGGGCAATTCGATATCTGTAAAATGGAGCGCCTTAACCCGTTTGTAGTAGGGAAGTGCTGCTGACACTTCGCGGAAGTGTTCCTCGACTCGCCGGCGCAGCTCCGCTCGCGAAAGCGAGATGTCGTATTCGTCATCCGCGACAACGAGGCAGGCTACCTTCTCACCGATGCCATCCGCCAAACCGATGATGCTCAGCTCCTTTATGTAAGGAGAGTTTCCATAGATCTCTTCAAGTTCATCGGGATAAACATTCTTTCCGTTGGTGTCTACAATAATCTCCTTGGATCGGCCAACGAGAAAGAGATTGCCGTCTTCATCCAGTCTTCCCAGGTCACCGGTATAGAGCCAGCGCTCCACGAGAGTGTTGCGCGTTGCCTCTTCGTCATCGTAGTAGCCAAGCATTACATTTGGGCCGCGAGCAATAACTTCGCCGACACCACTCTTGTCAGGTTCGGCAATCTTCACCTGCACCCCCGGCAACGGTTTGCCGACGCTTCCTGTGAGCAGGCGATTCTCGGGCCGGGTTACGGTAAGTACCGGCGACGCTTCGGTTAATCCGTAACCTTCGAGAATCGTAAATCCCAATCCCTGGAAATCCTGCTGGATCTTCTCGTTCAAGGCGGAGCCGCCACTAATGAAGTAGCGTATGCGGCCTCCAAGGCCTTCGTGAATCGGGTAAAAGACAAACGGTCCCAGATTCAGCGGCGACTTGCGCCGCAACCAGGCATTCGCTTGCATCAAGGAATCAGCGGTCTTGCCGATCCAGTCGCTTCGCTCGTAAAGCTTGTTCTTGATGCGACGATGCAGCAACTCCCACAGGGCCGGCACGCCAACCATACCGGTAACATGACCGTTCTTGATTGCGCGTGCGAGAGCATCGCCGGTCAACTCGGGCAAATAGGTAATCTGTGCTCCCCGGCTGAGCGGGGTCAGGAAACCAGTGGAGAATTCAAAGGTGTGGTGCAGGGGCAAAACCGAAAGAACGCCGTCGCGGGTCGACATGTCGAACACCGAAGACAACATCGACACCATGCTCGTAAGGTTGCGGTGAGAGAGCATAACGCCCTTGGGACTGCCGGTCGTTCCCGAGGTGAAAATGAGTGAAGCAACTGACTGACCGTGAACCTTTTGCGGCAGCAGCGCAATACGCTCGTCTTCCGTCTCTTCCTCTGGTAGGGCGAACACCTCGTCAAACAACCAGACCTTTAGCTTTAGCCCCTCATCTTCAAATCGCCTCCGAAGATCAGGGTGCTCCGCTTCGAGTTTCCCGCTGAGGATGATCCCTGCTGCATCCCCTGCGCGCGCGAAGTTCACGACCTCATCGGTGGAGCTTTCCGGGTCAACTGGAATACAACTGGCGCCCGTTTTGAGCACACCAAAGTAGCTCATGCCCCATTCGGGCGCGTTGTGGCTGAAGAGCATGACCCGATTCCCGGGCCGGACCCCTTCGCTCGCCAGGAAACCTGCAGCGCGTGTTGCCAGTTCCCGCAGGTCGGCGTAGGTGTATTGCTCCTTGCGCCCGGCGCGCTCTATGCGCATAGCAACGCGGGTAGCGTGTCGTTTGGTTGACGTCTCGAAGAGTTCCAGCAAATCCCGGTAGGTATAAACGCGTTTGGGCTGAGCGCGCATATCCTCCTCGAGCGTAGGGAAGACCCATTTCTTCAAGCCAGGTAAGTGTATGTTCAGCCAGTAGTCGTACCAGTCAAGGCGTTCCGGGCTCCAGGTGAGCAGCGATTGTTCATCTTTTCGAATGCTCTCAAACAACGACCGGACATTATCCGAGCGGAAAACGTAGGCGTTCTCGATCGTGAATGGCCGAAACATTTCAAACGCCTCTGTGGTCTCGCGCGTGATTTCTTCAACCCGGTCTACGCTCTGTTTCACGCGATCGATGACTTCCACGGCGCGGCCGCCGCCCCAGCGAGGACGAGCGCGGTCAAGCAACGACGAGGCTTTCTTCGCCGCGGTGTTGATCATCGGGATCGAAGTTGAGTCGAATCGTGAGGCTGAGACCTGGCGCGGCTCCATTCTGGCGGCAATCTGGTTCACTAGTTTGATGCCAGTCTCTTTCTCTTGAAAGTGTTTGCGCTTATAGAGACCGACTAAAGTGATGATTCGCTGCATGTTGTTTGGATTGGAATCGCCCGTTGCCGCTTGGTGCACCAACTGCGGCTCTTCCACACACGCTTGAGCAGCTACCGCCAGCATTACTGATGCCACTTGATCCACCGGCGTAATATCGAGAATCAACTTGTCATTTGCCGGAACCTGAGTTTGACCCTTTAGAACGAGAAAGATGATTGGCGCAGTCGTCGTAAAGCCCTCGTTCCACCCGGGGAAGGGGTACGAAAGAGCAGACTCGACGATACTTGGCCGCACGATACTGCGGACCATTCCGGTCTCCGCGGCAACGAGTTGTTCGCCGAGGGCTTTCGTATAAGTGTAAATGTTGGGCCAGCCCCACCAGGCTGATCTCTCCACTCCCAAATCGGTTAGCCGGGTCCTGGTCCAAACCTTTCTCTCTCTCGCCACGGCGAGTCCCATGGCATCCACGTCGTCTTCGTCCCGACCCTCTTCGATAAGCCGTTTGCGCGCCAGCTCACGAAAGCGCGCCACCATCATGGCGTCTTTCGCTTCTTCCTTGACGCGTTCAGCCAGCCTGGCGCAATCCTTAATCTCCTGCGCGACGGAGAACTCAACCCCTGGCAACTCTTGCTTGCGCGGGAAATAGCCCAGCACCTGATCGCTCTCCCATACCGCTCCCGAGCGATTGCCGGCGACAAAACAGGTCGACACGTGGACCAGTGCAGGCCGCTTCATACGCCGAGCGAAGGCGATGACATTTTGAGTGCCGACGACGTTAGTCCGCAGCGCGCTCTCCAACGTCGGATTGAACGTCACGTTACCGGCGGTATTGATGACAATATCAACGTGGTCTGCTACTCGTTGGGCCTCTTCCTCGGAGTACCCAAGGTTCTCGTCCCCGATGTCGCCACCAAGGACCGCAACCTTGTCGCGCACAAATCCTTCCAGCGCACTTCCGTAACGCTCACGGAGGGGATCGAATGGTGGCGCGGTAATCACACTGTTCCAAAACCGCGCTTCCGATTCTTCCTGAGACCGCGCGCGAACGGTGACATACACCCGACCTACGTTCGGGAAGCGATGCAGCAACATGCTGAGCGTGACCTTGCCCAGGAAGCCAGTGCTCCCGATCAGGAAGATCTTCCGATCCTTGAAGATTTCTGTTGGTGACAGTCTCATGGTTTTTGAAGGGGCGCAGACTTTAGTCTGTGGATTTCCAGACTCTCATTCACAGACTAAAGTCTGTGCCACTGACGTTGCATTCACAGACTGAAGTCTGTGCCACTACTCCATGTCAGCAATCCCAATCATCGGCTGATGAAGCATTGAAATCTCAGCAGAGTTGCCCATGTAACTGCGAGCCATCGCAATGGCCTCCGTGAGATTGTCGGCTCGCTCCCAGCCCAGCATCGCGGGAACATGCGCGTTTTCGGCGCCCGCAGCGATCACCCGCCCGACGTGCTGGCGACCGTTTTCGCCCCAATACCACATGAAGAAGGGATGCGCGCCGTGATACGCATTCCCGCGCCGGTACATCTCCACGTAGCTGGGATTATTAGCAAACTCGCGTTCATACTTGTCTCGCAAGACAAATGGATCCCGCGTTTCCGGCAAAAGCCGGTTAAAGAACTCGATATAGCTCGGATGGAATTTGTGATCGAAGTCATCGTAGCAGGGATGATGAATAATCAGCACCCCGCCCTTCTTCAGCAGCGGCTTGTTACGATAAAAATTGAAGTGATAGCCAAGACCCATCACCTGGACGAGGAGCGGATTTAGAATCGAGTACACGTTGTACGGCGAAATGTCCGGAATCCCAGTGATCAGAATGTCACACTGTCCCCGGATAGGAATCGCATATTGCTCGAAAGCCTTGGCAATAATCTTCTCGTGGACCGGTTCCGTCTTTCCTGCGTGGCAGGCAATCATTTCGTATTGAGATGGCCGGGAATGCAGCAACTTTCGCCTTGCAGGGCGGGGAAGTTTGCTCATCGTGTAGCGCATGGCCTCAAACTTCATCCGGTCAAACGCCGTGAAGTCGTCTTCATTCTTGAGCAGAAAGTCCATGTCGCCTTTGTACATGCGATTGTTGATGGCCGTCTCGATATGAAAAACATTGAGATGTTGGTCGACGATCTTTCCCAGCTGGGCGCATTTATGACTGAGCGCGGAACGCGCCGGATCCATGTAGCTATCAGAATCGCGAATCGTCTGGGGCTCATGATGCATGCGCAGCGATTCGTAATCGCAAAGACCGACTGCGACCGACTTGTGCCCGCCATCCATGGGAACCAGATTGATATTGCAGTAAATCAGAAGGTCACTCTCTGCAGCGCGGCGATTGAGGACCAGAGGTTCTTTGTGTTTCGTCTCGCCGATCTTGACCAGGCCGTCGGTCCACTCGGCGTCGTGGTTGTAGTAGCGGTCGGGGTAGTATTCATTGAAGATCTTCGACCCCACCATCCGCTTCATTTCCCACTCGGTCATCTTCCGGTGCAGTGAGTTTGCGATGATGATGTGAACGTCGTCCACGCCATGGCCGGCAAGCATGTCCAGAACGATCTCAAGAACGGTCTGGCGAATATCCGGCGTCGCCATTGGCGGGAGTGGCAAACTGATGTCGTCAACGGCGACAGTCACCCGCATTCCAGGTTCAAGCTGGGCGAACAGTGGATCACAACCATGCGGGTGATTCAGAGCGTATCTTATCGCCGCCTCTCGATTGGGCAAGCCCTTGATAGGCGGATTTGGATAGAGGACTCGTGTGCCGATGGGCAAGTCTTCGAGAATGAAGTCCTCGCCGGACGGCATGATGCGCGGCGCACTGTCGCGATCGATATAGACAACTGATTCGTGGGTCTTGCGTCTTAGTTGTAAGCTCATCTTTGGTAAATAGTAAATCGTAAATGGTCAATGGAGCCGCGTTGCTTGTTTTATTTGGCGCGAATGTGCCTGGATAGACCAGTTATCAATCGGCCTATCACCATTCACTTGAGATTAAGGATCGGCCAATCATGATGCAGCGCCGTCTGGCGCAGGCGCATGTCGGGGTTAATCGCGGCTGGGTGTCCTACAACTGAAAGCATAGGTAGATCGCTCATGCTGTCAGTGTAAGCGTAGGAATCACCCAGACTCAGGCCCTCGCGTTCTGCAAACTGTCTGATCCAGGAGGCCTTCGTGGCTGCAGCCATAACCGGCGGCAGAAGTCGGCCGGTTGCCAGGCCGTTAACAAACTCAAGCCTGTTCGCCACGTACTCTGTGATTCCAAGATGTTCCATCAGCGGCTTTACTGAAACATCTAACGCTCCTGTCACAACAACCTGACGCAGACCCAAACTGCGCGACTTCTCGAGCAATTCGTAGGTCCCTGGAAATACCCCCGGCTTGAGCACCTTTTCGAAAAGGTCCTGGGCAAAAAAACGCAAACGGTCTTCCGACTCTCCCTTGTAGCGCTTGAAATAGAGGTCATTGAAGACTTTTCTACTATACTGGTCGGTAATAGCGAAGACAGGGAGACTTACAAGCGTTGCAGCGCTCTTTTTGAGACTCCGAAAGAGACCGGGTTGATTCTTCGCATAAAACCCGAGCGTGTGGACAAGATTGGTTCGAACAAGTGTGCCTTCCAAATCATAGAATGCCGCCGCTGCCACATTTTCCTCCCAAGGAGTTCTCGACACCCCTTGCTGTTTCTGGACTAAGATGGTTTGCCGAGCTGCAACCGAATTGGCAATATAACCCATTCCTCCTAGTTTTGCGTAACTAATTAGCGTCATAGTTTTGTCTGTATGTCGCTGCTATACAATTAGGATCGAAATCGATGCCAATTAGTAAAAATCCCAGTAAAAGCGTAGTTCGAAGAGTAACTTGGCTGCTGCCGTTGATCGCCCTTGTCGGCCTTTGCTGTAACCGAGAGACCCCCCAAACGGAAGACAGCGCTCGGGCAAGCGACAAAACGTCCGCTGCGGAGAGCATTGCTGAGGCTGATCGTCTCTACAGTCAGCGCGAGGACCTGTCCAAAGTGCGTCGGGCCGTGACCCTACTCCGGCAGGCCCGCATCGCCGATTACAGCAACTACGAAGCCGCCTGGAAGCTTGCAAGGGCCGCCTACTACCTTGGCGCGCACACTACCGACGAACGTGAGCGTGATGAAGCCTTTCGCGAGGGAATAGAGGCGGGAAAGAGTGCCGTGCAGTTGCAGGCTGACAAGCCAGACGGGCACTTCTGGCTGGGCGCGAACTACGGCGGTGCGGCAGAGCACAGCACTCTTGCCGGACTCTCGAGCATCGAGGACATTCGGCGCGAGATGGGGGCTGTCCTGAAGATTGACGAAGCCTACCAGTCGGGCAGTGCTTATCTAGGATTGGGGCAATTGTATTTGCAGGCGCCGCGGCTTTTGGGTGGGGATTATCAAAAGGCTATTGAATATTTGGAGAAGGGCTTGAAGTTTGGCAAGAACAACGCGCTGCTAAGGTTGCGCTTAGCGGAAGCCTATCACGCAGCGAACCGGGATGCAGATGCACGCAAACAGATTGACTTCATTTTGAAAATGACACCCGACCCGGAGTATGTGGCCGAGCAGAAAGAGGCTATAGAGAAAGGGAAGCAGCTGCTTGAGAAAATGGATCGGAAATGATCAATGAAAAATGTCAAATGAAAAATGTCAAATGCCTTCCTCTCATCACTGTTTACTACTAACCCTTCTTAGTTCCTCAAGCGTGCGCTTATGTTGCTCGAGTTTTTGGCCCGCCTCAGCGAGTTTGCCCTGGGCCGTAAGCCGCTGATACTCCTCAAACTCCTGTACGGCTCGAACGATCAACTGCCTTACATTCTCATCCGCGGAAGGCGTTGGTGAAGGCTTTTCTTGTCCCTGCGGAGCCGGTCCTTTTTGTTGTCCTGCTTCCGGTTTTGTAGTTGCCTTTCCTGCTTCGCCGAATAGATTGGTCATCGCCTCCTCAAAACTCTGGCCGTACCCAATGCGCTCTTGAATGGCGAGGACGACGAGCCGGAGCTCCGGCATAGGGCTACGTTCGCTCTGGAGGTAGACGGGCTCGACATAAAGAAGCGAGCGCCCGATAGGTATGACAAGCAGATGGCCGCGCAAAACGCGGGAGCCTTGCTGATTCCAGAGGCTAAACTGGGCAGATAGTTGAGCGTTTTGATCGATACGGGCTTCGATCTGCAAAGGTCCCTCGATCAATCGAGATTTCGGGAAGTTATAAACGAGAAGCTTGCCGTAGTTCTCTCCGTCGGACCGTCCGGCCATCCAGCCAATCATGTTGTTTCGATTTGCCGGAGTGAAAGGCAGGATTAATGCAAACTCATTAGATTGCTTCTCGCCGGGAAGCTGCATCAGGACGTAGTACGGATCAATTGGCTGGGACTGTTTCTTGTTCTGCGCGTCAATGCCAAGCTGGTTGGCCACGCTCCAGACGTCCTCGCGCTGGAAAAACACCTTTGGATTTTGGGTGTGGTAAAGACCGTAGACTTCTCCTTGCACGCGCACAAGAGTTTCCGGATAGCGAATGTGTGATCGCAAATCGGCGGGCATCGCACTCGCGTCCTTAAAAAGCGCGGGAAATGTTGCGCGGTATGTCGCGATCAGCGGGTCTTCCCGATCAAAGACATAGAAATCGACCGAGCCGTTATAGGCATCGATGACAACTTTGACGCTATTCCTAATGTAGTTAACGGTGTTTCCTCCGACCGGGTGATGGCGCGAGTAAGGAAACCGGGAGGATTCAGTGAAGGCATCGATGATCCAGTAAAGCCGTCCTTCCTTGCTCACCACGATGTAAGGATCGTTGTCGTAGATGAGAAAGGGCGCTACGCCATTAAGAATCTCTCTTATGTTTCGATGAATGAGGATCCGGCTTTCCGAGGTTACATCGTCTGAGAAGGGAAGTTTTGAAAGATCATTTAGAGCCCAGGCCAAAAGCGTCCGGCGCAAACGACCACCGATCTTTATCCCGCCCGTCCCCTCGTAGGTGATATAGGAATTCTGCTCGCCCTGCGGGAAATCAAATTCTTTTTGAGCTGTCTTCACGTAAACATCGGTGTCGGTTTTCTGTCCGAAGTAAATCTGGGGTCTGGTAATTGCGACATCTTTGCTGGTTGATTCGATCGGCATATTCGAGACGATAAAGCGCGGCATCCCTTCAGGCGTGAAACCGTTGGCGGTGTTTATCGTTACGCCGTAACCATGGGTGTAGATCAACTTTTCGTTGATCCAGTTTCGCGAGGCCTCGGGGAGTTTGTCTACGTCGATTTCGCGCGCGGCAATCATCACCTGCCGGTTTTGTCCGTCGATAACGTAGCGATCTACATCGACGTCTGGAAAGTCGTAGTAAGTGCGAATTGCCTGGATCTGCTTGAGGGTGTCTTGCAAGGCACGCCAGTCCCAGAGTCGAATGTTTTCCAGTGTCGATTGGTTTTCGCTTAGGTTCAGCGCTGCCACCGAGTTTTCAGCATCAAACTCCCGAAGTTCAATTTGTTCGAGCCCGAACGCCCGGCGCGTCCAGGCAATGTTATGCTCAATGTAGGGTGTCTCTTTGCCCAGCTCATTGGGTTTGACGATAAAACTGTTCACGTACGCCGGAACGATGACCACGCCGACAATGTAGACCGCAATGGGGAGGGAAATTGCCAGCAAGAGCAAGCGCAGCCCTTTTTTAGTGAAAGCGTTGAGGAGCGAAATAACAGCGGCGATGATCAGGGCGATGCAAACGAAAAGCAGCGCTGGCAGGAGATAGTTGGCTTCGGTGTAAGTAACGCCGGAGAACGTCTGGTGATCGCTCCAGAGATAGGGAAAACGCGTTAGGTATGTGCGCCACGAAACGGCGAGTAGGAAGGCTGCGAGGGCGCACGAAATGGCTGTGAAAGACGTTCCTGAGGGAAGGGAGCGGGTAGACTTAAGCACCTTTTCGGGAACCGTGAGCAGTGAATAGACCAGAGACGCGCAAAGAACAATGAAAGTGACGGAAACAAGCCAGGAACTGAAGGAATCGTAAATAGGAAGCGAGAAGAGATAAAAGCCCAGAGGCTTTCCGAAGATCGGGTCGGACAGGGAAGTTTTGGCTTGATTGGCGTAAAGTGCAAAGTCCTGCCAACTGCCCTTCATTGCGAACCCGTAAAACAACCCGAATATAACAGCAACGCCCCACGCCAATGGTCGCATCAATCGTGATGGGGAGAACTGAAAGGGCTGATTATTGAGCATGAACGTCCGCTGTTCGAACGTGTGAGAAGAAAACAGCAGCTCAAGCAACCAGAAGGCGCCGCGGACCAGTAGCACGGTTAACAGTAGGAAGATCAGGAAAAGAGCGGCTTTCAGCTTAAATATGTACCAGTAAACCGACGAATAACCGAGAGAGCCGAACCATAGGGCCGAAACATATATGGCCAGGCTTCGCGAGAGCACAATGAAAAGAAGTACCGCCGCTGCGATTATCCAACGGCGCCAACGCCGGCGTTTTCGTGGAGCAACGTCAATGATTTCATGGTCAGAAACGGGGAAAGGTGTGCTCATGGGGAACAGCATACGCCCGATCGACATAACGGCACAGCGAAACAACTGTTAATGACTGTTCATCCACGGCCGATTGCCCGTGTATAATCAAATCCGCGCTATGGGAACGGGGATTGAAGTTGATCGGCTTTAATCCTAAGCCCGCCGTCAAAGGATTTGGTTCGCGGAGCGACAACCGCACCTAACTGGAAAGATGGCTTAATGCTTACGCCAGAGACAATACTACAAGGCCGTTACCGCATCATCCGTCAGCTTGGGCAGGGTGGAATGGGCGCCGTTTATGAGGCTGTCGACGCACGCTTGGATACAACGGTTGCTCTCAAGGAAACGTTGTTCGCGGACGAGCGCCTGCGTAAGCAATTTGAGCGGGAAGCAAGACTTCTGGCGCGAATGCATCACCCTGCCCTTCCCCGCGTAAGCGATCACTTCTCTGAAGGCGAAGGGCAGTTTCTAGTGATGCAGTTCATCACCGGGGATGATCTAGCCGAGAAGATCACCCACAGACGCGGTCCTTTTCCGGCCGATCAAGTGTTGACCTGGGCCGATCAACTCCTGGACGCACTCGACTATCTGCACACTCAAGATCCGCAGATCATTCATCGCGACATAAAACCACAAAACCTAAAACTCACGGCGCGCGGGCAAATCATCCTGCTCGACTTTGGCCTTGCAAAGGGTCAGGCAAGTGAGGTATCGCGAGTTACCACTTCGGCAAGCATCTTTGGCTACACGCCAAACTATGCGCCACTTGAACAGATTCAAGGGTTGGGAACTGATGCGCGCAGCGATATCTATGCGCTCGGTGCCACGCTGTATCACCTGCTGACAGGTGTTAAGCCACCAGATGCTTTGACACGTGCCGCAGCCCTCGTTAACGGTCAAGCCGATCCTCTCAAGCCGGCGCACGAGGTCAATAGCAGCGTCGCTGCGGGTGTGTCGTCGGTGCTGCAAAGGGCCATGGCCCAAAATCGTGACCACCGTTTCGCTAACGCTGCCGAGATGCGCAGGGCCTTCCAGTCGATCGGCGCCGGAGACACCGTCCCCATCCGCAGTGAGGCCAACACCGTACTTTTCCCGCCCTCCCGCCTAACTGCGTCACCGGAAACACGCGCGAGTGTGAGACAACCAACTGTGCAGACCGGCGAAACGACAGTCCTACGACAACCTGACAAATCCCGAAAGACGCCATGGGCAATTGCTGCCGGAGTGGTTTTGTTGTTAGCTGTTGGGGTCGCCGGCTTTTACGCGTTCCAGAGGAGAAACAATGCGGCTGCTGTCGTAGAACCGCCTGCAAATAGCCAGCCGAGTCCGGTTACTACTGAGAGCATACAGGTAGGCGAATCATCAGCTTCGACAACGGTTTCTGAAGATAGCAAGAAGGTTGAAGCTGAGAAGCAACAGGTTGCGGCCGAGGAAAAGGCGGTCAAGAAACAGGAGAAGACCACCAGGCAAAGAGAGGCTGCGAACAAGCACGCTGAAGATAAAGCTGCTACCGTCGATCCGGATCGCGCAACAGGTGAGGGCAGCGCTCAAGAGGATCCGGTAGTGCATCCTCAGACTCCACAGGTACCGCCACCGGGGGTGCCGCGATTCGGGCAGCCTGGCCCAAACATCCGCGCTGGTGGAGTAACCATCAGAAACTTCCCCGATGGCTCTCAGTTGATTACCTCTCCCGACGGGAGCCGTGTCTTGGTGCGGCCCGACGGAACGAGGCGAGTGTTTCGTCCCGGGGAAAAACTCGACCGTCGACGTGTCTTTCGACAACCTTAACTCATCTCGGGCCATCACCCACTAGCCTACTACTCGCCAGTTTGATCCATCTGCAATACAGTTTAGGAGAGTAATGAATTTACAGAACACAATTCTAAAAAGTCTCGTGGCATTGGTTTTGTTCCTGGCGTTGTGCGACACAACGATTTTCACCGCTGGGGCCCACGGAGATATTAAGGAAAAAAAGACTCTCGCGCTCATTCGAGCCACCCCGGCGGCCCCTGCTTTCAATGATGCCGAGAGACATGGGGAACTGGCTCAGCGTCGCGCACGCGTAGCGCAAAGCATCGGCTCAAAGGCGGTCCTCATCCTTTTCAGCGCCGAACCGAGAGTCTATGCAAACGACGTGGATTACGAATATCGGCAGGAAAACAATCTCTACTACCTGACGAACTTGAAGCAAAAACGCGCGACACTCGTGCTGCTTCCGGGTAATCCGCAAACGCCGGAGATAATTTTCATACCCCGACGGGATCCTTTGGCGGAAACCTGGAACGGTCATATGTACAGCCCGGAGGAAGCAGCTCGCGCCTCGGGTATCAAGGAGATTTGGGATGCGCGAGAGTTTGAACCGTTTCTGCAGGCGTTGCGCAACCGCCAGCCATATCGTCCCAGAGCTGAAAATATCCTCATGTCGACCGCTCCCAGCGCGACACAACCTGGAGCCGCCACAGGGTCGGAACCACTATTTGCCGCTGCTGAGAAGAACGAAGGCGAACTATACATGCTGGTTCCACGCGGACCAGAGAGCCGCGAGTACGCGCGGGAGCAACGCTTTCTGACTGAGTGGTCGAAGAATGCGTCGGGTTATAGCGTGAAAAATGCCGCTCCGATCTTTGCTGAAATGCGTTTGCGCAAGTCTCCGATGGAGATTCGCCTACTGCAACATGCGATTGACATCACCACCGAGGCTCAGCAACGCGCCTGGCTCGCCGCAGGGACTGCGAAATGGGAATATGAAGTGGATGCTCATGTCATCTACACATTCAAACTTCGCAACGCGGACCATTGGGGGTACCCATCGATCGTCGGCTGTGGGCCCAATGCGACTACGCTTCACTATATTGAGTCGCAAGGAGCAGTTGGGCCCGGCGATTTGATCTTAATGGACGTTGGAGCCGAGTATGAGCATTACACCGCCGATGTGACGCGCACTTTCCCGGTAAGCGGGAAGTTCTCACCAGCCCAATCGGAGATTTACCAAATAGTCTACGATGCCCAGGAAGCAGCCGCGCGAGTCACTCGTCCCGGCGCAATGTTTTCAGATGTGCATCGAGCAGCGAGCGAGGTAATACGAGACGGATTGTTCAAGCTGGGATTGATCACCGATCGCAATTCCCAACAGTATCGCATATGGTTCATGCATAGTACTTCTCACTGGCTGGGTATGAATGTGCACGACGTTGGCAACGCAGCGAGGTTAGAGCCCGGAATGGTTTTCACAAATGAACCCGGCATATACCTGCGTTCCGACGCGTTGGATTATCAGCCGTATGGTTGGCAGCCGGACGAGTGGGAAAAGTTCAAAACAGCCGTGCGTCCGGCATTTGAGAAGTACAAGGGCATTGGCGTGCGAATTGAGGACGACATGTTGGTAACACCCGACGGTGTGAAGTGGATGACCGCCGCGCTGCCAAGAAAAATGTCAGAGATTGAGGCATTTATTGCCCGCGGACGCCGCGAGGCACAGTGATACTCGGACTCTGTGAAACAAGAATGCAGAATCTTGTTTTCGGAGCAAGAATTTCACGCAAAGGGGCAAAGACGCAAAGTCTAATACGTCTTCCTCTTTGCGTC
>JBOGOU010000322.1:0-2438 GCA_050748205.1 Pyrinomonadaceae bacterium | reverse complement strand
TTCCCCGTGCCTCAAGTGGGTCTGCATCCCGAACTAAGCCTTTTTCGCGGCTCAATACCCAGCCGACACTTTCCCCTGTCAATGCTTCGCCTCGTGAATCTCTCCACGCGACGCATGACTCGGGGCCCTTATGGTTGGCTAGACCTTTAACGTATGACTCTTTCATTCACTACAACCTGCCGGTTTATCCCGGCGCACTGCGGCGGCGGCTCTGCCCCGCCGTTTTGCTCTCCCAAGAAATTTGGGGGGCTCCGCCCCCTGGGGCGCAGCCCCATTGACTAGAGGACAGCTCAACGGACGGGCATAGCCGCTTCCTCACATCGGGGCGGCCAAGCCGTAGAACACCAAAAGATTCAAGAGAAAGAACCAGGAGGACGATGAAGAAATGCTATCGAGCGTCGGGTTAACTGAGTTGTTAAATGGCGGCGCTAATCGGGGTACTTTGCTTTGTCCGCTGATCTCTAACCCACCTCGAAATAGCCGCCGCAACCTCCTCAATGGTCATAGCGGTGGTGTCTATCACTTGCGTGTGCCAGCGCCCGTCACCACGTTGCCAACCCTCCCACCGCTCCCATTGCATGCCAGCAGCGCCCCCTTCCCGAATCACATCTGGCCGCCACTGCGGATCAACTGCGTGCATCCGCTGCCACGCCGCCCAGCACAACATCTCTTGGGTATCACCGTGTAGCCCCCGCACACGCAAACGATCTATCCGCACTACGTCATAGCAATCCAGCAGGCAAGCAGTAATACCATTTACAACCGGTGCAGATGGGCATGCGAGCACTTCTCCAGGAATGATATTGCCGCTGAGTCCGACATCTTTACTGTCAGCCTGGTATCGAACGACCTGTTGCAACCAATGCTCGGTGGTCTGCTGGCGCCATACCTTATCAGCATCCGCTGGCACGCCAACCTCGTCGAAGTCGTGCCAAACCAGATCCGGACTAAGTTCACGAAGCCTGCTTAGACATGCAGTTTTGCCTGAGCCACTCGCACCAGTTACCAAATACAACATCAGTTTCTTCTACACCAAACATTGCCTCAGGAATCCGAAAAGAAATCTATTTTGCGGCTGATCCGCAACGCAAGTACGGAAGGCGTGATCTTATTCTGGTCTGTGTAATCTGCGCAAATCTGTGGACTCCTTATCTGGACTTTGGACTTCTGACCCACCCTGGAACAAGACGTCCCCAGCGGGGTCTAATGCACCGAACGAGGCTCCCGCGACCCGAACGGCACCGGCACAGGGAGGAGCAGATGTTTAATAACCTAATCGAATCGAGTTCGCACAGCAGCGAGTTAAGGAGACGCGGTTCGTTCTTTCTCTTGACGACAGCAAGTTATGCCTTACTGTTAGTTATTGCCGTCGTTGTCAGCATTCATGCCTACGATGCGCGCATGGAAGATCAAAGCTTGCAGCTCGTCACGATGATGCCGCTGGTTGATCTTCCTACACCGCAACCAGAAGTTATTGCTTCAGCGCACAGTGGAGCAACGAACAACACCAACAAGCAACGCTACTTCGAGAGAAAGACGGCAGTTGCCAGTGTGGAGCAACCTCAATTAACACCAGACAGGATTTCGACCACGCCGCACCCTGAGCTGCCGATGCCTGATTCGGGGTTAATAAAGCTTGGCATCCGCGATAGTAATCCCGGTTCGGGCGGAGGGCTGGGAGACCCGGGAGGCAGCAGCGACGGACCGACAAGGAATGTTAGCTCTATCCTAACTGAAATCGGTACTCCGCCTCCTGCACCCGAGCAGAAGCCCGCTCCTACAGTGATTCGAAAGAAGATCATCAACAGTGAGGCTATCTCTTTGCCAAAGCCCATTTATCCTCCGATCGCTAAACAGACGCGAACTCAGGGGTCGGTGAGCGTGCAAGTCTTAATTGATGAAACTGGCAAGGTGATTTCAGCGAAAGTAATCTCAGGAAGCCCATTGCTTTCACACGAAGCGGTGAGAGCCGCCTACCAGGCTCTCTTCTCTCCAACCCTATACGGCGATCGTCCAGTGAAGGTATCGGGCGTGATCACTTACAACTTTGTACTGCAGTAGGAAGGAGGCGCCAAACACTGCGGTTGGTAAAAACGATCCACGCGCGTCACACGAAACTTCGCGAAGAAGAGTTTCGTGCTGCTTAGTGTGATTTGGTGGATCGTCTGACTTTTCTTTCTGTTTAGGCTTCTGGTGCCGGCCGGATAATACCTGTTGCGGTAAGCAGTCCATGCGCCATTAGCCGTCCGTGATCATCCGCCACTCGATGGTGTTCACCCTCGTCACCGGAAAGTCTTGAAAACACGCGGATGTCCTCATGGGTGAACGTGCGCTGCCAGGAGATCACGTCGCCAGCCTGCATTTTCGTTTCACCCCAGCTTGACGAGAAGTCGGCTCTCAGTTTCGCGACTCGGGGCAGTAGCCCGACTGTTAAGGAG
>JBOGOU010000321.1:0-2373 GCA_050748205.1 Pyrinomonadaceae bacterium | reverse complement strand
GATGGTATGAACGCGCGCAGGGTTCCGGGAGGCTATTGCCTGATCCTGTAGTTTGGTGATCTCACTAGGCCTGAGTAACGGGACAGGTAGAGGAGTCTGATTGGCTTTGTAATGCTGCTGGATTTGGTGAACGTGAGGCTTCAGTTCTGCGTGTTGGCTTCGGGAAACGGATAATTGATTTTCGAGTTTAGCAATGGTCTTAGCAACAATAATTTGGTGATCCCCGATTCCTTTTTCGTGGCGTTCGATCTCGGAATCGTAGCGAGACTGCCGGGCCTGGTGGCGTTTGTCGGGGTTGGCGATCTCGGCCTGGCGAACAGCGGAAGTGGCGCTGGCATCTGCGCGCCGGCGAATGTCGAATTCGGATATTTGTCTCGTGCGTCCATGGGTGGCGTCGTATACGCGGAACCTTCGTTTGTCTCCGTGCTCGCGGGTACTTTTCAGGTCTGATTCGAGGCGGTCTACTTCGCCGCGGGCAACCATTGAGCGTCCAAGGATGTAGCGATCGCGCCAGAGATGTTCAGGGACGTTCGGTGGTTTTTCGAGCTCTTCCACGGAGGAAGAAGGTTCGTGTATATGTACCTGGGTCTCCTGTGGCTCATTGGATAGATTGGAAAAAGAAGTGTAAGTATCCGGCTGGTTCTGATCGATGGAGAGAGGGGCTCCTTCGTGCGCGTCTGAAGGTTGTGTGAGTTCATTCGAATAATCCGGCAAGCGGTCTTGTTCGGTGATCTCGGTGGGCATCTCGATCGGGTGGCGGTCGTTGGAGTCGGGAGCAATGTTGTTGGTGTCAGAGACTATGGGGGCAGGGTTGATTTGATTATTTCCCTGAGCCAATTCTTCATGGTTTGTTTGCGAGTGATCTATATCAGGACTTAGCTGGTGTGTGAGAGCTTCCTTGTGGGCGGTCTGATGAATTGCTTCATCGTGATTGGGAATTAGGGTTAGGTTTTCGTCCTGCTCTTTTGAGTATCTTTGCGGATTTCTTGCGCGCAGAAGTTCGCGCTGTTTTTCGATACCGTTACTAACGGTCTGGGCTATCTTTCCAGGGACAAACGTTTTTTCACCTTGCTCGTCTTTAGTGTTGTGAGGGAGCAGAGTCCGGGGAAGGTGCTCGATGCGCTTTCCCTTTTCGGTGGTACGGTCCCAGCCTTCGCGGCTGACAGCGATATGGGCGTGTGGGTGCTCTGTATTTAGGTGGATGCCGGCAACCCAATGTAGCTCTACGAAATTGACCTCGTTTTCGATTTCTTCAACGGCCTCGCGGATGATCTCTTTGAAGGCTTCTATCTGCTCCTCGCGGGTTTCTCCGAGTTGTTCAAAATCTTCCTTTTCTAGCGAGATAACGATATGTACAAGGTCTTCTTTTTCAGCGAGGGAGCCGGAGGTTTGAGCTAGTAATTCATTTGCTTCGAGGTAGGTGAGTCTGTCTTCATTTGCGGAAAAGAGTGGACGAGGTTCTTTGTCCTGGAGTCCTTCCTTTTCTGGGTTGCGTTTCGACTCGGCGATATAACGAGTAACGCCGCTGGCGCCTCCTGAAGAGCTGGGTTTGATTGCGACCACTACGTTTCCCATTTGGCAGTTTACGGAGTTCCGGGAGTGAGCGGAGGATTAGGCCGCGAAAGAGGTTCTCAATAACAAGAGGTGTGCCAGGAGGGTCGGTCAGGTTTGGTCTTCTGAGGGGTTAATTAAGATCAGTTGGTACTCGTTCGGGTAGTGAAATTCCAAGGACATTTGTTCGACCATCTGGAGTCCTTCTAGCCGAGCATCATCTCGATGGGTAAGGGAGGCTTGAAACGAGTCTTTATTGTGTGCTGGATCGTTTCTAAGGATAGGCTCGGCGATGTAGCGTTGGATGAAATCGAGAGTAGCCCAGGTGGCGGCAAAGTTTTGGCCGGAGAGCATGTAATGAGCGACGGCGAAGGCTCTTAATCGTGCCAGTTCTTCCTTCGTGTTTTTGAGTTCCTCGGCGAGTCGTTGGAGTAAGGTCAGTAGTGCCGAATCCTGATTGTCAGATGGGACAAGGGTAGTGTCCGCGTTTGCGGACGGTGGGGGAATGGATCCGGTCTTCAAGCAGTCGAGAATAGCAGCCAAAGCGGCGTTTACTGGTGTGAGTTGTTCAGCAATTATCTGTTGGTGGAGCTTCCTTACTGGACCGGCCAGTTCCATTGTGTCTTTGGCTTGTCCGGAAACCCGTATTGTGACTGCCCAGTCATGGACAATATCGCGTAAAAGTTCGGCGGGCGTAGTGTGTCTTCTTCCGACGAATTCATGGAAAAGACCGTGGTCGGCGGCCCAGAGTAAAGTGCCGGTGACTTCGCGTGCGAGTTCCTTTTTATAGCTTATGCTCTGGCTGCGCCGTCTGCGTTTGGT
>JBOGOU010000320.1:0-11878 GCA_050748205.1 Pyrinomonadaceae bacterium | reverse complement strand
GCGCCAGTTTTTTGTGAAAAGTAGTTTAGACCGTGCGTTGCGTGAATCTAAGAAGCTAGTTAGATTTGATGCTGGCCTTGATCTGCCGTCTGCGCCGGAGATAAAACCCGGAACTAAGCAACCCGGTTCCCATTAAGGCAAGGGATGCAGGCTCTGGAACCGCCTGCGCGGTGTTGATCGTAAAAGTGATGCCATTGTTCCAGAAGTGGCAATCGGGATCGAAACCGAACGCCAGGTTATTCCCCTGTGAGATGAAGAGAGCCAGGGCTGTCAACTGTTCGGCGGTAAAGGTATATGTGAAATCCTGCGCCGTGTAGTTACCAGGGCCGGCCCAGTTTGCGCTTGGCCCCTGTCCGACCATGTTGAACCCCCTCTGAAACAGCGATATGTTGTTGAGGCCTGGTGAAGGCCCTAGTGAATTGGCGCTAGCAAAGAAGTCACTGATTGTCGTAACCGGTACCCCAGTCGCGTCCACAACGGAGGCAACGCCGTTGTTGTTGGCGGAGTTGAGCAGATGGACGAACAACTGATTGGGGTTGGTATCCCAGTTCGCGATCTTTTTGAACGTGATCGTCGCACCCGTGATGACCTGGCCAGGCGGGATCAGAACGTTATTGATCTGCCAGGTGTAGGCGCGGTGATGGTCGAGATCGAACTGGTTCACGCCGCCTTCATAATTACTGTTAGAGGGATTACGCGTGGCTGCATTGCCATTGGGGGCAGTTACTGGGGCAGTGAACGTTAACGTATCCGCCAGCGCGGTGACTGGTAAACTGAGAAGGCCAAGCGTGGCTATCGCCAAAAATAGTCGTTTCATTGAATCACGTCTCCGTATCGAAACTGGGTACAATCCATTTACAGTCCTAATCGACTTCCTATTCCGAAGAGGGAATCAGGAAAGTAGTGCCGGAAGACGTGCAAAAATTGTTTGAACACGTGAGAGCGAGAGGGAAAACCAAATCGGCGCGGTAGTACCCCACCCGCTCCGATTGATTTGTGTGATTTAGCGCTAATAGACTCCTCATGATCTGATGTCCCCTTTTTCGCTCGCCTCCGGATTTTGATCCGCCTTGGCGGTTTCGCTTGTGGTAGTTGCACTACCGCCGTGAAATGGTTCAAGGAAGGTGAGTGACCTTGTCCTGGGTCCATTCCTTCTGAAGCGATTACCGCACACACTCGCTTTGTAATACCGACAGCAAATAAAAGACCAAAGGTAAGCTAAGCAACCTCTGGCAGAAATCAACGAGAATCGTGAAATTGACGACTCTGGCGAAGGCCGCAATCTGAATTTCAGACTCAGGTTCTAGATTGTGGACGGGCCGCGCGGACCCGAGCGAGCAAGTCTGGTTGTTAGGCGGCGCCGGCTCCGAATGCTTCGCGGAACTTCTCTGGCAAGGGAACTGGCCTGCGATTGTCGAGATTCATTGCCACATGCACCTGGGTGGACTGAGCGCAGAGCAGACCATCGCTCACGCGGGTCACTCGGTACTCGAATATCGCGGAAGTCCGGCCTGGCCGAGAGACGAAGACTTCAATATCCACCTCATCTCCGTAAATAATCGGAGCGTGGAATTCGGTTTGGATATTTACAGTGGGAAAGCCAATACGTTCTTGAGCGAGCAATTGTTCGTAACTGATGCCGCAACAGGCGGCGAAGAATTCTTCCATCGCAATGTGAAAATAGTGAAAGATGTTCGGATAGTAAACAAGGCCCGCGGGGTCAGTATCTCCAAACCGGATTTTGATGCGGGTCGAGAATGGCATGGTTAGGGAGTCAACTGACTCATCCCTTCTCACTTTTAAGCTTCTTGCGATCGATCTTACCGCGATCATTCTTAGGCAGTGAGGCGACGAATTCAATCCAGCGAGGATATTTGTACAGTGCAAGTCTTGACTTTACGAACTCCTTGATTTCTACGACCAGCTCCTCGTTTCCTGCCCGGCCTGCGCGAAGCACAATAAGTGCTTTGGGTTTCACTAGCCCATCTCCCACATCGTGGCCGATAACAGCGCATTCGATGACAGCATCGTGCTGAAGCAGACAGTTTTCGATTTCGCCAGGGGCGACATAAACGCCGGCGACTTTCAACATGTCGTCAGTGCGCCCGTGGTACCAGTAATAACCAGCTTCGTCCACGTGGAACTGATCGCCTGTCGTGCACCAGTCACCCGCAAAAGTCTCTTTGGATTTCTCATGACTGTTCCAGTAGCACAGTGCCGCCGAGTCTCCTTTGATGCGCAGCGTGCCCATCTCACCCGCCGGCACCTGAGCTCCTTCAGCATTCACTATTGCGGCTTCGTACCCTTCAACGATACGACCTAAACTCCCGGGCTTGACGTCGCCTGGCCGGTTTGTGATGTAAATGTGAAACATCTCCGCTGAGCCAATACCGTCGTAGATCTCCACGCCAAACGTTTTCATCCAACGCTCATACAACTCAACGGGCAGAGCCTCGCCCGCGGAGTAGCAAAAGCGCAGAGACGACAAGTCGCGCGTATTTGCTCCTTCAGCGTTGATCATCCCATTGATCATGGTGGGCACTGTGGTCAGGATCGTGGGACGGTATCGTTCGATCAACTCAAAGAGCTTTTCTGGAGTTGAACGTTCAGGAAAGAGCGCGGTTGACCCGCCTACCGCGAAAGGAAAGAGTAGATTCGTTCCGGTCGCATAGCCAAAAAAGAGCTTGGGCACTGACACAGTAAGATCATGCTCATTCACGCCCAGGGTGCGTTTCGCATAAACCTCCGTGTTGAAAGGCAGATCATGTTGCAGGTGTACTGCGCCTTTTGGATGGCCAGTGGAGCCGGAAGTAAATAGCCAGATCGCGATGTCATCTCGGTGAGTATCGGCAGGGTCGCACTCGTCGGGACTGGCGTTCACCGGAACATCAAACGGCAACCATTTGACACTCCCTTCCTGGGTCAGGCCGACATCTTCGTGCTGCTCGTCACCAACGACGAGAACGGCGCGCAAGTAGGTTGCCGTCGCGGCGGCTTCAGCAAAAACCTTAAGCAAAGACCTGTCAATCACCGCAACCCTGGCGCGCGTATATTCCAGATAGTACTGGTAATCGACCGCCGGCAGCAGGGGATTAACCATCGTGATTACCGCGCCGATGCGCGCCGCTCCAAACCATGTCCAAACAAATTCCGGACAGTCTGGTAAGACAATGAGGACCCGCTCTTCAATCTGCAGGCCCAAATCGCGCAGCATATTGCCAACGCGATTTGAAAGACGAGCGGCGTCGCCATAGGTGAAGGTGCGATCTTGAAAATAGAGGCAGGTTTTGTTTTCTCGGCCTTCCTCCAGGTTGTGGTAGAGGAAGTAATCGGCAATGTTGAACTTTTGCGGAAACTCGATTGTCATGCAAATGAGCGCGTCTGGAGCCAGCGGGCACTCATTCTTGGTTATTCACCAGCTCTTTTTGAATGTACGCAAGCAAGCGCGTGTTATCCTCGTCGTCAGCTGCAGTGAACCGCGCGGCAAAGCCGATTTCATAAGCCTGGTCAACAACCTCAGACCATAAGTAGACTGGCCCTTTATCATCCGGCAATTCAATTTCCAGCCGGATCAATTCCTTTGGCTCAACCTTCCCACCGGTAAGAATGAAGCACCCGCTCTCGCTGAGGCTTGTAATGGTGGCTGTCTGTGAAGTGAGCACACCTTCCCAGCGAACTGGAAGATTCACTTTGACCCGAGGAGAACCACGGCGCTCATATTTCATAAATAAGGTTTCCCATCAAGTTCGCGAAGCGGTGTAACCCCGCCTGCAGGAGTCGTGACTACTTGCTGCTTGGGCATATTAACGGTTGTGTGAGACTGATGAAAAGGGGCAACCTTCACCCCCGTGCTTTACGTCCAGATATGTCCGAGCTTCCCACAACTCCGGGAAGAATTTCTTATTTAGCGTAGTTTGCAAGTACCCGATACCTTCGGAACCACCGGTGCCTCTCTTTGCGCCCACCATTCGCTCAACCATTTTGATATGATGTGAACGCCAGAGCGAAAAGTATTCATCATGTTCCAGCAGAGCTTCCGCCAGTTGAAACTCTTCATAGCGCTCTTCAAAATGGGTAAGGATTTCGAGCACTGCCTGGCCACGCTTCTCATGAAGCTTTTTCCGTTCTGCTTCAGCCAGCGATTTGTCGTCCGCGGGAGCGTCGAAACCGCGTCGTCTTAACAAAGCAAAAAAGACCTCCCCCAACGACGGCGCTTCGAACCGTCGTCTGAGGCGTTCATAGGCAAAAGTATCGTCACGAAATTCACGCAGAAGAGCCTCATGCTTTTGACCGGAGGCGAATTCGATCTCGCGAAATTGCATTGACTGAAAGCCGCTGGCGGGATTGAGTTGCTCTCTGAACCCAAGAAAGCTGATGGGCGTCATGCTTTCCAGAATGTGAATCTGCTCGATAAGGAGCTTCTCTATGTCCACCACCCGCCTTAAGGCCCGAGTCGCGGAAGCGAGGCGATCGTCATTCATCATGATGACGGCGGCGTCAAGCTCGTGCAGGATCTGCTTGAACCACAATTCGTAGGCCTGATGCACCGTAATGAAGAGAAGCTCGTCATGGTGCTCGGGACCTGAGAGGCAGTCCTGCAGATTGATCAAGTCTGGGACCCGGAGATATTTGTTATATGAAAGCGGTGCGCCTTTCCCGTAGTTTGACATATCTTGGTCGGTAGTCAGTTGTCAGTTGTGCTGACAAAGTCTAGAACGCGGCTCCTGCTGCTTCATGTTTCGCGTAAGCGCGCGTGTCCCTGATAGATTTCATCTCTCGAATGATCAGCTCCAGCTCATCGTCAGTTGTATAGAAGTGAGGCGAAATGCGTACACCTGCGCCGGGGCGAAAATCTACTATAAACTCGCGGCTCACAAGTTCGCTGGTGATGGCGGCCGCGTTTTCGTGCATTACCGTAACTGTGCCGCCTCGTTGTGATGAATCCTTCGGGCTCGTCACGGTGAAGCCGGCTTCCTGGGCCATCTCAATCAAGCGAGTGGTTTGTCGCACACTCTTCTTACGAATATTCTCCACTCCGACCTCATTGATGATGCGATAGCCCGATTGGGCGGCGTAAAGCGCCGGGATCGCCGGCGAGCCGTGCAGAAAACGCGCAACATTGGGCGAATAGCGAAGCTCGGTGTCAAACGCAAATGGCTCTTCGTGCGCCATCCAGCCAGTCGTCTTGGGTTGTAACTTTGTTTGCAGGTCGGGCCGCACGTATAGATAGCCAGCGCCCGGCCCACCGCAAAGCCACTTCACAGATCCGCCGGTCGCGAAATCAACATTCAACTCCTTAACGCTGAACGGCACTGTGCCGGCCGACTGATAAGCGTCGAGCACAACCATTGCACCGACTTCGTGCGCTCGCTCGGTTATCGCTTTGGCGTCCTGCAAAAAGCCACTCTTGAACAGTACATGGGAGAAGGGAACCAGGAGCGTCTCTTCGTCAATTGCCGCCAGCATGCGTTCCAGCGGAACGGTGATCCCGTCGTCAGACTTAACTGTTTCGATGCGCAGTTTCCCATTGCGCGCGTGAGCCTCATAGACGTACATCACCGAAGGGAAGTTAAGTTCCGAATAGACGATCTTGTTTCTCTTCGGTTTTGGCTCGAAGCAGGAGAGCACCAGCGACTGACATATAGAGACATTCTGATGCATAACCACAGTGCCTGGGTCGGCTCCGATTATGCGCGCCACCTCGTTGCCGACCGCGACGGGCATATCCCACCATCCCTCGGCCCAGGCCCGCACGCCCCGAGTGGCCCACGTCTCTGCGTAATCGTGCAACCTGTCGTAAGTAGCCCTGGGCATCGCTCCGAGACTGTGCGAGATCAGATAGACAGTTTTCTCCAGGATGGGAAACTCGTTGCGCCATTTGAGTAGATCGTCCGTCAAAACATTACCCCCAGAATCAACCGCAGTTAATTTACCACAGAGGAGATAGTTAAAGCAGGCGAGGCTCGGCGCCTCGATTTTTTTGCTCCCATAAAAGTGACAGAGGCCACAGATGAACCCGGAGAACATGGATCTGAATAGAACCGGTTTCCTTGTCTATTCTTCTGCGTCATATCCGTTCTATCCGTGTTCATCTGTGGCTGATATAGTTTGGCGGCTTGCCCTCACCTCACTTAATGATAAAGTGATTTGTCGATGTGGAAGTTTCCCAAGCCAATTAAACATGCGATTCCCGAAGCGCGTTGGCCCAGTGCTGCAGAGGCCGCACAGTCGGTTCTGTTTCAGCCGATAAGTCTGGGTCCGCTCACGCTGGCTAGCCGGACGTGGGTACCCGCGATGGTTCCCTGGCGCGCGACGGAAGATGGTTTTGTAACTGAGGAGAATCTCCGGTGGTATCGCAGGTTTGCTTCTGGCCAGCCTGCGGCCCTAGTTGTTGAGGCTACTGGAGTCCGCGACATCGCCAGTGGCCCCCTCCTGCGCATCGGTGACGATCGATTTCTTCCGGGACTGCGAAAGCTAGTCGAAACAGTTCGCGAGGCGAGCGAGGGCCAGACGCGCCTTTTTATTCAGATCATAGATTTTCTTGCAGTAAAGAGGAGGCCTGAGAAGGCGAAATACTTCGAACGATTTCTACGAATAACCGACCGCCACCGGCAAATAATCTCCGAACTAACCAGCGATCGACAGTGGCTCGTTCGCGAAGAAGCAGAAGTTCGTGCTTTCCTATCAAGCACGACTGATGAGAATCTTGAGCGTGTTCTCAATGAGCGCGAGCTGGAATCGCTCTTGTACGGCTATCGCGAGCGCGTGACTGACAAGGAGTTACCGCACGTCCGCGATCTGCCCCTGGTGCTCCCGGGGATCTTCGCCGCCGCCGCGGCGCGCGCGCGTGAGGCCGGCTTTGATGGGGTGGAACTCCACTATGCTCATGCCTACACCATGGCATCTTTTCTCAGCGCGCGAAACACCCGCCAGGATGGTTATGGCGGACCGCGCGAAAACCGTCTGCGTTTACCGCTTGAGGTGTACCGGGCGGTACGTGAGCGTGTAGGACACGACTACACGGTCGGCGTACGTTTTCTCGGCGACGAAGTAATTGAAGGAGGGAGTCGGATTGATGACGCGACTTACTTCGGCGTGGAGTTTGCCCGGGCCGGGTTGAACTTTCTCTCGATTTCCAAGGGTGGAAAATTTGAAGACGCCCAGCAGCCGAAAGTTGGTAATGCCGTCTACCCCTACACGGGCAAGAGCGGCTATGAATGCATGCCGACGACGCTTTCTGATGAAGCCGGTCCGTTCGGTAGAAGTATTCCGCTCGTGGCGACAATTAAGCGCGCAGTTAACGCAGCTGGTTTCAGTACTCCGGTCGTAGCCACTGGCGGCATCACTACATTTGAGCAGGCGGAGGCAATCCTCGAACGAGGCCAGGCGGACATTGTGGGACTCGCTCGCCAGGCGCTGGCGGATCCTGACTGGTTCGTGAAAGTGAAGCTTGGGCGCGGAGGGGAAATTCGCCGCTGTACGTACACGAATTATTGCGAGGCGCTCGACCAGGCACACCGGCCGGTAACGTGTAAGCTTTGGGATCGCGTGGAACTGGATGAGCCGGGAATTGTTACCGTGGACGATGGTCGGAGGCGCCTGCTCGCGCCCGAGTGGCGGACGTAGCCAGTAGGCAGGAGCAGGACGCAGGGGAGGTAAATGGGAGGCACTTACAAGACTGCTGCTTCGTAGGCTGCTACAAAAGTCGCATCCCGTCTCCTCAGCTCTTCGTGGTCGACTCTCCCACTGCGCATCATTAACGAATACGCCAACTCCATCGGGCTCAGGTCTAGGTACTGGCGTGCGTTCTCGAACCAGCGCATGCTTTCGAAGGCCGCCGACTGATAGTCAGCGATGTATGGCTTCCGAGTTGATTCAAATTCCAAAAGAGCGCCGCTCACATTGTTGTGCGTCCGAAGACTCTTCGCCAGCCCAATCGCATCTTCCATAGCCAGCTTTGTGCCCGAGCCGATAGAGAAATGGGCCGTGTGCAAAGCGTCTCCGATGAGCACGGCGTTTTCAAAAGACCAGTGCTTGTTCTTTACCAGAACGAAGTTGATCCACTTCGAATTGTTTGAAAGCAATGGTTGGCCACGGAGGTCCGGCGCAAAAACCCGCTCTATATACGACCGCGTATCCGCGTCGTTCATCGTGGCAAAGCCCGCCTGCTCCCACGTCTGCGGATCACATTCAACAATGAAAGTGCTGGTGCTTTTGTTAAATTTGTAAGAGTGGGCAGCAAACACACCCGCTTCGTTGTTACGAAAGGTCAGAGTCAAACCATGGAACAACTTATTTGTGCCATACCAAATGTAACGATTAGGGCGAACATCCAGCGTTGGATTGAAGTGATTTGAGTATTGTTTTCTGACTGTGCTATTCACACCATCGGCGGCGACTAACAAATCACAACCATTCAGCAGTGAATCGACATCGGCTATCTCCGTCCGAAATAGCGGGCGGATGCTCAGCTCATCGCAGCGCTGCTGGAGAATCTTCAATAGCCCCAGACGAGAGACTCCGGAAAAACTGTTGCCATGAATTGAGATTTTACTCTCGCGATGCGCTACGTCGACGTTGTCCCAGGCCTCAAACTGTCGGGTTATTTCCCTGTGAGATTCCTCGTCAGCTTCACGAAGGTTGGTAAGTGTCTTTCCGGAAAAGACCACACCCCAACCAAAAGTGTCGTCAGGCCCATTGCGTTCGTAGACGGCGATCTCATGGGAGGGGTCCGCCTTCTTCATCAGAATTGCGAAGTACAAACCAGCAGGGCCACCACCGATGATGTTCATTTTCATTAGTGTCGTGCAGACGAGAGGAAGAAATTACGAGTTCCCTGAGTCCAGCAGCCTGGCATTGACAGATGAAAGTGCCTTCTCCAGCAAATCCCTGACCCCGAGCCTGTCCGCCCACTCCCGAAGGTAATTGAACTCCAGGCTAAAGTCAGTCACTCCCAGTATGCCCAGAACGTCAGACCATTGAGTACTTGAGACTTCGCCACCATCGCGATACCAGCGGAGTTTTGCCAGTATCGTATCCTCGGCGGTAGCAACGTAGATGGATTGGTCGCTGTCCGGAGCAATGTTACGCAGTTCTCGCCGCTCTAGCTGGTTCCTGTCGAAGTCGTCCTCTTTGGGAATGAAGATGTCGACCTTGAAGACCGAATCAAAATGGATGGCATTGAAGGATCGACGTTGCGAAATGGCTTGTCTTACGGCCTGCTCATCCACATAAAAACTCTTCTCCAGTGTGTCGAGAAGAGGACGAACTTGTTCGGGCTTTATATCAGCGAGGAGGTCAACGTCGGCTGTTGAGCGATACATGCCGTGCATAGAGCTGGCGAAAGAACCCACGAGGACGTAGGTAATCTTTTGCTGTTCCAGTGCGCGGACAACCTCGGTCAAAACCAGGAATGGGCTCTCCATAGTTCAGATCAACAGCCGTTGGGGATCAAAACCGTAAGCGCGAATCACGTCAGCGCGGTGTAATACTCTAGCAATAAACCGAGAGCGTATTTCCTCCTCGCCGGCGTCAGGGAACTTCTGATGCAGATCTGCCAAGATCAACTTGCGTCCGGCCTCAGTGAGCTCAAAAGCCAGCGCAAGTCGCTTCGAGGCTGGAACGCGACGCATCATCTCGAAGTGCTTCCGCAGAGCTTCCGGTGTTGTGTCTGAGACGTTCGCTTTCATGTCAGATATAACAGGCTGGGCTCAGCGGTCTTCCATTGCTGGACCGGAATCCGGTACTTACTATTCCTTCAAAAGCTGGTTCGCAATGATGAGTCTTTGTATCTCGGAGGTGCCTTCGTAAATACGTAATGCGCGCACATCACGGTAGAGCCGTTCGACGACACTGCCCTGGACCAGGCCCGCGCCACCGTGGATCTGCACCGCCTGGTCGATAATCCGTCCCGCGCTTTCGGTGGCGAAGAGCTTTGCTTCGCTGGCTTCGCGACTTACACGAGCGGTGCCCACATCTTTCAGGTATGCGGCGTGATAGACGAGCAAACGCGCGGCGTCAAGCTCGGTGATCATATCGGCGAGTTTTGCCTGGATTAGTTGATGCTCGGCTAGCAATCGACCAAATTGTTTGCGACTGGATGCGTACCGAAGTGATTCGACAAGAGCCCGCCCGGCCATTCCACAGGCAGCGGCGCCGACGCTCGTGCGAAAAGTATCGAGCGTTCGCATTGCCAGAAGAAATCCTTCTCCTTCCGCTCCCACCATGTCTTCGGCCGGAACGCGGCAGCCCTGAAATTCAATTTCTCCGATGGGGTGAGGCGAAATCATTGCAGTTCGTTCCACCACGCGGAAACCAGGCATCTTCGCTCCCACAACGAAAGCCGACAACTCCGCGCGACCGCCAGTCTGTGTTCCAGTTCTGGCGAAGACCGTGTAGAAATCCGCCACGCCGGCATTTGAAATGAAACGCTTACGGCCATCGATTACCCACGCATCACCATCGCGCCGCGCGGTCGTTTTGATTGCCGAGACATCAGAGCCGGCTTCTGGTTCAGTCAAAGCAAATGCGGCGATGGCTTTTCCCGCGGCAGCGCGCGAAAGCCAGAAATCGCGCACATGGTCGGGCGCGGCCTGACTAATCGCATAAGTACCTAGTCCCTGCATCACGAAAGCCAGATCAGCGAGGGCAGACGAATAAGAGAGGGTTTCGCGGATTAAGCAGAGCGCGCGGACATCCAAGCGACTTTCAGGTGTAGCGACTGCATAGTCAAGTAGTCCCGCGCTAGCCATCGCGCTTACAAACGCACGCGTGAGGTCGACGATGTCGCGTTCCTCTGTCGCCTGAGTTTCAATCTCGCGCTCGACAAAAGACTCGACGGCGGTCGCAAGGTTGCGATGCTCAGGGGCAAAGAAAGGTGATTGTTCGATGAACCGATCCATAATGCATTTCCGATTGCCGATTGCCAATTTCCGATTGCTATTAGCTCATTTTCCTTCGAGAAGGCACGGCATGATTCTTTCTGTTCGACTATCAATCCCTGCGCTTCAACTCAAAAAAAGCGGCAATTGGCAATCGGCAATCGGCAATCACCTGAACTTGGGCTCCCGCTTCTCGACAAAAGCTTCGTAAGCCTCCCGATAATCTGGATGCTGCATGCAAATGGCTTGTGCCTGTGCCTCGCATTCCAAAGCAGCGTTCAAACTCAGATCCAGTTCACGATTGAGCATCTCTTTCGTCTTTGCCAACGCAAATGAGGGACCCTGAGCCAGACGTTCAGCAAACTCCCGCGTAACCGGCGCCAGTCGTGGCGATGGTACCACTCGATTATACAGTCCGATTCGCTCAGCCTCCTGCGCCGAAACAAAATCGCCGGTAAAGAGCAACTCTGTCGCCTTTGCCAGCCCTACAACTCGAGGTAACAGGTAGGCCGCTCCCATGTCGGCTCCGGAAAGCCCAACCTTGACAAACAGAAACGCGATCTTTGCTTCGTCGCTGGCAATCCGAATATCGGAAGCTAATGCGATGCAGGCCCCTGCTCCAGCCGTCGTTCCATTCAAGCTTGCGATCACGGGCTTGGGAAGCGCGCGAATATTGCGAACCAGCTCGCAAGTCATATGGGTGAACTCCAATAACCCTTCCATGTCACGCGAAAACAGTTCGCCGATGATGTCGTGGACGTCGCCGCCTGAACAAAACGCCCGTCCAGCTCCGTTGATAACCAAGACGCGAACGGCATCTTCAGTTCCCAACGCTGCAAGCGTATCTGTCAACTCGCGATAGACCTCAAATGTTAGCGCGTTAAGACGCTCGGGCCGATTGAGAGTGATAGTGGCAACGCCTGAATCGTCAATTTCGTAAAGAAAGCTATTGGGTTTTTTCATGCGCCGGATTGGTGTTTCACCTCTCAGACATCAAG
>JBOGOU010000319.1:0-49839 GCA_050748205.1 Pyrinomonadaceae bacterium | reverse complement strand
ACATCGATGAAATCTCCTCGGACGATCTGCTTGGCGAATACCCGGCTATTCGATACTATCCGCCGACCGGAGATCTATATTTCGATGTGCTTACGCGCCTTGGTGAATCAAGTAGCTTCGAAACAGTCGAGGCTGAGATTAAGGAAATTCAGGGCGCCAAAGTGAGGGTGGCAACACCACGCGCGCTCTATCGGCTTAAGAAAGGCACGGTTAGGGTTCAGGATCATTTGGACGCGGCGGCTTTACAAGAGCGCTTCAATTTGAAGGATGAGAACTGAGATGCCGGTACAGAAGTTTCGCTCGATTGAAGAAATGAACCAAGCCGTGATCCCAAAGGCCGTCGGTCCGGACTTCGAGCGTTTTCTCCGGCACTGTGCCCGCTACTGGACGATCGCGCCGAAACGGTATCCGCGCGGTGTCTTTAAGTTCCGTACTATTGAAGCAGCACAGAAGGCTCGTAGCCAGCACGTTCCTCAAGGGAACCTTCTTAACTTATCCGGATCACAATCGTGAGCAGTCACCCTTGGGCATTTCCTGATGAATGATTCCGCTGCCGGCCATCATCCACTGAACATCACCCGCAACGATTGAACCGCTGTTCCCCATGCTGTCGCCGTGTTCGACCGTGCCCGGCAAGGACATAGGTTATCGTCTCGATGCCGCGATGGGGATGCCATGGGAAGCCAGCCAGATAATCCTCAGGTATGTCATTGCGAAAATCGTCCAGCAGTAAGAATGGATCGAACTTTGACGTCTTCCCGAAACCGAAGGCATGGCGCAAGTGAACACCGGCGCCCTCCAGTGTGGGTTAGGACTTAGCGAGTCGCTTAATAGGTCGTATGGACACTTGAGTTCTCCTGGTTTGATTCATTCGCTTGATTCATTCGCGAGGGGTCTTCGAGCCGAACAAGCCGATGCCGGCAATAACGACTGTTTTCATTTCGTCTCCTCGTGCTGAGACACCCGCGGCGTCTGAAGCGTCGGGAAGTAGCGGACCACGAAGAATAGGTACACCAGCCAGAACGCGAGCCAGACAGATGCGACGAGATTAAGCCTAACCAGGAACAGGACCAGACTTGGCGCCAGGAACATCATGGTGTAACCAAGAAGCCAGAAGCGATCCGCTCGCCGGGCCTGCAGCGTCCTTTCGGTGTCACTCATCGCTCCGACAAGCGAACACCGGTAGTAAAGCAACGTCGCGAACACAAGTGAGAACGCCGCTATACCCATCGCGATTAGTGTGAACTGAAACAACCAGGGATTGATTTTGCCACTCTCGTACCGCGGGTACAGAAAGAAAAGCATGAAGGTGAAGATCGCGATGTTCGTCCCGGCGAGCGTATACGACCGGGTGACGTTGACTGCGGCAAGATCTTCTCTCATCGAAGGCCTCCATTCTGATGTCCCTCGCGGCGCCGGAGGAACCGGCTTTTCATCACGGCTCGTTGCTTTTGTCGTCGCGCAAATTCGGGGGGTTACCGACTTTGCGCAAAAACTCCAGCATCTTTACCGCGAAGCCGTTATGTAATGGAGCCCAGGGTTGCCGTGTTGCGCGGCTACCCTGGGCGGATATGGTTGAAAAAAATTCCAACCCCAACGGGGTTGTGACTATCAACCTGCGAACGCAACCCTTTCAGGGTTGAGAAATCTGAATCTGCTATCTTTCCCAGGGTAGCCGCGCAACGCGGCAACCCTGGGCTCCATTACGTAACCGCTTCGCGGTAGAGTCAATCAAAGCGACCACCCGATTCACACAACCTTTTTGCGCAAAGGCCGGCGCTACCACAATCGTACTTGCTACTCCACTTGCACACGTTCGTTACAACGGTGGATTTTGCTGCGGCGCGCGATCAACATTCAAGCTAAAGGAAAGCGATTACTTGAGAAACATGCTATCGCGCCGTCAGCTGCAAGACTTCAGGCGGCGGCCAGTGCCATTAGTTGCTGTACCCACAGAATTGCCTCGGGATACTCTTCCGTGTCGAAGACGAATTCCTGCCCGAGGTCAACGCTGTCTAAGATTGTATGCGGCCCTTCGGATTTCCAGCGATTCATGTTTCCGTGGCGGCTCAGCGGTGAGCACCCGTTTGTTGGGTAGAACCAACTTGGTAGTTGCCACAAAGTTCTGTTCGATTGGTTCGGACGAGTTAAGCGAAGTTGCTCAGCGTAACGCGCAAAGACCCTCCGCCATTCGTTTGCGTCTCGAGGCCATTCAGCGCAAGACGCGGCCCGGAGACGTAGACAGTATTATCGGCCCAATTTCCGGACGTTGACGGCGGATGGAAGTAGTGATGATATTCAGCCCAACGCGGAATCCGACAAATCGGCACACGAAGTATGTCAGCAATTTGCAACCAGCCAAAGATGACATGTAAATTTGGAGCGTTTCTAGCGTACCTGTATCTACCATAGGCAAGTTCAACTTGGCGGAACCAGCCGAAGAAGAGAAAAAGATCGCCCAACGTCACGCCCTGTAGCGCCAAGTAAACCTTTTCTGCTTAACACAATCTTCATAGGCTAATCACAGGCCTTGGCTGGAATCAAGTCGCCTGACTCCGATAAAGCTCCACCATTTTTTCGCTCGACTGTCCTACTTCAATAATGTAGCCGTCCGGGTCGCGCATGTAGCATCTCGTTTCCCGGCCATGATTGTCCAAAGGTTCCGTGATGAATTCTGCGCCCTTTGATTTCCAGTCGTCATAGCACGCCGCAATATCTGCGACGCGAAGATTCAGAAAGCTGCTTACCCGACTCTTGTTCTGCGGTGGTTCTAAGAAAATATCCGGTTTGTCGGGCGTTGGCCCTCCACCATTGTTGAGGATAATCCATGTATTCGCCAATTTGATGACACAGGGGTTTTCTCGGTTGAGGACTTTGCCGCCGAGTATTCCGGTATAGAACTCACGCGATTTGGCTTGGTCGCTCACCGTAAGGAAGTGAGTGACGACAAATCCCTCGGACGGAATTGGTGCTTCAGGTAGCTTCATTTGATCCTCTCTTGTTACTAGTTTACGCTCTGCACCCGTCTAACAAATCCTAACTAATTGTTGACCGTTAGACGTGCAACCAACTTGCTCAATTCACGCAGCCACAGCACCGAGCTTGCCACAGCCGCGCAGCGCAGCCAATCGCCGAAGCTCAAGCTCGCCGTTGAAAACGCTTGCTGCAAAAACGGCACGTAAACTACGGCCACTTGCAACAGCAACGACAGCAGCACCGCACCCCACAGCCACTTGTTAGAAAACAATCCAGCGAATGCGCTACGCTCATCCGAACGCGCGTTGAAGACGGTGAAGAGCGAAAAGAAGACCAACGTAGTAAAAGCCATTGTTTGCGCGTAACGCAGGTTGCCTGAACCTTCGATCAGACCGCCCGGTAAGCTCGCATCGAGTACGAGCAGCGTCCCTGCTGCCGTGATCGCACCGACTAAGAAGATGCCCACCCACATTCTCCCGGTAATCACCCCTTCATTCCGGGCGCGCGGCGGTTTCTGCATCAGACCTGCTTCAGCCGGATCAACGCCGAGTGCAAGCGCGGGCGCACCGTCCGTCACGAGGTTGATCCACAGGATTTGCGTCGCCAACAGCGGCAGCACCACGCCACCGCCACCTTGAGCCGTCAGCCCTATAGCGTCCGCCAGCAGCACGCCGAAGAACATCGTCATTACTTCGCCGATGTTCGACGAAAGCAGGTAGCGCAGGAACTTCCGTATGTTGGAGAAGATGGCACGGCCTTCTTCTACTGCCGCTACGATGGTGGCGAAATTGTCGTCCGCCAGCACCATATCGGCTGCTTCTTTGGAAACGTCCGTGCCCGTGATGCCCATCGCTATGCCGATATCGGCAGTCTTCAACGCAGGCGCGTCGTTAACGCCGTCGCCAGTCATCGCTACCGTAGCGCCTTGTCGCTGTAACGCTTTTACGATCCGCAGCTTGTGTCCGGGGTTGACGCGCGCGTAGACCGAGACTTCTTGAACTGTCCGCTCCAGTGTCTCTTCCGTCATCGTCTCCAATTCCGCACCCGTGACGGCTTGCCCGTTTTCAACGATGCCGAGTTCTTCGGCAATGACGGCGGCGGTCTTAGGATGATCGCCCGTAATCATTATCGGGCGAATGCCTGCAGCCCTGGCGCGCGCAACTGCCGTCCTCGCCTCCTCGCGCGGCGGGTCAATCATGCCGATCAATCCCAGGAAAACGAGTTCTTGCTCGATGCGTTCATCGACCTCTTTGTTCTCGAAGGTATCTTTTGGCAGCGAGCGGAAGGCAACCCCGAGGGTACGCAGAGCTTCGCCGGCGAGTTCCTCATTAATCCGCAAAATCTCTGCCGGACGATCAGTCGTCAGATCTCTGATTTCACTTCCGACAAGCTCGTGCGAACAGCGCCCAAGCAAGATGTCCGGGGCGCCTTTAGTGAAAGCGAGCAGGCGCTCACCCCTCTCGGCGTCCGTATGGACGGTGCTCATCAATTTGCGCTCAGACGAGAAGGGAACCTCCGCGATGCGCGCGAACCGAGCATCCTGACATTCATCTTCCAGCCCGGCTTTGCGCGCCGCGACGATTAACGCGCCTTCGGTCGGGTCGCCGTGCACCATCCAACGCTCGCCACGTTCTTGCAACACGGCGTTGTTGGCGCGGTCGGCGGCGGAGAGAGTTCGCACCAGCTCTAACCGGAGTGGCCCGTCAACGGCTACCTGTCCATCTCTACGCACTTCGCCTTCAGGAGCGTAACCCGTGCCGCTGAAACTTACGCGCCCGCTCGCGGTGACGACCACACGCACTGTCATCTCATTCTTCGTGAGTGTTCCGGTTTTGTCGGAGGCGATCACGTTCGCCGAACCGAGAGTCTCGACCGCTGCGAGGTGCCGCACGATGGCATTTCTCCGCGCCATCCGCTGCACGCCGAGCGAGAGCACTGCTGTTACCACCGCGGGTAAGCCTTCAGGCACCGCCGCAACTGCGAGCGCCACCCCCAAAATGAGGACGTTAAAAATCGCGGAGAACCCACGCACGTCTTCGACGAGCAGGATCGTTACGATCATCACGACGGCAATCACTACGACGACGATGCCCAGAAGTTTACCTGTGCGAGCGAGTTCCTTTTGTAACGGCGTGGTCTCCGTCGGAGCTTCTTTCAGCAATCCGGCGATCAGTCCCATCTGAGTCTGCATCCCGGTCGCCGAAACCACTGCTTTGCCGCGTCCGTAAGTGGCTGCCGTACCGCTGAAGATCATGTTGTGGCGGTCGCCAAGTCCCACGTCGCCCACAATCGGCTCCACGTCTTTTGCCACTGGCAGGCTCTCGCCGGTCAATGCGGCTTCCGCTGTTTGCAACGCAGTAGATTGAAGCACGCGGCCGTCCGCGGGAATGGTGTCGCCCTCTTCGATAAGGATGATGTCGCCGGGTACGAGCTCAGCCGCGGGGATGCTCTGCCGCTCACTGTCGCGAATGACTGTGGCGTGCGCTGCCGACATCTGCCGCAGCGCCGTCAACGCCTGCTCCGCCCGCGCCCCTTGAATGTAGCCCATGATTGCATTGAGCAATACGACGGCGAAGATCGCTATTGCTTCATAAGGCAACGCTGAGTCGCGCTCATACAGCCATAGGCCTGCCGAAATCAAAGTCGCGACGAGCAGCAGAATGACGAGCACGTCCTGGAACTGCGCGAGGAACTTTCTCCATGCCGGCACAGGCTTTTCCGCTGTCAACTCGTTCCGGCCGTATTTTTCCAGCCGCATCTGCGCTTCCGCCTGGCTCAAGCCTGACCGTGGATCCGTATTGAGTTCAGCCAGGACTTCATCAAACCCTTGCTGATACGCTTCCGTTGCTTTGGGTTGGACTTTAGCGGCGCTCATGACTGCTCATTAGTTTACGTCCTTAATGGAAATTTTAAGAGCTATTGTCTTGGGGCATCAAGACAGACCGCGTATGATGAGGACCAAAATCGGTTTAGATCTACGCGTAGCTTTCCGTAGTCATGTTCCCGCCGCACGACTGCGGCGACATGCGACCCTTGGGAGTAGAGTCACCACTTAAGGATGAGGAGTCCTGAAATCGACTGTCTCAGAAATCCAACAGGCCTTTGAGGATTTACCGAACAGACAGGATGGGCGCGATCAACTCTTAAAGCACTGCTACTTAGAAGTGTCATGAAAGGTAACGCTAAATGAAAATCGTCACACTGATAGCACGCCTTCTGCTTGGGCTAATCTTCGTTGTGTTTGGGCTGAATGGCTTCCTGAATTTCCTCGACATGGGCCCTATGCCCTCAGGATTGGCTGGGCAATTCATCTCTGCCCTTGCACTGTCGCATTACCTTTGGGTAGTCGCGGGTCTTCAAGTTGTAGGCGGCGTGCTGTTGCTAGTGAACCGCTACGTGCCGCTCGCGCTCGTCTTACTTGGACCCGTAATCGTGAACATCATTTGTTATCACATATTCCTGAACCGGAGCGGCGCTGCATTGGCGGTCGTGGTAACTGTCCTGTGGTTCGTCGTCTTCTACGCGCATCGCCAATTCTTCTCTGGAATATTTGTGCAACGCGCGTCAGCAACTAACTCATAGTCGTCAAGTAAAGTTTTTACGAGGGATGAACAATGGCTAAATGGACTTTTGAACCCGGACACACCGCGGCAGAGTTTCGCGCCCGGCACATGATGGCGACTTACGTTCGCGGACACTTCAAAAACATTCACGGCTCGCTGGTCTTTGATGCTACGACCCCCAGCAATTCTTCCGTAGAGGTAAAAATTGACGCAGGCACGCTGTGGACGGGAGTAAAAGAACGGGACGACCATCTGCGCAGCGCAGACTTTCTGGATGTGGAAAACTATCCGCAGATTACCTTCACCGGCAATCAAGTGGAGGTCAAAGGCGAACATGACTACGCGGTGACCGGTGATCTAACGATTCGCGGAATCACGAAGAAAGTCTGTTTGAAAGTCAGATACCTGGGCCAGTGGAAAACGCCCTGGTGGGAGGATGGAGTTAACAAGGGCCCGAAGACTCGCGCCGGTTTTGTAGCTACTACTAAGATCAATCGCCAGGACTTTGGAGTCAGTTGGCAGGATACGATGGACCGTGGCGGGATAGTTGTCGGCAATGAAATCGATATCACCCTAGATGTTGAAGCGGTGCTGGAAGACAACTAATGATTTCCGCGCTTAAACAGCAGCAGCAGACGGAAGCGAAAACGAGAACGTCACGCCAGGGCCATCATTCGGCGTGACCCATATGCGACCATGATGGCTCTCGATGATCGAACGGCTCACCGAAAGGCCAATTCCCATACCGTCACCTTTAGTTGTGTAGAAAGACTGAAACAAACGTTCAAAAGCTTCTGGTTCAAGACCTATTCCTGCATCTTGCACACTCAAGCGCACATGCTCTGCGTCTACTTCAGTCTTGAACACCAATTCTCTTGGCCGATCATCGACGTCACTCATTGCATCTGAGCCGTTGCGCAGCAAGTTAATAATCACCTGTTGTAGCTGCACGCGATCACCTGTCACCGATGGCAGTCCGTCAGCAAGTTCCGCCCGCGTAATCACACTGTTTCGGTCTAGTTCGCTCTGCGATAAAGCAATAACTTCGCGAGTCGCCTCATTCAGGTCTATCAACTCAGTAGCGGCATCCTTCTTACCGAAGAGGGCGCGCAGCCGTGTGATCACGTCGGCAGCACGGCGGCCGTCGCGAATCGTGCGTTGCGCGGTTTCTCTGGCTCCATCAACGTTGGGTGGATCGGCGTCCAACATGCGCACACACGTACTGGCGTTGGTGATGATGCCGGACAAGGGTTGATTGACTTCGTGCGCTATCGAAGCTGTCAGCGCACCGAGGCTCATCACTCTCGCGACGTGCGCGAGTTCGGAGCGCGCTTTGTCGCGTGCCTCGTCCGACAGCCGGCGTGCCGTGACATCCCGGACTGCGGCGATGTATTCAAGCTCACCACTCTGGTCCCGCGTTGCATGCGCGATTGCGTGCATGTACTTAATCGATTGGTCAGGCATCAGCAACCGGTACTGCCATTCAAATTCATTGCTGCCACATCTCGCCTGCCCGACCATTTTCTCGTACAGGGTCAGGTCTTCAGGGTGCACTCGACTACGGATCAGCTCGAGCGTTACCGGCACTCCCGGATCCAACTCATAAAGGCGATAAAGCTGCTCTGACCAGGAGATTTCGTCTGTCGCGACACGCCAGGAAAAACTTCCGGTACGACTGAGCTGTTGCGCTTGCTCAAGAAATGCGGCGCTGCGACGAAGTTCCTCCTCCACGTTTTTTCTGCGGGTGACATCGGAGGTAAATCCGACCATTCTGAGCGGCTCGCCTGCGTCGTCAAAGAACATTCGTCCATTTGTTGAAAGCCAATGAAGGCTTCCGTCAGGCCACATCACGCGAAACTCGGCCGAAACGTTGCCGGTTTCATGCGCATGCTTAATCGCATCGACGACCGTGTGCCGGTCGGCCGCGTAGATATGATTTTTCCAGCTCTGATACGTTCCGTCGAAGCTGCCGGGCGGCAGCCCATACAAGGCCTCCTGCTCGGGCGACCAGACGTTGACCTCTTGCTGGACGTACCAATCAAAAGCCGTTGCTCCGGCTGACTTCTGAGCAAGGTCGAGCAATTCCTGCTCGGCCTCCAGTTGCTCTACGGCGCGCTGACGTTCGATCGCTACCGCCGCCAGATGTGTCATCTGTCCTATGACATCCTGTTGCTGCGGGGTAGGTCCGCTGGGTTCACGCGAATATAGAGCAAAGGTTCCCAGGACCGTATTTTCCGAAGATAAGATCGGCGTAGACCAGCATGCCCTAAGCCCATAAGACAGTGCGAGAGAACGCCAACCATACGCGTCCCACTCTAAATCCGAAACGACGTCAGCGACGATGACCTGCTCCTTCAGGAAGAACGCTCTGGCGCATGGACCCGAATCGGGATTGACCGGCCACTTCAGGATCGCTTCGTTGTAGCCAGGTGGCAGGCTCGGTCCACGTGCGAGTTCCACCGCGGTGCCGCTTGTATCCAACAACAAAATTCCGCAGATGCATCCACTGGCAGCTTCCTCCACAAGGTTGCACAAAGCATCAAGAATTGAAGTTATGGTGTTTCCCCTGGCAACCATTTCAAGGAGCCGTTTCTCACCGGCGAGCAGGGCCTCGGCCCGTTTGCGGTCCTCGATGTCGAACGAGGCTACATACCACCGATCGATCTTTCCTTGCTCATTGAGCAAAGGATTGTAGCGGGCCAGGAACCAGCGATACTTGCCGTCCTTACCTAATGCACGTTGCTCATTTTCGAACAGCACCGGGCGCGCAAGCGAATCCCGTCGCTCCTCACGTATCCTTTCCAAATCCTCCGGGTGAAAAACACGAGCGCGATAATCCTCTTTCAGCACATCTGCCATAGTGAGACCGGTGTAATCAATCGCGGGTTGATTCACATAAAGTACCGATCCATCGGGGCGCAACACGTGGATAAAAGTGGGGATAACGTTGGTAATCTCTCGCAAACTGCGCTCACTAGACTGTTGAGCCGCTTCAGCCTTCTTGAGATCGTCGATGTCAGTGTTGATACCGTACCACTTGACGATGTTCCCCTTCACATCACGTATCGGGCTCGTGCGGAAAAGGAACCACCGATACTCTCCGTCGTGCCCGCGCATTCGCCCTTCCGCTTCTCCCGGCTCCCCGGAAGCCATGATTTGCTGCCACACATTTGCCAGCTCGATCGAGTCGTCTGGGTGGACCGCGGACGTCCAGCCCCAACCGCTCGCCTGTTCCGCTGAGAGGCCCACGAAATCCAGATACTGTTGGTTGAAAAACTCAGCGCTGCCATCCGGACGCGCCGACCAAGCCAGAGCGGGAATCGCGTTGATGATTTGATCAAGATTGCGTTCGGCATACTGTAACGCTTCTTCGGCCCGCTTACGGTCCTCGATGTCGAATGCGGCCACATACCACCGAACGATGCGTCCCTGCTCATCGAGCAAGGGCTTGTAGTGCACCAGGAACCAGCGATATTGCCGATCGTTGCCCAGGACGCGCTGCTCAGTGCTGAATGGTGCGCCCCGCTTCAGCGATGCCGCGCGCTCTGCGCGGACTGCCTTAAAATCCTCCGGGTGGATGACACGATCCCGATAATCCTCTTGTTTTACATCCTCCAAACTGAGGCCGGTGTAATCCATCACAGCCTGATTGACGTACTGCACGGATCCTTCGGTGTTCAATACGTAAATGTGTGCAGGAATCGTGTTGATGATCTGGCTCAGATTGCGTTCGACAGACTGGAGTGCTTCTTCAGCTCGCTTTCGGCCCTCAATGTTGTACGCCGCCGCATACCATTGATCTATCCTTCCATGAGCATCGAGTAGAGGATTGCAGTGGACCAGGAACCAGCGATATTTGCCGTCCTTACCCAACGCGCGCACCTCGTATTCGAACGGTAGGGGCCGGTTGAGGGCCTCCTTGCGCTCCTCGCTCAGCCTTTGCGCATCATCCGGGTGGAAGTACCGGGTGCGAAATTCCTCTTTCTGCACATCCTCGAAGGTGATGCCGTGATAATCCAGCGCTGCTTGATTCACCGACAGTATGGTCCCATCGGGTTTCGACACTGATATGAAGGTTGGGATGCTGTTTATTGTCAGGCTCAAATTGCGTTCGCCCGAATCCATTTCCGCTTGCTGATGTTCCGCAAGTTCTTTCCTGAGTTGTTCGTTGGCTGCGGTTAGTTCCGCCGTGCGCTGTGCTACCCGCCGATCAAGCTCTTGGGCGAAGCTCTCTTTTGCCGCTACTGACCTGGCTGCGGATCTCTTCATATCGATGACTAAACCGATTCACCGGAGGACCAGTTGCTATAGGGGATTTAAGTGACGGGATTTTATCCCCTGACCGCCCTAATACCAAGGTATCGATCGATACCTTCGTACAATAGATTTATTTCTTCACTCAGAGTGTAATCCTTCCACAATACGACAAGAAGGAGCACTGACAGATGCCACTAGATTTCGTCCGCTATACGCCGGGGATCGAGACCATTGATCCCAATCTCGAGGGGCTCCTGGAACAGATCATCGCCTTCTGGGAAAAGACGGTCCGCGAATCGCCCGTGGTCGAGGGTAGTGGGCGAGCCGTCCGCGGAGCGCACGCGAAGACCTACGGCGTCGTCAAAGCGGAGGTCCAGATCCTGCGCAACGTGCCGCCGGCCTATGCGCAGGGGATCTACGCCAAGCCAGGCCGCCACAGTGCGCTGATCCGGTTCTCCAGCGCCTCCGGTCATTTGGGGGCGGACGCTACGCTCGGAGGAGTTCTGGGACTTGCCATGAAGATCTTCGATATTCCTGGATCGAAGCTGGTCGATGACGAGCCGGACTCGGCCAACTTCGACCTAGTGCTCAAGAACAATCCAGTATTCATCGCCAACACGGCGAAACACTACCTGGTGCTTCAGGAGATCGGCGTCAAGGCACCCCAGTACCTGGCGCGCGGCAAGACGGGGTTCCACGAGCTGCTCAGGGATTTTGTCACCGGCAAGGGCACGTTCGAGGAGTCTGACTGGGCATGGGACGAGCTGTTCGCGTTCGTGAAATTGTCGCAAACGCCGGTACGCAATCCGCTGTTGTCGACGTTCTGGAGCATGGCCGCGTCGCGTCACGGCGACTACATTGCGAAGATCCGCCTCGCGCCGGCCACGGAAAACACGACGCGTGTGATCCATCGTGAACTCGACCTGCGCGGTCGGCCGGACGTGTTCTATCCGACCGTGGTGGACGAACTGCAAGCCAGCGCCTTCGATTTCGACCTTCAGATCCAGCTGTGCACCGATCTCGAGGCGATGCCGGTCAACCAGACAACGGTCGAATGGCCGGAACAGCTCTCTCCCTTCGTGACGGTTGGACGGGTACATATCCCGCGCCAGGACATTTCGGGGAACGAGAATTTCGAGAAGACGGATGCGCTCGCGTTCAACCAGTGGCGGGTCACTGAGGAACACAGGCCACTTGGCGAAATCATGCAGGTGCGACGGATCTACAGCGCGTCAGCCAAGCTGCGCCGGACGCTCAATCACCAGCCGCAAACCGAGCCCGCCAGTGCGGACGAGGTGCTGCCGTACCCGGTCACTATCTAGCAAAACGTGAGCTCATTCCGTTGCCGAGCATTTTTCAAAGGAGAGGATGATGCCTGAAGGAAACATTGCTGCGCGTACCGCTGCAGAAAACAGCAAACCATCGACCAAGTACACCTACAACTATGACCACCTCCCACCCCTGGCGATGGTAGGGGCTGTCACTGAAGCAGAAGCTTTTTCAGCCCGGCCAGATTTCATACATGTGGCCGCGCGCCCTGTGTTGGAGATTCTCATCAATAGCATCATGATCGCAGTCAAAAACAATGGCGACAATGCTGAATTCGTTCAACAAGTGCTCAAGAAAATTCAAGCCGTCGCTCAGCAGTTGAACGGCGACGCGGGGCGTGACCTGACCAATGCAATTGCCAGGGAGTTAGACAAGCAGGGTTCGCCGACTACGCAGCCGCAATTGAAAGCTCTGCTGGAAAGTGTCATAGAACTGTCTGCGAAGACTCTCACCCTCAAGACTCTGTTAGAGATCGCGCAAATCAATGCCCAGCTTGGAACCGTTTCCGGTCCGGCTTCCAGCCTCGAAGATTACAACCAAGTGTTTCAGTTCATCCCAGTGCCGGCGGTCAGCCAGCATTTTCGAGAGGATTCCGAGTTTGCCGCCATGCGGGTCGCTGGGCCGAGTCCGTTAACAATTGAGCGGATGAAAACGCTGGACGAGAGACTACCGATTACCGACGAACAGTATCAGTCGGTGATGGGGACTCGAGACACGGTGAAGACGGCGCTGGCTGATGGACGGCTTTATTTAGCCGATTATTCCGCGTTTGACGGAGCCGTAAACGGCAGTTTTCCGGACGGACCGAAGTTCAACTATGCGCCACTGGCTTTGTTCGCGGTCCCTCCAGACGGACAAGTGGGCGGACGATCCCTTGTGCCGGTAGCGATTCAGTGCACGCCGCAGCCAAGCCCCGATAATCCGATCTTCCTGCCGCGAGACGGCGATAACTGGTTCATGGCCAAAAGCATCGTTCAGGTTGCGGATACCAATGTTCATCAAGCCGCTAGCCATCTTGGACTGACGCATCTGTTCATCGAACCTTTCGTTATTGCTACGCATAACCAGTTGGCGCCGACGCATCCGCTCTTTCTTTTGCTCACGCCGCACTTTGAAGGCACGCTCGCAATCAACGAAGGCGCCCTGCAGCTGCTCGCGGCTCGGGGCCTTGTAGATGTGTTACTGGCAAGTTCCATCGATCAATCGCGCGTGATTGCCGTGAAAGCCGCGCAGAGTTACCAACTGAATATCAATACTTCTACGCTGCCACAGACGCTGGCTCAACGAGGGGTGGAGGATGCGAGCCGCTTGCCGGACTACCCTTATCGCGATGATGCGCTGCTGCTTTGGGGCACAATCAATCAATGGGTGGAAGACTATGTGAATCACTACTATGGGTCGGATGCGGCAGTGCAGGGCGATGCCGAGCTGCAGAATTGGGTGGCGGAGCTGGTTGCGCCTGATGGGGGTAGATTGAACAACATCGGTGCGGCAAACAGGATCAGCAAGCGTGCAGAATTGATCGAATTGATCACGCTGATCTGTTTTACGGCCAGCGCGCAGCATGCGGCAGTCAACTTTCCGCAGGCTGAGCTTATGAGCTATGTGCCTGCGGCGCCACCGGCGGGCTATTCGCCGTTGTCCGCGGTGCAGGAAGGCTTCAGTGAAAATGACTTTTTGAAATTTCTGCCACCATTGGATATTCAAAAGGCGCTGTTGGATATTTTGTATTTATTAAGCTCGGTGTATTACACCAGACTGGGCGACTACGGCGACGATTACTTCACCGACCCGGTCATTCAAAATCACCTGGCCAGGTTCCAGCAAGAGTTGATCAAGATCGAAGAAGAGATTAATGAGCGGAATAAGACGCGCACGCCGTATGAATTTCTGCTGCCCTCGAAGATTCCGCAGAGCATTAACATTTGAACCGGAGCGACGTGTGAATGGTGGCGGAGGTTTGTGTTGCGATCCAAAAGGACTAATTCCGGATTGCAGAGTGAAAGATGTCGAAAGAAATGAATAACAAGGGGAGGTTAGTGAGGGGTTCGATGGCAATGATTGCCCGGTCTCATGTCTGTTTCGTGGGGTATGCCTTGATCGCGATCGCGCTCGTCGGATGCGGCGGTCAGGGGCAACCCCGCTCGAGGGCCTCGAGCCCGTCACAGGCATCGGCCAACTCGCCAGCCCCTGCGGAGGACGAGCCGCTCGCTCCGCTCCAGTACGAAGCCGCGCTCCCCGCAGTCGTACGCGAGGTCCTTGCTAAACGGTTCACCGGCGATCTGGACCAGATGATCGAGCGACGGGTGATCCGGGCTGGCGTCACCTACAACCGCACGCACTACTTTGTCGACAAGGGCGTGCAGCGCGGCGCTTCCTACGAGTATCTGAAGCTCTTCGAAGACCGGATCAACGCGGTGTTAAAGACGGGAGCTCTGCGCATCCACGTAGTCTACATCCCCATGCCGCGGGGCATGATGCTAACGGCCTTGAACGAGGGCCGGATAGACCTGGCGGAAGGCCAGTTCACGATTACGCCCGAGCTTCAGGCGCTCGTCGATTTCGGCGTGCCCCAGCGGCGCGACGTAAAACAGATCGTCGTGACCGCGCCCGGCGCGCCGCCAGTGAACGTTGTCGAAGATCTGTCCAATCGTCAGGTGTTCGTCCGCAAGTCGAGCAGCTACTACCAGAGCCTGCTCGCGCTCAACACACGGCTGGAGTCGATCGGCCGACCACCTGTGGTCATCACTGAAATGCCTGAGAGTCTCGAAGACGACGACCTGCTCGAGATGGTGAATGCGGGCCTCATTCAGACGATCGTCGTGGACGACTATCTCGCTCTCTTCTGGAAGCGCGTGCTGCCGGGACTCAAGGTGCACGCGGACGTGACCCTGCGAAACGGGGGAGAGCTCGCCGTCGCCTTTCGCAAGAACAGCCCGCTCCTCGCGAAAGCGGTGGCTGACTTCACGCGACGATGGGGTTTGGGGACGGCGTTCGGCAATATGATTCGCAAGCGGTACCTCGAAAGCACGAAGTTTGTGAAAAACGCGACCGCCCCGGCCGAGCGGCAGAAATTCGACTCGATGGTGGCACTGTTCCGCAAGTACGGAGCACAGTACGACCTCGACTATCTCCTTATGGGGGCCCAGGCGTACCAGGAATCGCGCCTCGATCACAACGCGCGGAGCCGGGTCGGCGCGATTGGTGTGATGCAGATCATGCCCGCCACGGCCGCCGAACTCGGCGTCGGGGATATCCGGGGGCTTGAGCCCAACATTCATGGTGGCACCAAGTACATCCGCTGGCTGATCAACACCTACCTGGAAGACGAGCCGATGGATCAGGTAAACAAGATGCTGTTTGCTTTCGCTTCTTACAACGCGGGACCCGGCCGGATACGGCAGCTCCGTCGTGAGAGTGCCCGGCGCGGACGTGACCCGAACGTCTGGTTCGGCAACGTCGAACAGACGGCCTCTGAGCATATCGGGCGTGAGACCGTGGATTATGTCAGCAACATCTTCAAGTACTACATCGCGTATAGCCTAGGCGTGCAGGAACTGGAGCGTCGCGAGGCGGCACGTGAACGGGTTAAATCGCAGCGATGACCTAGGATCGCAGATACCTGCTCGGCGTCGAAGACAGACGCAAAGTCTCCGCGGCAGAGATCACTTCGGTACTCCTGGAGCCCAGCCGCCATGAGGCCGAGGGTCGCGAGCGAATCGTCGTTGGTCGACTCGAACTGGTTCGGCGGATCACCGAGGACGACGCGGTGAACGTGCCCTGCTGACAAAAGTTCTTGAGGCGCACGGGTGGCTTGGATCGCGAAGGATGGCAATCATAAAGGAAAAGAAAGGAAAAAAATCGTCATGACATCTCAAACACAGGGAGCGAGCGCGTCCCAACCGGAACTGACCGGCGCGCAGAAAATTGAGCAACTACGCGAGTTGTTGGCGGACGCGTCGGAAGTGGGGAAAAGGGCACTGGAAAACGTAATCAAAGAGTTGTCGGGGCAGGTTTCGACACCGCCGCAGGCAATCGAAAGCGCCGGGCGGGTTGGCGCGCGTCTCGGCAAACGCTCGGAGTTGACCATCATCGTTCCGTTAGTGCCTGGCGGCGCCAAGCGGCTGCGCACATTCCTGCAATTGCTGGGCGGTAACCTTTCGCCCGGCGCGAGCAAGGTCGGTACTCTACACGACATGCGGTTCGTGTTTATTGATGACGACACGAGACTCCTTTTCGCCACAAGTTTCGACGGCGATTGGGACGTCTACATCGACGACTTTATCGCGTTGATTCCAGACTATCTGGATCTCATGGACTCTGCCTGGGAAGGCTGGCCTGGGATTCGTGACCCCGGAGCGAAAGATTACCTCGTGAAGCATCAGGTAACGGCAGACGGCTGGTTCGTGGCCAATCCGGAACTCACTTTGGCTGAGATCGATCGACTGAAGCGCGTCGGCAAAGCGGTGGACGAATTCCTCGACAAGGTGCAATAGTCCGGAGCAGCGTGATCATTTGTTCGTGATCGGAGTCTCGATAGACTCGAACCGATGGAGAATGCTTCGATGTCGTCCATTAATGAATCTGTCGGGGCAAATGGTGCGGCTCGTGAGTCGATGCTCGACTTGCACGAGATCCAGGCGACGGTGCTCAGGCCGAGGCCCGCGCCGTACTTTGGCACTCATGTGCTTTTGCGCATCGACGATGCTCAATCTGGCCGCGAACTTTTTCGGCGGCTAACACCTCACATTGATTCCGCAGCAAGTTGGTGGACCGCGAAGAGCCCCTGGCTTTCGGTCGGGATCAGCTATGCGGGCCTCAAGGCCCTCGGCCTCCCCGAGGGTTCGCTGCAAAGTTTTCCCGAAGCTTTTCGCGAAGGGATGGCGGCGCGCGCTCGGCAGCTCGGGGATATCGGCATCAACGACCCGAAGCACTGGGACGCAGCGTACGGTAAAGGTGAAGTCCACATCGGGGTGCAGGCATTTAGCGATTCCGAGGAAGATCGGCGCTGCATCCTAGGCATCGCTCGCGAGCAGCTCGATGGCTTGTCAGTGAGCATTCTAGCCATGCAGGATTTCGGCGAACAGCCCGGCGACCGCAACTCACTCGGTTACAAAGACGGCATCGATCAACCCGCAATCGAGGGCAGTGGCTTCGACCCGCTTCCCGGTCAAGGAGAACCAATCAAGGCCGGAGAGTTCATCCTTGGCTATCCGGGCGAGTCGGGGTTTCCGCTGCCGATGCCGCAGCCGGAAATACTGGGTCGGAACGGTACCTATGTGGGTTTTCGCAAATATCAGTCTCGCGTCGGCGCGTTCAATCGGTTCCTCCAGGCGCATGGAAGCAATGAAGCAGAACGGGAACTGCTCGCGGCGAAACTGGTCGGGCGTTGGCGCAGCGGCGCTCCGCTCGTGCTGGCGCCGGACGTCGATAACCCCTCTCTCGGTGCGGACCCACACCAGAACAACGACTTTAACTACGCGAACGATCCGCGTGGCCGGCAGGTGCCGTTCGGATGCCATATTCGGCGCATGAATCCGCGCGACTCAAAACTCACGCGGTTGACTGACGTGAACCTGCATCGCCTCATCAGGCGCGGTACCACGTATGGACCACCATACGATCCGAATGCTCTCTCTGAGGCAGATGACGAAGTGGCGCGCGGCGCCTACTTCCTGTTCATCAGTGCCAAGGCGATGGCCACGATCGAATTTCTCCAACAGGAATGGATCAACGATGGTAATTTCATTGGTATTGGTGATGAACGCGATCCAATCATTGGGCTGCAGGAAGAAGGCGCTGCCTTCACGGTTCCAAAAGATCCCGTCAGACGACTCGTGCGCGGCATTGAAACGTTCAATGTGCTACGCGGCGGTGAGTACTTCTTCATGCCGAGTTTATCCGCTTTGAAATGGCTTGCGGATTCGCAGCGATAGAAGCGGCTCACCGATAGAAAGCGATGCTCGACTACACCGTCGTTCGAACCGCTGTCCGTCGGAGTTATCGAAAACCGTGATGGATCGTCCGCCTCACATCTCTACGGCGACGTCCCAGACTGCCGGGTTCCGCTCGCGCCTTTCAGCCTGTCACGCTCGTCACGAGTCTGTTGTGCCTCGAACCGAGCGTCAATCCTGTCGAAGTTCCGTGCGGCCTCGTCGAACGTGGTGGCGGCTTCGTCCCGAGCGCCGCGGTCGAGCGCGATACGTGCAGCCACGCGCTGAGCAAAGCCGACACCGTACCAGTATTGCGCACCGGTCATGACGTCCAGCGCGCGCTTAATGAGAGGTGCGGCGAGGTCCAGTTGGGCGTCGAGTCGATATGTTTCAGCCATCAGCGCGACAGCGAACCCATGCCATTGCGGAATGGGAAATTCTTCCAGTTCGGCAATCATCGGTTCAAGGATTGTTCGCGCCTGGGCGTGATCTCCCTGACCGATCAGAGCAAATCCCAGGACCATTGATGCATAGGCGCGACTGGTGCGATCGGGCGCCTGCTCGCAGCTGCGCTGACATGCCGCAACAGCGGCCGCATCGTTCCCGCGCGTGGCCTCGACCCACCCCACCGTAAAGGCTGCATAGGTCTGAAGGCGGGGATCGCCGATTTCTTTGCCGACTTCATCCGCGCGGCTCGCTTCGCCAAGCGCTGTCTCGAAGTCTCCCTGGACGAGATGATTCATCGCCAGGTAGAAATGCGTCATTCCCAACCACCAGCGCTGTTGCGGATGAGGACGCAGAAGTTTCACAGACTTGCGTCCATGAGAGATGCCATCGGCGGTGTTGCCGGACCAGTGTCCCTCCAGCGCCAGCAGTCCGTGCGCTTTGCCGAGCGTCTCCTCATCACCGACTCTGGTCGCGGCCTCGATCGCGCGGGCGGCGTTGTCGGCGGCGCGTCGCTGGTCGCCCAGGCGGCTATCTATGTGCGCAAGCCAGAATGAATACGCCGCTGTCAATGCCGGCTCGTTCAGACGGGCGAGCCGGGCCTCGTGCGGCCGCAGCACGTCCACGCTTTCCCTGAACCGTCCCAGAAAGTAGAGCGAATGCGCATGCCGCAACGCCACATCCACCATCCGTCGATCGCGGTCCAGTCCCTCTGGAAGCCGCTGCAGCCTGCGCGCGGCAAGTTCGAGGTGCAGAACCGCTTCCGCATTCGCGTACACCCGCGCGGCCCGATCCGCGGCGCGGATCAGCCAGCGCACTGTCTCGTCCACAAGATCGGTGCGGGCGTAGTGATAGGCAAAGGTGGCCGCCAGGTCGTCGCGGTCGCCATACAGCCCAGCGAGTGCTTCCGCTGTGCGCAGGTGCAGCTCGCGGCGCGTGCGAGCCAGCAGGCTGTCGTAAGCGACATAGTTCCCTCAGCTCCAAACCATATTCGCCGCCGCGCCACACTCGATCGAGTAGCGGCAACGGGACTTCTCGACCGAGGACGGAGGCGGTCTGCAAGACGTGCTTCGCCGCTTCAGGCAGCCTATCGATTCGCGCCATGATCACACCTTGCACCGTATCCGGAATGGCGCCCGAGTCCGGTCCGCGCTCGACCACGGTACGTGCGAGCTCCTCGAGGAAGAACGGGTTGCCTTCACCCTTCTCGACAATCGTCGCGGAGACCGCGTCGGGCAATGGTTGCTCGCGTGCGACGGAATCGACGAGCTGTGCGCTGTCCGCTGTGGTCAGCGGGCGGAGCGTCATCTGCGTGAAGTACGATCGATCCAGCCACGGAACGCGGTAGCCCGGACGAGACGTCGTAACGATCATGATCGCCGCGCCGGCGAGCCGCTCAACGAGCGTCGCCAGAAACTCTTCGGACGTCTGATCGATCCAATGGATGTCTTCGACGGCGATGAGGAGCGGAGTCCGTCTGGCCACCTTAAAGAACAAGGTGCGGAGTGTATCGAACGTGCGCGCCTGGACCGCTTGCGGGCTGACGGCTTCCAGCGCGCTGCTGGTGTCGATCCCGCCGATGACGCGGAGCAGCCAGGTTCCGGAATCGGCCGGCAGATCATGGTCGCGGCAGGCGCGCTCGATGGCCAGAGGCATGTTCTCCGGCGGGTCGCTTTCACGCACTGCGCACTGGGTCCGAATGAGATCCGCCAGCGGAAGATACGGGATGTGACTGCCGAACGAGACGCACCGTCCTTCGAGCACCGCCATACCCGCCGGCGCCGCCACGTGCTGAGTGCATTCGTGCAGCAGACGCGATTTCCCGATTCCGGGTTCGCCGACAATGCTGACGGTCTGACCCTTGCCGGCGCGAATGCGGGGTGCGAGCTCGGCGAGGGTCGCCAGCTCGTACTGCCTTCCAACGAAGGGTGCCAGTGTTCGTGCAAGCCGCGCCGACCGCGCGTCGGTTCTGTCAAGCGGACCGACGACGCGGAACATTGGCCCAGCCACTCCGTGACTTCCTCCTGGGACTGTGTCGACATACCCATCGACGGCGCGACGAGTGGCGTCGCTGATCAGCACCAAGCCGGGTGATGCGAGCTGTTGCAGCAGGTCGGCGACTCTTGCCGGATCACCGACGGCGGCGTACTCGACTTCCGCTTGGCTTCCCGCGCGAGTCACCACCAACCCTCCTGTACTAATGCCGATTTGCAGATTGAGCGGTTCGTCCTGATTGGACTCCGGCGCCGCTTGTCCAAAGCGCCGCTGAATTCCGAGCGCCGCAAGCACCGCGCGCCGGCTATCGTCTTCATGGACCACCGCTGCGCCGAAGAGCGCAACAAACCCGTCCGCGCGCCGTTCAGTAATGACACCGCCGAACCTGGCAAGCTCCTCCGCTGCCATCTTGAGCAAGTCGCGAGTCAGCTCTTGTGCTGCCACCGCTCCGAGTCGCTCCACTACGCCCGCAGCGTTGGCGATCCGGCAATCGAGGACGGTGGCGCGCTTGCGCTCACCTTCGGGAGGGATAAAGGTGGTGGCAACAGAGGTCGCTGACGCGTCGGTCTGCGGGCCGCCAACGTCTTGGGCCGCGCCGCTTGTTGGAGCTGCACCGACGACTTCCCGAACAGAGGCGCCGAGACGATAGCCGCGTCGAGGCACGGTATCGATCAACGGCTGGCCGTTCGGCTGGTCGCCGAGCGCCTTGCGTAATATGTAGATGTGCTGTGTGAGATTGGATTCTTCGACGAAGCTATCCGGCCAGAGCGTTTCCATCAGCTCCGCCTTCGTCATCACCCGATCGGTATTGCGCGCCAGGAGCAGCAGCAGGTCGAACGCCTTCGGGGGCAGTGGAACAGGCTCGCCCGCGAGTTCGAGCCGACAGAGCGCGACGTCGATCCGAAAGGCGCCAAATACGTAGAACTGCCTTTGTGCCATTGGTTTGACTGCGTTGAGATTTTATTGATCCAGTATTGACTTCGCCTTGAAGACTTCACCTGTACGAAGGCGCATTCTACCGTCACCTGCGGTTGGAACGCGAGGATTGTAGTGCGGGCGGCTCGACATGAACGGGGGAAACTCCAAACACGATCGAGACAATTTCCAGCACCAGACGATGAACAATTAGATCGGAACCACATGCGTGGCTCTTCGGCTCCAGCGGCGATCCCGCGAAGGCACTTTGAAAGGAAATGACAATGACTCAAAACTTCGTACGCTACGGCCCGGACGTTGAACAAGCCGAGCCTGATTTCGAACAAACCCTTCAGACAGTCCTGGACGGGATGAAGCAGCATATGCAGGGCTCCGTTCAATCCGAGGGGATTGGGCGCATGGTGCGCGACGCCCACGCCAAGGGTTACGGTCTTGCCCGCGCGGAATTTGAAATCCTCAGTGGAATGCCGAATGAATATGCGCAGGGCATCTATGCCAAACCGGGACGCCACGAAGCGATGGTTCGTTTCTCAAACGGAACCAATCACGTCGGTAGCGATCGATTCCTGCCACCGATCGTGGGCATCGGGCTGAAGATTTTCGGCATAGAAGGAAAAACTCTGCTCGACGATGAGCCGGACAGTCACACCTTCGACTACGCGCTGATCAACCACCCGGTCTTCTTCGTCAACACACTCAAGCACTATGTCTTCATTCAGAGTCTGTTTGCCAACGCTGGCCTACCTCCGCCAGCGAACCTTAGGCCTGAGGAAAAGGAAGCGGAACTCCACCGCCTTCTCTACAACTTTGTTACGGGCAAGGGGACGCTGCCGCCCGAGCAGTGGGCCTGGGAAGAACTCGGCGCCTTCTTGCAGCTTACGCAACACAAGTACTTCAACCTGCTCCTCGAGACGTATTGGACCATGGGCGCGGTGCGACATGGTGATTACATCGCCAAGGTTCGGGTCGCCCCGGTGCAATCGTTCGCTGATCGCGTTGTGCAGAGAGCTCTCGATCCGAATGCTGCCGAACAAGTTTTCCGCCCGGCGCTGGTAGCGGAGTTGCGCGAACGGCCCTATGAGTTTGATGTCCAGGTCCAGCTCAGCATGGATCTGGATCAAATGCCGGTTGAGAAAACGACAGTACGTTGGCCTGAGAGTTTCTCGCCATTTGTGACGGTCGCGAAGTTGCGGATTCCCCAACAGGATATCGGCGGCGAAGACAATTTCGAGAGGATGGACAAAACTTCGATGTCCGCCTGGCGCGTCACCGAGGAGCACCGTCCGCTCGGCAGCATCATGCGTTCGCGCAAGGAGGTCTACAAGCAATCATCGATCCTGCGTCACCAGACAAATAACCAGGAACGGAAAGAGCCGAAAAACCTGGCTGAAGTATTCGGCGACCAGATGGCGTCCGCCAAATGACGCTGCAAGGTGTTGGTCAGATCCAACGCTAGTCACCATGCCGCGAGGCCATAAACATTTCGCCTCTAACGAGGTGATTCAAAGACGCACGAGTCAAGCAAGTAAAACAAAACTGAAAGGAAAAGAAGATCATGGCAACTCAAACACAAACAGCAACGGGACAGGAACCGACGTTGACCGTCGAGAAAACGATCCAGCAGGTGCGTGAGCTTTACACCGACGCGCCGGCGCTGGGAAAAACAGCGCTGGAGAACTTTTTCCGCAGGCTGATGTCCGAGGGGTCCGAGCCGCGACCGCCGATGGAAAGCGCTGGCAGAGTCGGCAGCCGTCAGGGGAAGGTCTCAGAGCTGACCGTAATCGCCCCGTTCGCACCTGGTGGGGCACAGAGGCTCCGCGCGCTCATGCGCTTGCTGAACGGGAGCTTCGACGCCGCCGACAAGGTTGGCACCGTCCAGAATATCCGCTTCGTGTTTCTTGACAACGACACGAAGTTGCTCTTCGCCACCGCATACGAAGGCGACTGGGACCCCTACATCGACGACTTCGCGACGAAGATCCCGGATGACCTGGATGTAGCATTCTGCAATCTCGAGGGTTGGCCGGGGATTCATAGCCCGTCGGTGAAAGACTACATCGTCAAACACCAACTCACCGCAGAAGGCTGGTATGTCGCCACTCCGGATCTGGCGATAGCAGAGGCCAGGCGTCTGCAGCGGGTCGGCAAGGCGGTTGATGAATTCCTGGACAAGGTTCAATAGCTAAGTACTGGCGCAGGTTCGATTTTCGCAAGAGATAAGGAACCTCTCACGTCAGCGACGAGTGTGAGATCAATTGGCGTTTTCCGGCCTTCAAAGGCCGGGCGAAATCCAGGCAACTGTGCTCAGGCCGAGGCCCGCCGTACTTCGGCACATACTTGCTTTTGCGCATCGACGAGCCCACGGCCGGCTTAAAGCAAAGGAGAACATAACAATGCAAACGAAAACACAAAAAACACCCGAACCGGAGGTGAATCCGGCCGCTGAACAGAAAATTCAAAAATTGCGGGAGGTTTTCAGCGACGCGCCGCAGATGGCGAAAACGGCGCTGGAGAACAAGGTTCGAGACTTGGCGTCGCACATGTCGGAGCCGAGATCTCGGATGGAAAGCGCCGGCCGGACGGGCAGCCGTCAGGGCAAGGTCTCAGAGTTGACCCTGATCGTCCCGTTCGCACCGGGCGGAGCCCGGCGGTTGCGCGCGTTGTTGCAGGCGCAGAACGGCAACTTCGACGACGCGGACAAAGTCGGCACCGTTCACGATATGCGCTTTGTGTTTCTCGACGACACGAAGATGCTCTTCGCCACTGCTTACGACGGCGACTGGGACCCCTATATCGACGATTTCGCGACGAAGATTCCCGACACCATGGACATTGCCTTCTCTGCTTTCGAAGGCTGGCCGGGGATTCACAACCCGGCAGTGAAAGACTGGATCGCCAAGCACCAGATCACCGCAGAAGGCTGGTTCGTCGCCAATGATCTGACGGTGGCGGAGACGCGACGACTAAAGCGCGTCGGCAACGCGGTGGATGAATTCCTCGATAAGGTTCAATAGTCCGAAGCAGTTGATCGTTTGTTCGTGGTCCGAGTCGGAATGGACTCGGACCAGAGGAGGATATTCGCATGTCATCCATCAATGAACAGGCTGGGGCAAGCGTTGCGGCGCCGACGCTCGACTTGGATGAAATCCAGGCGACGGTACTCAGGCTGAGGCCCGCGCCGTACTTTGGCACTCATGTGCTATTGCGCATCGACGATGCTCAATCTGGCCGCGAACTTCTCCGTCGGCTGACACCTCATATTGATTCTGCCACCAGTTGGTGGACAGCGAACAACCCCTGGCTTTCGGTCGGGATCAGCTATGCAGGTCTTATGGCGCTCGGTCTCCCCGAAGATTCGCGGCAAAGCTTTCCCGAAGCTTTTCGCGAAGGGATGGCGGCGCGCGCTCGGCAGCTCGGGGACACGGGGCTCAACGATCCGAAGAACTGGGACGCAGCGTACGGTAAAGGTGAAGTCCACATCGGGGTGCAGGCATATAGCGATTCGGAGAAAGATCGGCGTCGCATTCTGAGCATCGCTCGCGAGCAGCTCGACGGCTTGGCGGTCAGCATTCTAGCCATGCAGGACTTCGGCGCGCAGCCCGGTGATCTCAATTCGCTGGGTTACAAAGACGGAATCGACCAACCCGCGATCGAGGGCAGCGGCGTCGATCCACTCCCAGGACAGGGTCCGCTGATCAAGGCCGGGGAGTTCATCCTGGGTTATCCCGGTGAGGCTGGAGCTCCCTTGCCGATGCCGCAGCCGGACATACTTGGTCGCAACGGCACCTATGTGGGCTTTCGCAAATACCAGTCGCGCGTCGGCGCGTTCAATCGGTTCCTGCAGGCGCATGGAAACACCGAGGAAGAACGAGAACTTCTCGCCGCGAAGCTCGTCGGCCGTTGGCGCAGCGGCGCGCCGCTGGTCCTGGCGCCGGATGTCGATGACCCTACACTCGGTGCGGACCCGCATCGGAACAATGACTTCAACTACGCGAATGATTCGCGGGGCCGGCAGGCGCCGTTCGGATGCCATATTCGGCGCATGAACCCGCGGGACACGGAACTCACCCGATTGACCGACGTCAACCTGCATCGCCTGATAAGACGCGGCGCGACATATGGACCACCATACGATCCGAACGCCCTCTCCGAAGCAGATGACGAAGTCTCGCGCGGGGCCATCTTTCTCTTCATCAGCGCCAAGGCGATGGCCACTATCGAATTCCTGCAACAAGAGTGGATTAACGACGGCAATTTCATCGGCACTGGCGACGAGCGCGACCCGATCATTGGATTGCAGGAAGAAGGGGCGACTTTCACCATTCCGAGGGAGCCGGTGAGGCATCGCGTTCACGGAATCGAAACATTCAACGTTCTCCGCGGCGGCGAATATTTCTTCATGCCGAGCCTAGCAGCTTTGAAATGGCTTTCGGAGTTGCATTGAGGGTTTCCCGAACGCTCATACTGCCCAGTACACAGATATGGATCAATACCTTCGTCTAATAGACTAATCGCGTAACGTGTAGTTTACTCCGCCAGATGGTTTTTGAGACTTAGGCATCGGACCGGAGACAAACGATGCTCGCGTACAGATTGTTAACAGCGCAGACCCAGCCAGAGTTTCAGGAGGTGCCCGAGCCGCACGCGGGGCCTGGTCAGGTGGTCGTCAGAGTTGGCGGTTCCGGCCTCTGCCATACCGACTTTACCGTCATATCTCGCGAGCAGAGTTATTGGAAGTCTGATCCGCCGCCGTTCACGCTTGGGCACGAGATCGCGGGGTGGGTGGAGGAGCTGGGAGCGGGAGTGACAGGTTTCGAGCGTGGCAACGCCGTAGCGGTGAACCCTAACTGGGCCAGCTGCGGTCGCTGCCACATGTGCCGGTCCGGCGAAGAAAGTTATTGCCTCTACCAGAAGGCCATTCGCGCTGCCGGCATCGGCTACGATGGAGGACATGCGGCCTACGTTCTCGTTCCGGAGGCAAGGTTTCTCGTGCCCATCGGCGACCTCGACCCGATTGAGGCCGCGCCGCTTACAGATGCCGGCCTCACTACATACACCGCGATCAAGTCAGCGCTTCCGGAGATCTATCCAGGCAGCACCGCCGTCGTAATCGGCGTCGGCGGACTAGGGCTCTATGCGGTTCAATTCCTTCGGCAATTGACCGGCGCCCGAGTCGTCGCCGTCGATTCAACTGAAGCCAGACTGAAACTGGGGCAGGAGAACGGAGCCGACAACGTTTTCACTAGTGGTCCTGACGCCGCCGATCAGATTCGCGAACTCACCGGCGGGATCGGTGCGGCATTCGTCCTTGATTGCGTAGGAATAAACGCAACCCTGGCCACGGGAGTCGCCGCCCTGGCGTGGCGTGGTCGCCTGGCAATGGTCGGCGCGGGCGGCGGATCAATTCCTTTCGATTTCTTCAAAGAAGCGCCCGGTGCGCAATTGGTGACAAGCTTGAACGGTGGTGGTGTCGCGTTGAAGGAAGTTGTCGACATGGCAGCTCTGGGTCGAATTAAGAGTCTCATCGATCGCTATCCTTTCAGCGCCGTGAAGCAGGCATACGAAGATTTCGAACACGGACATCTGGTTGGTCGCGCGGTGGTGATGCCCGCAGGAGTGGCAGCACGTGCGGCATGACAGTACGACTCCTTGGAAGGCGGTGACCTGTCACCGCTTTGGTCCAGGGCGGCTTGACGCCCTATTCTTTCAATCAATTCAAGCTAACCATGGCCGCGACAGGTCGCGACCGGCCAAAGCGGCGACAGGTCGCTGCACTCCAGGGAGTTGTCGCTAACTAAATTGGAGCTTCCTTAAGTTTGTGTAAGAAGAGGAATGACAATGAACGCAAGCAAAACAAGCAGAGAAAGCCAATTGGTTTTCGAGACGCTGAATGTACGGCGCGAAGGTGCTGTTCTCTTCGCAGAAATTTCTGCCCCTCCTATGAATCTTCTGGGGCCTGAACTCGTTCGCGATCTGGTCTCGCTCATTCAGCAAGCCGAGGCTGACGAAGCGGTGAAGGTGATCGTGTTCAAGAGTGCTGATCCGTACTACTTCATCTCTCACGTCGACGTCACACGAGTTAAAGACAACCGGGAGCCGGCGACGAAGCTCACTGGCGAACCGTCGCTCGGGCTTCTCTTCCGCCACCTGAGCGCAAGCCGTCTCATTACCATCGCGCAGATCGAAGGTCGCGTGCGCGGCGTGGGTAGCGAGTTCGCGCTGGCTTGTGACATGCGTTTCGCTGCCCGCGAGTCGGCGATTTTTGGTCAGTTCGAACCAGCCTTCGGCGTGATCCCTGGTGCTGGGGCCGCGCAACACCTCGCACGTCTAATGGGCCGCGGACGTGCGCTCGAGGTTATGTTGGGCGCACATGATTACGATGCGGATCTCGCCGAACTGTATGGCTGGATCAACCGAGCATTGCCTGCGGATGAGATCGGTGGTTGGGTGAACTCGCTCGCTCACCGAGTCGCTAGTTTTCCAGCCACTGGCCTTGCCGTGGTCAAGGAACGAGTCAATGCGATCACCCTTCCGTCAGTCGAAGATATTCGGCGCGATTCCGATCTCTTCCTCGAGGGCGTGCGCAGTCCTGAGTACGAGGAACGTCTGCAGACCGCAATGAAATGCGGCTTCCAGACGAGAGATGGGGAAATGAACCTGACCCAACTGGTTGGTGACCTCAACGAACAACTCGGCAGATGTCAGCCAGAGTTCGTAAAGCATTTGAATCAGCCAAAGCACTTCGACTAAAGGAGGCACATGTCTACAATCCATTTCAAAATGACGACGACCGCGACTCCGGAGCAGTTCATTGCCGGGCTCACCGACTTCGGTCCAGGCCGTGAGAAGATCTTTGGCAATAGCACTGACCAGTACCTCAAGGTGCACAAGCAGGGCACCAACTATGCCGACGTCACCGAGGGCTCGGGTGGCATCTGGGAACGACTGAATTACAACTGGTCCGATCCCACACACATTGTCCTTACTACCACTGACTCCAACTTGTGGGGTGGCCGGTCAGGCCACACTTATACTTTAAGACGGCAGGCTAATGGCACGACTGACATTGACGTCGAAATTGTGCGCGACGGGAAGAACCTCAAGGGAAAACTGCTTGGCGCATTCCTTGGGATCGTCGGCAAGGGACAGTTGGAGAAGTGGTTTGCAAAGACACTGAAAGCTATCGAAGCACGCAACTACGAAGTCGCCGCGGCGGCAAAAGCGTAGAGACACGTTTACCGCGAGTCTAATAATTGAGACGCTGAAAAGGAACTTTGATTCTTGTGCTGTCGAACACTGAGTCAAACTTCTCTGCGACCGCTTCGTAGCCGGCGGAAGAGAAGGTCATCGCGTCACGTTGAGCCGAAATTGCCCGATTAAGGAAGTCCTCAAAGTAGTAACCCCGAATCGCCCAAACCAAACTGTCTTCAATATGCTTAATGTTGCTCGAACGAACGTCTGCTTGGAGTGGAAGCCAAGTTTCATACCCACTCATCGCGTTGAACGTTCGGGATCCCGGTGCAATTTCTTCAAGCGTCACTTCACAGGGGATCTTGGGCAGATCAACCTCCGCGACGCGGGCGAAAGCTGCTTCCACGTATTGCCGGCCTTCATAATAAGAACAAGTGTCGATTGAAAAACTCTTGGCACGAGCAAGCGAGTTCTTGCAGTCGCCGTAATAGACTTGCCAGTTCGCGTCATCAATTAGCAATTGAATGTCGTCTTGGTCTGCTTCATCGGATAAGCTGACTGCGACGCTGACCTTTAAACTTGCAACCAGCAAGTCTGGACCAAAAGTCTTCGGCAGGCGCGAAAAAGTGAAAGAGGTGTTACTTGGTTCAAACATGCCCTCAATTATAGAGGTGTTTCCTGGTATCTGGAAGCGTAAACTTTGGTTTCTATTTTTAGTACCAAAGTATTGATCGATACCTTCGTCTAATAGATTCGTCTCCTGAGTCGTGATTTACTCCACCTGTCCAGGAGGAATCACATGCATCCTTTACGCAAGCTACGAGAATCCGGTAAACCTACAGCCGCCCAGGTGAGCGAGCTGCTTGCCGAAAACGTTGTGTTCAACAGCCCGATCCTGATTCGGCCGATCGAGGGCCGTGACGTCATCGCGACGATTTTCGCTCAGTCGAGCTCTACGCGTGGTTCCGGTACCTATACGGCCGAGTTTAAGCTCGATGAGCACACCACCTTCTTGCGCTGGGTGGGAACCATGGATGGCCACAAGATCGAGAGCTGGGAGGTAGTCGTCGATAACGACCAGGGACTGATAGTGGAGCGCACTATTGCCATGCGGCCGTATCCGGCGGTGAAACTGTTCCGCGATGCCATGCATGCATCACTCAAGGATAAGCTGCCGCCCGATGTTTGGGACTATCCAACGCCATAGCGTAACCAAGACGGGTGTTTCAGATCGTTACCAGACCTGGTTACAGAAGATCACAAGTCATTTTCGATTGGTGTATTCAACGGAGGAGATAACATGACAACCGTGAAAGAAGACGGACTTGCGACAATCGACATGAAACTCGAGGCAATCGTCATCCCAGTGTCGGATGTCGAACGCGCTGAGCAGTTCTACCGCAAAATCGGTTGGAGACAAGACGTTACGCCGCCAGGCTCCGGCGTTTACCAATTCACCCCGCATGGTTCCGCGTGCTCGGTGCAATTCGGCAAGGGCCTCACGACAGCCGCGCCTGGTTCCGCTCAGAGAACGTATCTGATCATCTCAGACATCGAAGCCGCCCGTGAAACGCTGATCAAGGCGGGTGTCGACGTGGGCGAGATCTTTCACTTTGGGGCGACCGGCCCGGCTCCAGGATTGGATCCTAAACGTAGCAGCTATGGCTCCTTGGCTGTGTTCAGCGATCCGGATGGCAATAGTTGGCTGTTGCAGGAGATTACGACTCGATTACCTGGGCGTGTAGACACTGGTGTGACTTCATTCTGTTCGGTAACCGATCTCGTGAGCGCGCTGATTCGCGCGGCGTCGGCTCATGGTGAGCATGAGAAACGCATCGGCGGCCAGCGAGATGAGAACTGGCCCGACTGGTACGCCACTTACATGGCGGCTGAGCAGGCGGGGACCGAGCTTCCTACTTGACCATCGGCACCGCATCAGTCTTTTGATAAGGCAAATACCTTGGCACGACACTTCGACGCGATCATCATTGGCACTGGTCAGGCAGGTCCACCTCTAGCGAGGAGGCTCTCGGTCACAGGCAGGTCGGTCGCGATTATTGAGCGGAACAAGTTTGGCGGCACTTGTGTGAACACCGGATGCATACCGACCAAGACCCTTATTGCCAGCGCGTATGCGGCTCACGTTGCTCGCCGAGGCGCCGAATATGGTTTTGTCAATGGCAACGTGCGCGTTGATATGAAGCGGGTTAAGGCACGCAAAGATGAAGTTGCGGGACGATCGAATAGATCGGTCGAGAAATCGCTGCGAGAACTTAAGAATTGTACCGTCATAGAGGGTCATGCTCGATTCCAATCATCGCGCGAGGTGCTCGTCAATGATGAAATCCTGCAAGCCGATCAGATTTTCATCAACGTAGGTGGACGCGCCACGGTGCCCCCGCTTGAAGGGATTGGTGAGGTGCCGTTTCTTACCAACTCCTCAATGATGGATGTGGATTTCTTGCCCGAACATCTGATCATCATTGGTGGAAGTTACGTAGGGCTGGAATTCGCTCAAATGTATCGGCGCTTCGGCAGCGACGTTACCATCGTAGAGATGGGTTCCCGTTTGATTGCCCGGGAAGACGAAGATGTATCTGAAGCCGTCCGCGAAATCTTATCAGCCGAAGGAATACAGATTCGACTGAACGCGAAATGTATTTCCCTTCGGAAACGCGACAGTCTTGTCGCTGTCGGCCTCGAATGCGATCAAGGTCCACGAGAAGTATTAGGAACTCACATTCTCTTAGCGGTGGGACGCACTCCCAATACAAAAGACCTTGGGCTGGATCTGGCTGGAGTCGCCACCGATCAACGTGGCTACATCACCGTTGACGATCAGCTTCAGACGGCTGTGCCCGGCATATGGGCTCTCGGGGACTGTAACGGCCGCGGAGCATTTACACATACTGCCTATAACGACTATGAAATTGTCGCCGATAATCTGCTGGACGCGGGGCAACGACGAATCTCAGATCGAATCCGGGCATACGCGTTGTTTGTAGATCCTCCGTTAGGCCGATGCGGCATGACGGACGCTGACGTTCGGAATTACGGTCGCCCTGCCCTAGCTGCGAAATATTTGATGAGCAAGGTGAGTCGAGCCGTGGAGAAGGCGGAAACGCAAGGTTTCATCAAGATTGCGGTTGATGCGGAAACCAAACAAATTCTGGGTGCTGCGGTTTTAGGAACGGGAGGGGACGAAGTGGTTCATATTTTGTTGGACCTGATGTATGCGAAGGCTCCATACACCACAGTGCAACGCGCAATGCATATTCATCCCACCGTGGCGGAATTTCTTCCCACCGTTCTAGCCAATCTCGAACCTTTCGTGTAGAAGGCAGTGCAGCATTTGACCGGTGTGCTCGGCTACAAGACTCTGCTGGTAAAGACGGCACTGCGGATTACTCAGATGTCGAATACGTGCAGCTCTTCAAGGTCAGATCACAAATCACGCCGGCGCTATCGTGAGCGCAGCTAAGATCGTGGCATCGATCTGATCATCCTGATAGATTCGACTATGGTTCTCGCTCGAACGGAGGTTTCATGTCAAACAAGCAGCAATCGAACCCTCAGAATCCAACTCGTCGAAAGTTTCTTTCGACCACCGGAAGCACTGCCGCCGCAACATTAATTGGGGCATATGTGCCGCTGCCGGCAAATGCGTCGGAAGAGACGGAAGTGCCCAGAGTCGGCGTACCAACTATCGAAGGTGCCGTGCCGATCACGCTCCGCATCAACGGTAAAGACCGTCAACTGCGAATCGATCCTCGCACCACCTTGCTCGATTGCATTCGCGAAAGCGTCGTGCTGACCGGAACTAAGAAGGGGTGCGACCACGGACAATGCGGCGCCTGCACAGTTCATGTAAACGGCCGGCGTGTCGTCTCATGCCTGAGTCTAGCTTTGATGCACGACGGCGAAGAGGTCACAACCATTGAGGGTTTGGGAACGCCGGACGCAATGCACCCCATGCAGGCGGCGTTTGTTACATGTGACGGTTACCAATGTGGTTACTGCACCTCCGGCCAGATCATGTCTGCGGTCGCGCTTCTAAAAGAACCTTGCGGTCCCGACGACACGGCAGTGAAAGAACTGATGAGCGGCAACATCTGTCGCTGTGGTGCATACGCGAACATCGTTGAGGCGATCCAACAGGTACGCAAAAACGTGTAGGGAAAGGAGAGTTTCAACATGCATTCTTTCGAGTTCAACCGTCCAGAGAACGCCGCTGCAGCGATCGCGGCAGCAGGTCAGGCAAAAACCGCTCAACAAGGTGCCGACATAAGGTTCGTCGCTGGTGGAACGACATTGATCGATCTGATGAAGCTCGAGGTCGAAACACCGGCGCGGCTGCTCGACATCAATCAGCTACCATTCGACAAGATTGAAGACATGCCAGATGGTGGACTGAAAATCGGAGCCACGGTTCGCAATTCAGATCTGGCGAATCATGTGAGAGTGCAGCGCGACTACTCAGTTCTCTCGCAAGCGATTCTTTCAGGGGCATCCGCTCAGCTTCGTAATATGGCCACAACGGCGGGGAACTTACTTCAACGAACAAGATGCATGTACTTCCGCGATACGGCGATGGCGTGCAATAAACGCGAGCCGGGAAGCGGGTGTCCTGCTATCACCGGGAGTAACCGCTCGCTTGGCATTCTCGGAACCAGCGATCACTGCATTGCGACGAATCCATCAGACATGTGTGTGGCGATGGCAGCCCTGGAGGCCACAATTCATGTGGACGGACCAAAGGGCTCCCGCACGATCGCGTTTGGCGACTTTCATCTGTTGCCCGGGCGCACGCCGCATCGCGAGACTGTGCTCGAACCCGGCGATCTCATCACCCATGTAACACTTCCACCTCCCAGAACGGGAAGCCGGCAACACTATCTCAAACTGCGCGATCGAGCTTCGTATGAGTTTGCACTCGCCTCGACCGCAGTCGTTATGAATCTGACGGGCGGAAAGATCAGCTATGTTCGGATTGCGTTAGGCGGAGTAGGCACGAAACCGTGGCGCTCGCCAGAGGCGGAAGCCGCGCTCGTCGGCCTGCCTGCAAGCACTGCAAACTTCCGCAAAGCCGCTGCAAGCGCTTTGCGCAACGCCAAGCCGCAGAGCGAGAACAAATTCAAGATTGAATTAGCGAAGCGTTGTCTTTCACACGCTTTGCAGACCGCGGCGAACGGCTGAGCCAACAGATGATCTTCGCGGAGGAGAGAATTATGTCGACACAACAATCATCACCCGGTGCTTCGATCATCGGTCGTGACACGGTTCGGGTGGATGGCCCACGCAAGGTAACGGGAATGGCGCAGTACACTTCGGATTTTCACTTTCCAGGAATGCTTTACGCCGTTCCGGTCGCGGCGACCATTGCCAATGGAAGGATCACAAAGCTGGATACGGCGGCGGCTGAGAAGATGCCCGGCGTGCATACCATTCTCCATCGCGGAAATATTGGCAAGATCTTTCGCTCGATCCCCGGGCCGGGATTTTCCGGAGTCTGCGAAGAGCGTCGGCCGCCATTCGAAGATGATGTAGTTCGTTACTACGGTCAATACATTGCGCTCGCCGTAGCCGAGACATTTGAGACGGCGAAAGCCGCTGCTGATGCGGTTCGCGCCACCTACGCTGCAGAGAAACCGAACGTCGAAACCCGTCTCGTAGCGGACGACGAGCCGGACGAGGTCTTGACAACCTTTGGACCGCGAAAGCGTTTAGACAATCAGCGCGGCGACCCTGACAGCGCATTCGCCAGTGCTCCTGTCAAACTCGATTACACCTACGTCACGCCCTTTGAGACTCACAATCCGCTTGAGCCGCATTCAACGACCGCCGTATGGGAGGGCAACAACCTCACGCTCTACGAGTCGTCGCAAGGAGTGGTCAACCTGCGGAGTGTCCTTGTGCAGATGTTCGGCCTGCCCCTCGAGAACGTTCGCGTGATCACAAAATTTGTCGGCTCGGGTTTTGGAAGCAAGCTATGGCCGTGGACGCTGTGCCCTCTCGCCGCAGCCGCTGCGCGACAAGTGGGCAGGCCAGTGCGTTTGGTGCTGGCTCGCAAAATGATGTTCCATGCCGTCGGTCACCGCCCGCGTACCCAACAGCGCGTTCGCCTCGGTGCTACCCGCGAAGGCAAGCTGGTTTCGCTGCATCATGACTACATCTACACGCGGTCGATCCTGGACGCCCATCATGAGGATTGCGGCGAGGCTACGCCGTTTCAATACAGCGTGCCCAATCTGCGCGTGACCTTTGGCCGCGCCAAGCGACACATCGGTGGGGGAGCCGATATGCGCGGCCCCGGTCGAGTGCCGGGACTCTACGCCACAGAGTCCGCGCTGAACGAACTGGCCCATCAGCTCAACCTCGACCCGGTTAAACTCCGCATCCTGAACGAGCCCAAGATTGATGAAGGCCTCGGAATTCCGTTCTCGTCGCGGCATTTGCTTGAATGCTTTCAAGTCGGCTCGGAAAAGTTTGGCTGGTCCAAACGTAATCCTGCGGTTGGTTCGATGAAACGCGACGGCCTGACTCTGGGATGGGGAATGGCCGGGTGCTCGTGGGTCGCGGCTCGCTTCAGCGCGGCGGCCAGCGTTCAACTCCGCGATGACGGCACCTGTCGAGTAGCCAGCGCCACGCAGGATATCGGCACCGGCACTTACACGATTCTCGCGCAGCTCGTGTCGGAAAAGACGGGCGTTCCGCTGGATAAAATTGAAGTCGAACTCGGTGATACTTCGTTCCCTGAAGGTCCGCTCTCGGGTGGTTCCTGTGCCACCGGATCGATCGTGAACGCGGTGTTTGCCGCGGCTGACGAGGCGATCGGTTCACTCAAAATGATTGCGGTGTTCACTCCAGGATCTCCCTTTGTGAATCACAAACCTGATGAACTGGAATTCGCGGGCGGCAAAGTATTCCTCAAGAGCGACAAGGGCGCGAACGCGGTGCCGTTCTCCGAACTGCTGCGACGCGCCAATCTCCGCATAGTCACCGGCAATGGGCAATCTGCCGCCACATTCGGCGATCCAAAGCCGAAGTTATCGACGCATTCCTTCGGCTGCCACTTTGCCGAAGTCACCTGGCAACCCGAGATCGCCCGTCTGCGAGTAAGCCGGGTGGTCACCGTCATTGATGCCGGCAAAATCATCAACACATTGGCTGGCCGCAATCAGATACAGGGTGCGGTAGTGATGGGCGTCGGCATGGCGCTCCTGGAGCGCACGGAATACGATCCTCAGAACGGTGCACCGATCAATAGCAGTCTGGCGGATTACATCGTCGCTGTGAACGCCGATGCGCCACCGGTAGAAGTGCATTTCCTGGACTATCCTGACAAAGAGATTAATCAAGTTGGTGCCCGCGGCATAGGTGAGATTGGATTGGCCGGAATCGCCGCCGCCATTACGGACGCGGTTCACCACGCCACCGGTGTGCGTGTTCGGGAATTGCCGGTCAAGATCGAAGATCTGTTGGTTTGAGTGGGTACCAAAAAGGAGGTTAGGAAAAATCCGGAAGGCCTAAGTCACACGTATTTAATTAAGGAAAGTGACATGAATCGACAGCATACTATTTTCGTCTCACTGCTCGTGATTTTAACAGTTGCGATTGTGGCGACTGGTTATGCGAAGGGATGGGGACCACTTGGCGTCTTAACCGTGGGTATTTCGCGCCTAACATACGGTAAGCAAAGCGGTCTGGTTGCGGAAACCGAAGCGGCAGCGGCGCCGGAAATCTCCAGTGGCTTTTGGATAAACTCGGAACCGCTTAAGCTCAAGAGCCTGCGGGGGCGGGTCGTGTTGATCGAGTTCTGGACCTTCGGCTGCTTCAACTGCCGCAATACCTTGCCGTCGATCAAGAAATGGGACGCGCGCTATCGTGACAAAGGGCTAACGGTTATCGGCGTGCACAGTCCGGAGTTTGATGAAGAAAAGAAGATAGACCATCTGCGCCGCGAAGTTACGGAGTTGGGCATTCAGTATCCCGTGGTTAGTGACAACGATTACGCCACATGGAGTTCGTACGGAGTTCATGCCTGGCCGACTTTGTTCGTGCTCGACAAGCAAGGACGCGTTCGTTGGAAACATGTGGGAGAAGGCGCATATGATGAAACGGAGGAAGTGATTAAGAAACTCTTAGAAGAAGAAGAGCTAAGGGGTGACACGAGCGAATCGAAAACAGAACGTTGATCTTTAGCGCTTGACGCACTGCAGGTGGATAGCAATAAACCGACTGAACTTCTAGCTCGGTAATGCGACGCCTTCCGCCATCAGCTCACAAATCGCCTTTTACCTGCACGTCTGATACCTGCCACGCAGTTGACACTTTCTACGGTTCACCAATCAATACTTCATATCCTCTAGCCACGCTGCATGAAAGAGTTCTCTCCGGCTGTGAATTGTGCAGCACGTCTGGCAATGAAATTCTACTTATTCTAAGTTTGCGTATAGTTAGATCGCCGAAGACCTTAAGACACAAGAATATAGCGCCCCAGGAAAAAATGTCCGCACAATGTCCGCAACGGAAGAGTTCCAGAATTGTAAGTCGTTTAGGGATGCAATCTAAAGGTGAATGCTCTGTTGCTGAGCCAAGCGGGCGACAAGTCCTTTAGTATCAATAGTTTACGCGGATTCTTGGACCACGAAAACTAGCCGCAATCTCGCCGCGATTGCGGGTATAATATCCGATCACTGCCCGCTTACTCCAGTGGTAGAGGCACTCCCTCAACTTCAGAATTGTCGTGGGCTGGGTTTATTCCTGGGTCTGCTCAAACGGTCATTTCATCCGGCGGGTGGAGACAACGCGGCCCGCGGAGGGGGACAACCGTTCGCTCCTCCTATTTGAATCGTGTATCGAGTAAACGCGGGCCCTCCTGTCATGGAAAACCCTGCCTCTTCATCGCACTCCAGGAATCAACTCTCAGCTTGTCTTTAGATTAATAAAATAATTCCCGATGGCACGGCAACACAACTTCGCCGATCTGTCGCGGTCTCGCTGCAGCTCACAATCATTAACCAGCCATGCCAACACGTCTATAAGAACTTTCGCAGCGTCCGCATCCGAGGATTCAAACCGTCAATCGCATGCCCTCGCCTGGCAATCTTGCTACACACCCGTTGACACAAGCCAATTGTTTCCGCTATTCTTGTTTTGAAAATGAAAGTCAGTTTCATTTAGGCCTCGTTGGGAAGCTCTTCTATCTTTAATATTGCCGCTTAGGGAAGACTTTAACATGCGAATTCAAGACGTTCGTTCGGCAATCCTGGGGATTCTATTCTTCTCAGTAACCGCCTTTGCGCAAACTCCGGCCGCAACCGGAACCATTCACGGGACCATCAGCATCGTGCCCTCGAGTACGCCGGCGCGAAACGCAAGAGTGACAATCGCAGAGCTGAAGCGATATGTGCTGACTAATGAAAATGGCGCGTTTGAATTCAAGGGTATTCCCGTGGGCAAGTATCAAATGTTCGCGCACCTTGATCGCGTACCCGATGTCATTAAGACCGTCGAAGTCACCCGCGGCGATCAGACGGTCGATTTTGAATTGTCTCTCACTCCGGTGAGCGAGCAGGTAACAGTGACGGCGACCGGCTCCGCCGAGGCGGTCGGCTCCTCTTATCAGTCGGTCACTTCTGTTGGGGCTTTAGAACTCACCCAAAGAAATCCACTTTCGATCGGCGAGGCGCTTGAATACCAACCCGGGGTCGCTAAGCGCAGCTTCGGTCCGGGCTCCGGTCGTCCGGTTATTCGCGGGTTCGATGGTGATCGCGTGCTGGTGCTGCAGGATGGATTACGCGTCGGAGGCATCGCTTCGCAGTCGGCCGACGAGGTTGAACCGATTGACGTGGTCTCGCTCGATCGTGTGGAGATAGTTAAAGGTCCCGCGACATTACTCTACGGCAGCAACGCTATCGGCGGTGTGGTAAACGGTATCTCTACGAATGATGTTTATCAAAAAGGGCTGTCCGGGTATCTTACGACATTTGGTGGCACCAATAACTGGCAGGCGGGAGCGAGTGGTGGTTTCAATTATGGAGTCAGAAACTTCCTAGTCTTTGGCAGCGGGGGAGGGCAGAAAGCTAATGACTATCGCACACCTGTAGGCCCAGTTTTGAATTCCTTCGCTCGGACGGGCAACGTCAGCGGAGGCGCAGGCTGGTTTCCCCGCAAAGGCTGGCTTGTATTTAGTTACTCCTATGACCGCCGGAATCACGGCATTCCTGTCGAGCCGGAGGAAATCGACTTCGAGTCTCTGAGGGAACGCCGCCACAGCCTTCAAGTCAAAGGCGGTCTACGCGAGCTACACGGCTTTATTGAGAACGTCGATGTTGCCGTGAGCTATAACGATTACAAAGCTCGTGAATTCGAGTTTGAATCAGACGAAAACGTAACCGAACTCGAATCGACTGCGACCAACAAGAATTTCAATTATCGTGGAAACTTCAACCATCGACGCTTCGGTAAATTCTCAGGCACTTTCGGGATCTCAGGGTTCACCCGAGACTACGAATCAATTGGCGCTGAAGCTCCGGCACCGCACACAAAGCAACATTCCTTTGCTGTTTTCGGCTTAGAGCGAGTTGACTACGAGCGCATTGGCTTTCAATTCGGCGGACGCGTCGAGCAGATTGGCTACAATCCGGAAGGCAACTTCCGCAAGCGCAACTTTGCGGGTTTCTCCGGCAGTGCTGGCGTGCGCGTACCCCTTTGGACGGGCGGCTCGTTTATAGCTAACTACCAACACTCTTTCCGCGCTCCAGCTCTCGAAGAGCTTTATAACAATGGACCGCATCCGGGCATTCTCGTTTTCGACATCGGTAACCCGAACCTGGACTCCGAGCAGGGCGACGGCGTTGATTTCTCGTTGCGACACAACACAGACCGCGTGCGCCTCGAGGGCAGCGTTTATTACTACAACCTGCGCAACTTTGTTTACACCGCGTTCACTGGCGCAACCGATCCAGGATCAAATCTTCCGATCGTTAACTACGCACAAGCGAAGAGCCGTTTCGTTGGTACAGAGGCGAGTTTAGAAGCCAGGGTTGCACCCACTCTGTGGCTCAACGGCAAAGTGGACTATGTGCGCGCGGAACTTACCGAACTTAACAAACCGTTGCCACGAATCCCGCCTCTTCGCGGAACGCTCGGACTCGAGTGGCGCTACAAGGCCTTCAGTGTCCGGCCGGAAATGATATTGGTGAACCGGCAAACTCGTATCTTCGACAATGAGACAGCTGCTGCTGGTTACGGCCTCTTCAATCTCAATGCTGCTTATACATTCGTAACCAAACGGGTAGCGCATGTTCTGTCACTCAGTGGACAGAACTTAAATGACAAGTTGTATCGCAATCATTTGTCACTCATCAAAGCGATCGCGCCCGAGATGGGGCGCAGTGTACGCGTCAATTATTCACTCAGATTCTAGTCTTCCCTAGCCCTGTGGAATAGGTGGTTGTTGAAGTCTTAGGGAGACGCCGGTTCAACCAACGAATCAGAAACAACAAACACTTTTTTGCTGTCTAATCATATCCTGGAAGGAAAGTTTGACGATGTCTGATTACACCGCCAGAAAGCGACTTAAGCAGAAAATGCTTGAGAGGTGGGAGAACGAGGGTGAAAAATTGAAGACAGCCAGCTGACAAGATCGCGCGAGGGCCAGCCGACCAGAAACCAGAATAAGGTAACCGATGACTCGTGCAATTCGGGTGATAATTCGGCTCTCAGGACTCGATCTTCTCCCAAGTGGGGAGCGCAAGCCAGGGAGATAATGATCAGCCTTCAAGACCCTAACATGGACATAGTCAAATAAATTTGCGCGCCAGTCTGTCTTCTGTTTTTCAAAAAAGTCCGGTTACCTTTTCTCTTCCAGTTTCAATTACCAGTGACCTCGAAACCGCATCGAGGAGAGCCTTCACGGTCGCATCGCTCTCGGACCTTCGTCCCGATTATCTCGGACAAGAGAGCTTCGGTGAGATGACAAACTTCTGGGTGCTCGGTCACGGCTGCGGCCAGCGGGCAACTCTCGCTGCGGATGAAAAACTTTTCTTTCTCCTTCTCAACGCGTGCAGCCCCGCCTATGGCCTCTAGGGCCATGAGCGCGCTACCGACGCGGCTTTCTAAATCACCGCTCTCCTCGCCTGAACTCTGATTGCCGGCTAAGGAGCGACCCACTTCTCGGAGAATCTGCTCGAGAGCGGCAGGCGTGAGTCGTCCCTTAAGCACAGCGATAAGTTGATTGAGTAGTGCGTCGTACGCTTTCGGAAAGAGATTCTCGGCCTCGGCCGTCAAGTCATAGGCGAAATGCGGCTTGCGTGTGCCCTGTTGCACGCCACTCTGCTTGATAAGCCCGTCACGTTCCAGGGAAAGCAGGTGAGCCCGCACGGCGTTGTCGGTCAATCCAAGCTCACCCGCTAACTCATTGACGGTTTTCGTAGTTCCCCTTAACAACGTGACGATGCGACCCCGTGTGCTGTCGAAAAAGCGCTTGTCTAATTTTGTTCTCTGCATGATTTCGGGCTTAGTATGGCATTTTTTGCAAATAAACACAATAAGTCAATGTACACCTTGACTTATTGTGAAATAGGTGTATCCTTCGCTCAAAAGAACAGTCGCTTTAGCGAAATTCTAAATTCTTCAGCATTAGGAGGACACGAAAGATGGAACACATAATCGACAACCCAACCCGAATCACTTCTCGGATCAAGGCCGAGGACGAGGCCGACGTTTCCGGACCCGCCTATGAGGCTTACCAAATACTGCGCGTGGGGTTTACGGTCGCGCCGATCGTCGCCGGACTCGATAAGTTTTTCAACCTTCTTGTGAATTGGGAACAGTACTTACCTCCGTTTGTTGACAACCTGGTCGGGGGTTACGGTCACGAATTGATGCTCGTCGTCGGCGTTATCGAGATGATAGCGGGACTCGGAGTCTTTTTTAAGCCGAAAGTTTTCGCTTACGTCGTTTCGGCTTGGCTTTTACTGATTGTCGTTAACCTCCTGATGATCCCGGGTTACTACGACGTTGCGCTACGCGATTTCGGGCTTGCGCTTGGCGCTCTCGCGCTCGCGCGTCTGAGCGGGGAATTTGACCGCTGAGCTTCACAACGATTATTCGCAACAATTAAAGGTAGTGGCAGCTCCCAGCCATTGTCGGAAGAGAGAAGGTCATGATTGCTGAAGTGGAACAAAGAACCAGTCCGCAGAAAACCGTCTTCTGCGACTTTCTCGCAGGGCAGTCCAATGGCACCGAACCAGGCGCCTCTCTGAGCCACGCGCTTACCGCATGCTTGTCAGCGGGGATGGAAGTTGTTTCGGTGTTGCCGGATTGGGTTGAACTGCGGGTTCCTTGCGATCTCGCGGCCATCTCGCCACTTGAGGAGTTAATCACGCAGCTCGAAGCTGACCTGCCGCGTGAGATTGGCGAGGCGATTAGTTACGCCTTTCGGGAGATGCTCAGCAACGCGGTCGAGTACGGCTGCCGGCTAGATGCGGCGGCGCGCGTCGAGGTCAGATTCGTGCGCCTCAAGCGCGCGATCATTTGTCGTATCAAAGATCCCGGCAACGGCTTCGACCCCACACGGCTGGACCACGCCGCAGTCAATAACCCAAAGAACGATCCTCTCCGTCACGTCTTTGTGCGTGAAGAGGAAGGTTTGCGCGCGGGGGGCTTCGGCATCCTGCTAACCAGCCAACTCGTGGATGAGTTGGTTTACAACGAGCAGCATAACGAAGTGCTGTTCGTGAAATACCTGTTTTGAACGGAAGAGGCGAGATGATGTTACCGAATGCGCAGGAATCCACATCAACCATCATGCGAGCGAGGGATTGTCGCTCGTCTTACAGCCGGCCCCGCGGATCAGGGGTGGTGCTGGATCTGAACTGGTCAAAGCTCAACCGCCACCGACTCAGCAATTCGAGGACGGTCGAGCGAGTGGCAGAGGCGCGTCTACCTACGGAGTTTGGCGAGTTCCGCATCATCGGCTACCGGTCACTTACTTCCAATGAAGAGTTCGTCGTGCTTGCCCGGGGCGAGTTACACGAAGACCAGGCGACGCTTGTCCGTATTCATTCGCAGTGTCTGACTGGTGACGTGTTTGGCTCAGTCAAGTGCGACTGCGGCCAGCAGCTTCGGACCGCTATGAAACTGATCGAGCGGGAAGGGCGAGGAGTAATCGTCTATCAGCAGCAGGAGGGACGCGGTATCGGCATCATTAATAAGATTCGTGCTTACGCTTTGCAAGATGAGGGCGCGGACACGATCGAGGCAAATGAGAGGTTGGGTTTGGCAGTTGACCTACGGTGCTACGAACAATGTGCGGAGATCTTGCGCGACCTGGGCCTAAACCGTGTGCGTTTGATGTCAAACAATCCGGAGAAGATACGTGCACTCGAAGGAAAGGGACTCAAGGTAGTCGAGCGCGTACCGCTGGTGATTCAGCCGACAGATGCTGCGAAGAATTATCTGCGCACTAAAAAGGAAAGAATGGGGCATCTGTTGGAGCTGGTTTGAAACGAAAGACGACGCTATGCGAAGCAAGCACGTGGAAGCACTCGCACCGACAAGTGGTAACACGGTCGTCACCGCTCAGTAATGCGGATACGGTTCGGCTGCTTGATCAGCGCTTAAGAATACCCGCCTGACGCTCAGGTCATGAGCAGTTTGGCCACGACCGGCGAAACAGCGGGCGGAAGGAATAACGCTATCGGAGTGTGGGGTTGTACTTATGAGCCACAAAGACGTAACGGTTGCCAAAACCAGTGAACTTGGGGACGGCGAAATGAGACAAGTGTCGGCCGGAGGGAAAGAAATCTTGCTGGCGCGAGTCAGTGAAGACTTTTATGCGGTTGGCGCGCATTGCACGCACTACGGCGCGCCGCTCGTTGAAGGCGTACTCAGGGGCGATCGTCTCATTTGTCCCTGGCATCACGCCTCCTTCAACGTCACGACGGGCGATTTGCAAGAGCCGCCCGCCTGCGACGCGCTCCCACGCTATAAAGTGAAGATTGAAAACGATCAAGTCATCGTGCGCGTGCCCGACGGCGAGCCGGATCGCAGAACGCCGCAGATGACTAAGCGAGATACGAAGGATGAAAGGCTGTTCGTTATTGTCGGCGGCGGCGCGGCGGGTTACATGGCTGCTCAGACTTTGCGCGAAGACGGGTTCACCGGCCGGCTGGTGCTGATTACGCGCGAAGATCACTTACCGTACGACCGCCCGAATCTGAGCAAAGAGTACTTGCAGGGAAAGGCCGAACCTGAATGGCTACCCCTGCGGCCTGACGATTTCTTTGCTGAACATGATATCGAGGTCATAAGGGGCAAAGAGATCGAGCGGATCGACGCGGCTAAGAAGACCGTCAACTTTGCGGACGGCGGGTCGCTGCTTTGTGATGCAGTGCTGGTGGCTACCGGTGGTGAACCACGCAAACTACCCTTCCAATCTGAAGCCCAGGAGAATGTCTTTCTGCTGCGCAGTTACGCCGACGCGGATGCGCTAGTCGCCGCGGCCGAAAAAGGAAAACGCGCCATCGTCATCGGTGGCAGTTTCATCGGCATGGAAGTGGCCAGTAGCTTGACGGCGCGCGGGTGTGAAGTGACGGTCGTCGCCCCGGATGATGTGCCGTTCCAGAAGATTCTCGGGGCAAAGATCGGAAAGCTGTTTCAGGATGTCCATGAGGAGAACGGCGTCAAGTTCAGACTGGGTGCGTCTGTTGCCGGTTTTACTGGCGCTAAGAAAGTTACAGCGGTCATGCTGCAAAACGGTGACCGATTGGAGGCTGATCTAGTGGTGGTTGGTGTTGGAGTCAAGCCAGCGACTGACTTCCTCAAAGGGATCACTTTGCAACAAGACGGCGGGGTGATTGTTGATGAACACATGAGCGCGGCCGACGGTATATATGCAGCCGGGGACATAGCCTACTTTCCAAATCCGTTCACAGGCGAACGCCAGCGCATAGAACACTGGCGGACGGCAATGCAGCAGGGTCGCATTGCGGCGCACAACATGGCGGGGAAAGAGGTCTCGTACGACGGTGTGCCGTTCTTTTGGACCAGGCAATTCGATGTCGGGCTATTGTACGTCGGGCATGCCAAACAGTGGGACGAGATTATCTATCAGGGCGACCTGTCAGCGCGTGATTTCCTTGCGTTCTACATGAAGGAGAACCGCGTGATGGCGGTCGCCGGCATGAATCGCGACCGGGAGATGGCCGCCTGCGAAGAATTGATGAGGTTGGATCGAATGCCAGCGGCCGCTCAGCTCAAGGATGGTTCTGCGAATGTACTGGACTACCGAGGTGATACGGAAAGCTGATGATGAAAACCGAGTCGCACATTCCATTTCCGATCAGCAATCGGCTTCTGGGCGCGCTGCCCGACGAGGAGTTCCAGCACCTCGTTCCACACTTAGAACCCGTCTCTCTTAGTTTCGGCGAAGTCCTCTACCAGTCCGGCGAGCGTGTCCGGCACGTCTATTTTCTTGGCAAAGACACTGTCGCATCGTTGATCATAACCATGAAGGACGGCAAAAGCGTCGAAGCAGGTGTCATTGGTAGTGAAGGAATGGTGGGCATCCAGTCGTTCTTGAGAGCCGACTCAACTCCTAACCGAGTTGTTGTGCAGGTTGCAGGCAGCGCCTTGAGGGTGCAGGCGGCGGTACTCCGGGAGGAATTCAACAGAGGCGGGGTGCTGCAAGACCTGCTGCTTCGTTACACCCATGCGCTATTCACAGAGGTCCTGCAAGCGGCTGCTTGCAATCACCTGCACTCGGTGGAAGAGCGACTCTCGCGCTGGCTGCTCATGATTGATGAACGTGCAACGATGAATGATCTTCCACTTACGCAAGAGTTGATGTCTCGCAGATTGGGTGCTCATCGCTCGAGCATTGGGGAGGCCGCCGGCTCTCTCCAACAAAAGGGACTGATTCGCTACTTGCGCGGCAGAATCACCCTTCTCGATACCGGTGCCCTAAAAGCCGTGACTTGCGAGTGCTATGCCATCGTCAAAGAGGAGTTCGGCCGGGCTCTGGTTATTTGAAATGCGTTGATAACTTGGAAGCTACTCTATGCCGGAAATTGTACAGACAGCAATTCTTTGGCCCGATATAGTTCGTCGCCAAATCAGGCATTCAGTGATTAAGGGACTGTGAGTCCTGGAGCGTTTCGACAGCCACGCTTCAACTCAGAGGTTAAGACCTTTTTGGCTGTCAGGGCTAAACCGAAAAGGGAAGAGGGCTTGGCCCTTAGTTAAGCAGGAACGGTGAAGGGAAGGAGAGATGAAGTTTTTTCTCGATACGGCGAACTTGAACGAGATTCGTGAGGCCGCCGCGCTTGGCCTAGTTGATGGCGTCACGACCAACCCATCTCTCGTGGCAAAAGAGGGTGGCGTTGATTTCAAGCAGCACGTTGCGGCCATCTGCGAGATCGTCAAGGGCGATGTTTCTGCCGAGGTGACCAGCCTCGACACTGAAGGCATGCTACGCGAGGGGCGCGAGTACGCGGCGATTGCGCCCAACGTAGTGGTTAAATGTCCCCTCACTACTGACGGGTTGAGGGCAACGCGCCAACTGACTTCGGAAGGCATCAAGGTCAACGTGACTCTCTGTTTCTCCGCCGCGCAGGCGATTCTCGCCGCTAAGGCGGGCGCCGCCTACATCAGCCCCTTCATTGGCCGGCTGGATGACATCGGGCAGAACGGTCTCGAACTCCTCGCCCAGATCGTCGAAATCTACAACAACTACGATTGGAAAACGGAAGTGCTCGCGGCGAGCATTCGCCATCCCATTCACGTCGTCGAAGCGGCCAGAATCGGCGCAGATGTCGCCACGATGCCATTCAAAGTGATGGAGCAACTCATTAAGCATCCGCTTACAGATAAGGGGCTCGATCAATTTCTCGCCGATTGGCGCAAAGCAGCATGATGAAGCCAAGATAAAAAGCGAATGCCGAAGTGTCGCAAAGGACCAAAGTAGACCGAGCATTGTTCATGTCCGGCAGGCGACGCTTGCCCGTCGGAAATAGCTGCCAACTGCTCTCGGAATTGACTCTTGAGTGGTTGCTCTCTCAAAAAGGAGCTCGTTATGTCAGAAAGAAACAGTCACGGGATTAACCCTGTGGAAGACGCGACGCGAAAAGGGAGGGACGCCAGGGCCGGAGACGGGAAGGTCATGATGCTTATAAAGGTCCTGGTGTTGGCGGCGAGTCTTACCGTCGCGCTCGGATATCTTACTGATCGAAGCCGCGCCCAACGCTCAGATCAAAAAAGCCAAGGATTCGATCGTCAGATTAGCGAAAACGCTCAACAGATGATGGAGCAAGGGAAGCAAATCTTCCGCTATGACACCTTCGGTGATGAAGTTTATTGGACCGACAAGCTAAAACTTCATCACGCGATTCAGGGCAGTAAGTTCGGCGGTGTCGGGCCGGGCGTCAGTCCGAAAACTGCGCTCGCCGTCGGATTGAAAGTTGATATGGATGCGCTTCCCGCAGACCTCGTCGAAAAGATCAAGAAGGGCGAAGTCAACTTGGACGATCCGGCGACCACGCTGGCCCTAATTAAACTCGACTCAGTGCTGGGAGTAAAAGGGACCTTCAACCAGGATGGCAGTCTGAAGGCAGTTGGCCTCAGTTGCGCCGTCTGCCACTCCACGGTTGACGACGCTTTCGCACCTGGCATCGGTCACCGGCTCGACGGCTGGTCCAATCAGGATCTAAACGTTGGTGCAATCGTCTCGCTGTCCCCGGATCTAAGCGTGCTCACCAACCTGTTGCAGGTTGATGAAGCAACCGTCAAGAAGGTGCTCGCGAGTTGGGGACCAGGCAAGTTCGACGCGGAGTTGAACCTTGATGGTAAAGCTTTTCGTCCCGACGGTAAGCCCGCCGCCGTGCTCATCCCGCCTGCATTCGGAATGGCCGGCGTAAATCTGCATACCTGGGGTGGCGGCTGGGGCGGAGTCACTTACTGGAACGCCTACGTTGCCAACCTTGAACTGCAGGGACAGGGGACGTTCTACGACGCCCGCCTCAACGACCCAAAGAAGTACCCGGTTGCCGCCCGCGCTGGTTTCGGTAACAAGCGAAGCGTCAATGATATGGTGACCGCGAAATTGGCCGCGCTTCAGTTTTATCAATTGGCGATCCCTCCGCCCACGCCGCCTGAAGGTAGTTTTGATCGAGCAGCAGCCACCCGTGGAGCAGCGATCTTCAAGGGCAAGGCAAACTGCGCGCAGTGTCACGTGCCGCCGCTCTTTACTGAACCGGGGTGGAATACGCACAAGGCTTCGGAGATCGGCATTGACGATTTTCACGCGAACCGTGCGCCCGATAATTCTTATCGCACCACGCCGTTGCGCGGACTCTTCTCGCACATGAAACGCGGCTTCTACCACGACGGACGTTTTGCAACCCTGCTCGATGTCATCAATCACTACAACAGCTTCAAGAAACTGAGTTTGACTGAGCAGGAGAAGAAGGACTTAGTCGAGTACTTGAAATCGATTTGAAGTGTCTGCCGCAAGGTTGGCCGCCCAACCTTGCCATGCGGGTTCAAAAGCGCGCAATTCCACTTTAGCTCGGAGGTGAGGTCATGCTGGTACGAGTTGGTAATGCGGAGGATGTCGTCGCGGGTCAGATGCGCGTCTTCGATGTCGAGGGAACCAAGGTGAACGTTGCGAATGCGGGCGGACATCTGCATGCCTTCGATGACACATGTACCCACCGGGCGTGCTCGCTCGCGAAGGGCAAGCTGGATGGCACGACGGTCACTTGCCCCTGCCACGGCAGCCAGTTCGACGTGACTTCCGGCGCCGTCCTCCGCGGACCAGCCGAGCGGCCCGTGCGTTCCCGGTTGGTGCAAGTCGAGGGGGAGGATCTGCTTGTCGAGTTGTGAGGAGAAGCTCGAATCGCGCACCCGATAGACGGAGCTCAAAGCTGACCTCTCGTGGGATGGAACACGCTGGTGTCATCAAATGAACGTTAGTTTTACTGGGTCTTCAGGACTGAATGGGATGGAGTCTGGTTCAAAAGAGGATGCCAAGTGCCTTTGAAAGTGGAAATGCTAGGCTGGGCTGGGACAGCACTCGTCATAGTCGCGTATGTACCTCAAATACGCCACCTCTATGTTGAGAAATGCGCCTGGGGCATCAGCATTTCAACGTGGCTAATCTGGCTTGTTGCCGGCGCACTCCTTTTGAGCTACTGCATATTTCGGCACGACACACTGTTCACATTCGTGCAAGGTATCAACATCACAGCCATCGTGGCGACAATAGTCCTTGCTCGCAGAAGCAATCAGATCTGCCCTTGCCATTTGCACGAGGCGGAGGCGCAGGCGCGCCAATTAGTAGTGCTTACGACTCGCGGACCGTAGGATAAGCGGGATGGTAACTGAAACATAGACTGCGGAATTAAGCCCCCGACGGCTCGTCCTCATCTTCTGCTTATCGGCGGCCACCACGGGCAGACTGACTCGTGGGAACGCACGACCAATCGTAGTTCGCTTGACCGCCATATCATGAGCTGTCCTGAAATCAATAGTGGGCTCGCGGGGTCTGAGGCCCGCGATGATGGGTCGGCGCAGATCGGCATCTGCTTGAAACCGAACCTTCAAGACCGAACCTGTACTTCTTCAAGCTTCTGATACAAGAGTGGGTGATCTGAACGCGCTTGGAGACGCAGGGCATCAAACTTGGCAAGGTTTCGCCGAAGGTGGGCGTCGACTTCGGTGCGGTGAGCGAGGTAGTAGGTAATCGCGCCGTAAACCTGCTCAAGCGTCAGGGTGTCATAGTTATCGGCGATACGCTCCGGAGAAAGACCGCTCAGAAAATCATAGACAACTGAATCAAGCGAGACACGACTGCCTGTGATCCGATAGGCGCCATCAACCTCCATGACGTAGCTTGTTTCCATTGGGTCATCTCCTCCTTTACTCATTCTAATGCAGGACCCGACCGGGTATGGTCAACTTAAACTGATCTTTCGCCTTTGACCTGACAATACCGGGTAACTGTTTTCGGCGGTCTGGGTATCCAAAAGCACTTGACCATGCACCCTCCTTTCCTGAATCCCCCACTTTTTTCACCACGCTGGACACGCTTGACAGGTGTTGTCAAATACGACAACATGGATAGATGGATGCGAATTAGCGAAACGATGAATACCGACGGCAAATGACCAGAAGAACACGGCCCGTTTCATGGATCAAAGCGGCGCTCA
>JBOGOU010000318.1:0-5699 GCA_050748205.1 Pyrinomonadaceae bacterium | reverse complement strand
AAATGGTTATAGAGCAGCTCATATAAGAGGTAGTAGATCATCTTCGCCGGCGCTTTATCAGCAGGTCATAGTTTTCAATCGATCACGCGCAACATAATCTTCCTAACGAAATTCCAAATCTGATCGTTTCTTCAGACGTGCTCTTCCTCCCCAACTAACGGGAATCTCTCACGCAATGCAGATACGATCTTATCTGTTGCAACTCCGCGAGAACCTTTAACGAGAATTAAGTCGCCATCGCTCGCTTCGCTCAAAACCGCAATGGCCGCTTCCTCAGCATTATTAAAGAACCGGGTCGCGCTCAGGCCGGCTTCCCTTGCTCCGGCGACGAGGTCTGCGGCAAGGCCACGAATGCCCCACAGGACATCTATTCCCGCCTGGGCAATCGCCTGTCCAGCTTCGCGGTGTAGTTGCGCGGCCTCCGGTCCCAGCTCCAGCATCTCCCCGGCTATCACAATTCGTCGCTTCCGGGCGTCACCCGCCTCTGCAATAGTCCGCACCATGCTCATTAAGGAGCGCGGGTTGGAATTGTAGGAATCGTCGACAACAGTAAATCCGCCGGCGAAATCCAGTGTTTCCCCACGCATGACTGGCGGTGTTGCGGACTGCAGCGCGCTGGCGATTTGCTCGGGGTGAATCTGGAGGGAGGTGGCCACCGCCGCGGCGGCAAGCGAGTTCATCAAGTTATGGCGACCACTCATGGGCAGTGTGGCCGCCGCCTCGCCTAACGGGGTTTTGAGCCGAAACCTTAGCAATCCCAGGTGCTCTGAATCAATCTCCGTGGCAATAACATCGGAATCATGCTCGATGCCGAATGTGATTGTAGGCCCCCGGTGTTTTTCTCGCATTTTTGCAACCCATTGGTCGTCGGCGTTTAACACAGCGGTGCCGCCTGGCTTCAGGCCCTCGATCAGCTCTGCCTTTGCGGCCGCAATGTTTTCGATGGTACCAAGGTATTCCAGATGTACTGGCGCCACCATCAAAACAACCCCAATATCAGGCGGCGTAATGCGGCACAGACGGCGGATCTCGTGAGTTGGAGAAGACATTCCCATCTCCAGCACCGCTATATCAAACTGTTCGGGTGAGCAGTCTTGGCTCACCATGCGTAACACCGATAGCGGCAGACCGAGACCGTTGTTGTAGTTCCGCTCGCTTTTCAAGACTCGTCGTCCCGTGCTGTTGAGAATGTGGGCCACGAGTTCCTTAGCCGTTGTCTTTCCCGCACTACCTGTTATTCCGATCACCGGCTTATCCCAAGCTTCGTAAACTCGGCGGGCGAGGGTCTGCAAAGCGGCAATCGCGTCATCAACCAAAAGCAGCCGATCCGCAAGTACGCGGAGCCGTTCATCACTGCATACGCGGTCTGTGCGAGCAACAGCGGCGACGGCTCCCCGCCTGAATGCATCTGCTATAAACTCGTGAGCATCCGCAAACTTTCCATTGAAGCCGGCGCGGGCGTAGTCTTCTTGAGATAAGGCAAAGAAGAGTTCGCCCGCATTTGCCGACCGCGAATCGATCGAAAAGTCTGCAATTTGTTTGTCAAACAACTCAGCGCTTACCTCTTCGGTATTTGCGCCCATCAATTTCGCAACGTCTCGGACATTCACGTGATTCCAGCCTCTTGTAACGCCTCTTGCCACCCTATGCGGGCTGCCGGCGCGGGCTCCCCGATTGCTCTTACCTCGATGAAACCACGATTCTGCGAGACTCCGGCATCCGCCTGAACTGTGCCGTTGGAAGTGGTCGGGATCACGTCTAACTGTTCGCCAGTCTGGATCTTGGCCTTGTGGTTAGCGCGAATGGTGCGTAACCGTTTCCTACAGGCCTCCACTCTACAGCTTACTCCATTTCCGGCATTACCTCTGCTCAGGCTTCGATGGGGGATCATCGGTGGCTCCGTGAACGTTAAGATTTAATCAGTCAAGTCTCCTGTGCAACTCAAGCTTTGAGCGCATTGCTCAATTGACCCTGGCGAAGTCAACGTAGACAACCTGGCCCGTATCAATCTCTTTCCCTGGTGCCGGCTTCTGTTGTATCACCCGCCCATCTCCGCGAGCCTCGACCTGTAATCCCAGTTGCGCGCAGACGCGTGCCACATCGCGAACACTTCGACCGCGCAAGTCTGGCATTAACATGGCCTTGTTACTCGCGACCGCATAGATGATCTCTCCGCCCCGGCCATCGCGGTTGGCAACAGTTGGCAGAGTATCTTTGCGCAGGGCCTCCGCGCGCATTTGTTCCTTTTGAGCTCGAGCGGCCTGCTCCGGACTTTGAGTTGTTTGCGCTACTAGCGGCCCGGGCTCTTTGAGTTTAGTGTCGGGAGCGATTCCGAGGTCCGGCAAGATCTGCTCTGCAATTTCACGAAACACAGGAGCGGCAACTTCACCACCGTGGTAGGCGCCAGCCGGTTCGTCAATCACGACGATGATTACCACGGCCGGATTCTCCACAGGAGCAAAGCCGACAAACGAGGCAACATGTTTCGTGCTTGAGTAGCCTTTGGTCTTCGGATCGATCTTTTGGGCTGTGCCGGTCTTGCCTGCCGCCGTGTAGCCGTCCAGTTGAGCCAATTTGGCGGTACCATTGAGCGTCACTCCCTCGAGCATTCTTCGCAAGGCCTGCGCCGTTTCAGAACTCACCACACGCCGCTGTTCAGGATGCGACTGGTAAACGCTCACGCCCGAGGGTGTGCGGATCTCGCGAACCAGGTGGGGCGCAACCCCTACACCGTCATTAGCCAGGACGCCGAACGCGGCGGCCATCTGGAGCGGCGTGACGCCAATCTCCTGGCCAATGGCGATCGATCCAATAGACGAAGCCTGCCAGCGCAGAACAGGGCGCAGTAGTCCAGCGGTTTCGCCGGGCAGTTCGATTCCCGTTCGCGAACCGAAGCCGAAGCGCGTGATGTAGTCATGCATGGTTTGATCACCCACGCGTAGCCCCAGTTTTATCGCAGCTACGTTGCTCGACTTCGCCAGCGCCTCAGCGATAGTTAAAGTGCCAAAAGAGTGGTGATCGTGTATCACTCTGCCTGCCACGGTGATTGCGCCCATTTGGCAATCAATCTTGTCGCCCGGCTTTGCCAAACCCTTTTCTATTGCCGCTGAGAAAGAAATGATCTTAAAGGTTGATCCCGGCTCGTAGATGTTCTGAATTGCCCAGTTGGATCGCGCCTCTGGCCCAACAGCGCCCACGTTATTCGGATCGAATGTGGGGGCATTTGCCAGCGCCAGAACTTCTCCGGAACGTGGATCGAGAACGATCGCGGTCCCTGACTTTGCCCGGCTTTGTTTGACTGCATTCGCGAGAGCTTGTTCGGCCCGATACTGAACTGATTGATCGATCGTGAGGACTATCGTTTGTCCCGGCTTTGCGGGCACTTCGAAACTCTCGTAGGCATCACCGCCAGAGTCTTTCTCAAGAAAAAGCTTGCCGGGTTCACCGCTAATCTTCTCGTTATAGACCTGCTCGACCCCGCCGAGCCCTGAGCCATCAAGGCCGACAAAACCGAGGACATGTGAAGCAAGTGAACCGTTAGGATAAAAACGCTTAGGCTCAGAACGGAAGTGAACGCCGGGCAGTCCGAATCCGCGAATCTTTTCTGCCCGCTCAGCAGACAGACGACGAGCAAGCCACAGAAACCTCCGGCCGCCGACCTTTGCTTGACTCATCTCATTGAAGAGAGCCCTTTCATCCAGACCCAACACTGATGCGACGCGAGCAGCCGTACAGACGATGTCGGCATCCGTTTCGAGTTCCGCCGGATCGACAAAGATGGATGCTGTTTGAATGCTGCGAGCAAGTTCGCGGTCCTGCCGGTCAAGAAGCTGACCGCGTTGTGGGCCCGTCTCCAGAGCATACTGTTGCTGGTTATGTGCCCGCTCGACCAACTCGTCGTGCTGTGAAACCTGGAGGTAAACGAGGCGGGCGCTGATGGCTATCATCCAGCAGACAATAAACGCCGCGACAAAAAGCGCGCGGCGAATTGAGGCATCTGGTCGAGTTTTTGATTCAGCGGAAAGTCGTGTCAACATTGCCGACATGGATACCTTCTAACAAGACCGCCAGGGAACTTAACCTGATCGACCGTCGCACAAGGCGGCGCAGTTGAAGCCACCGCTAACGATTGAACGAAGTTGATGGGCGGATAAGAACCGTGGCCATTGGGAGCCGGCCCTGTTCAATAGCTTTCCGCGTGCCAACCTGCCCTGGCTGTAGCGGCTTTAAACCCAGTTGCCGTGCCGCGGACTCCAACCGCGCCGGGGCGGATGCCTGTTCCCTTTCCAAGAGCAACCGCTCTTGCTCCGCCAGCAGTTGTTGCCTTTCGCTGCGAAGGCTCTCACTTTCGTAACCCATTTGAACCGCAGCAAAATGCTGGCGGGCTGCGAACACGAAACCAACCGCCAGTACGAGGCCGCAGGACAGCAAAATGCCAAGCCGGGACAGTGCGCGAAGGTCGCGTTCGCGGCGAACCCGACAGTTGCGCTGTTCAGGAGGAAGTCTTCGCATGTTAGGCTCCAACCGTGCGGCTAGACATTTATCGGACAAGCGGGATCACTGCGGCTTGTCATGTTGAAGTGAGCTTCCGGCAAGCGCGTAACTTCGCACTACGCGCACGCGGATTCTGGTCGACCTCGGTACGTTCGGGAGTAACCGGACGCCTTGTTAGGATTTCGACTGCACGCCGGGCGCCGCATGAGCAAATAGGTGCTCGAGGCGGACATTGGCAATATCCGGAGAGCCGGCGCAGTTCCTGCTTGATAATTCGATCCTCAAGCGAATGGAAACTAATCGCTACAAATCGTCCGTGCGATTGTAAAAGATCTATCGCCGTGGCGACGAAGTGAGCCAACCCTTCAAGCTCGTGATTGACTGCAATGCGCAAAGCCTGAAAGGTACGCGTTGCCGGATGAATAGCTCGAGTCTTGCTGTAGCCGGTTGCGCGTTGAACCAAATCGGCCAGAGCCTTTGTTGTTTGAATCGGCTTCCCTTGCTCTCTACTTTCAACGATCCATTTGGCTATGCGGCGGGAGCGCCGCTCTTCGCCAAACTCGAATAGTATCCTCGCTATCTCTTCTTCAGGCCGCTCGCGTAATAGGTCCGCAGCGGTTTCGGCTTTGCTCTCCCGATCCATGCGCATGTCCAGTGGAGCGTCAAAGCGGAAACTGAATCCCCTCGCAGGTGAATCAAATTGCAGTGAGGAGACACCCAGATCGACCAGCACCCCCCGCACCTCGTGCCGATCTGTCTCATCCAGAACGGAAGCGATCTCGCGAAAGTTCGCTTGCACCGGACGGAAGCGCTCGCCAAACCGGGCCAGGCGCTTCGTCGCGTGGGCGAGTGCCTCAGCATCAAGGTCGATTCCGATCACACGCGTCGTGCTTGAGCGCTCGAGAATGGCTTCGCTGTGACCGCCTAAACCGACGGTGCCGTCGACAAAGAGACCCCCTTGCTCGGGCCCAAGGAACCGAATCGTCTCTTCCAGCAGCACGGGGCGATGGGGCGCACCTCTGCCCCCCAAAGGCGCAACCATCACCACCGCCCCGTGATCTTGTTCAAAGAACTGCTTTCAAGTAATTGCCGATTGCCGATTGCCGATTGCCGATTTGAAGCCGCTTCCGATTGCCGATTGCCGTTACGCGATTTTGATCGGCCCCGCTGAAATTTCATAATCGGCAATTGGCAATTGGAAATCG
>JBOGOU010000317.1:0-7667 GCA_050748205.1 Pyrinomonadaceae bacterium | reverse complement strand
GGCAAGGTGAAGTGCGGGCAGGATGCCCGCCCTCCAGTTGATGCTAGTTTACCGCCGTCTGCTGTTTCGAGCGTGGTGGAGCGTTCTTCACATACTTGTCGAACCAGGTGATCATTTCGTAAAGGACGTGCTCGATAGTTTCGCGCCCGGCGTAACCGTGCGCCTCGAGCGGCAACGTAACCAGCCTGACTGTACCTCCGTGCCCTTTCACAGCTTGATACATACGCTCAGACTGGATGGGAAATGTCCCCGTATTGTCGTCCGCCTCACCATGAATGAATAGGACCGGCTCATTAATCTTGTTAGCCACCATGAATGGGGAGACCTTGATGTAGAGTTCTGGTGCTTCCCAGAGCGTGCGTCGCTCGCTCTGGAAACCAAAGGGTGTGAGGGTGCGATTGTAAGCGCCGCTGCGCGCGATGCCGGCGCGAAATAGATCCGAGTGCGCCAGAAGGTTCGCGGTCATGAATGCACCATAGCTGTGGCCACCAACTCCCACGCGTTCTGGATCCGTAACGCCCATCTCCGTCGCTTTATCAATGGCGGCCTTTGCACTCATCACGATTTGCTCAACGTAAGTATTGTTGACCGTCTCTGGCTCGCCTACCACCGGCATGGTGGCGTTGTCCAGGACTGCATAGCCCTGGAGCAGAAAGAACAGATGCGAAGGACCAACGATCTGCGTAAACCGTTGCGTTGAGCCCGTTACCTGTCCCGCAGTACTCGCGTCATTGAATTCCAACGGATATGCCCACACCACTGTGGGTAGCCGGGTTCCCTCCTTGTAGCCTGGTGGCAAATAGAGCGTGAATGAACACTGCACACCATCCGCCCGTTTGTAAGTGACCAACTGCTTCTTGATGCCGCGCAGTTGCGGCGTAGGATCTGGATAGTCAGTCAATGGCCGTAGGGTGGGAATGGTCGCGCTGTCGGCGCCCATGCTTGCCAGCGAGTCGGGGGCGGTCCGCAGGTTATAGTTGGGAGCCTGCGTGGGACTCTCCCGGCGGGTAATGAACTGCTTGCCATCAATGGATAGAACAGCGATCACCGCTTCATAGTTATTTGCATCGCTTCTAAACAAGCGCTCCGCCTTGAGAGTTTGCAGGTTGAAGCGATCGAGAAACGGACGGTCACCTTCGGCGGATGCGCCTGCACCATTAAGTAAGACCCAGTCTCCATTCTGGATAATGGCGCGCTCGCCATTGGGAAGCAGCCGCGTAACCGGACTACCGGGATCACCATAGCGATCCTGAACGCTTCTACTCCAAACAAGTTTCGGCTGTTCGCCTGGCTTGTCGGCGCTCATCATGACAGTCTTCACCCAGCGGCGGTCACGATCATAGTCAGAGACCAGCACCATGCCGTCCTTTTCTCCCCACTGAGTTCCGGCGAAGCGCTGTTCAGTCTTTGTTAATTCTGTCGGTGTCCCGCCAAATGGACCTTTCAGCATCAGGATGCGATCTCGATGGGGAACCTTTTTCTTTGGATCGCCGCCATCGAGCGCCTCCGTCCAAATGAGCGTGGCGGGCTCCGTTGGCCGCCAGCGGTAGCTGCGGGGCCCTGTGGGCACACCATCAATCGGCACCTGATCCGCCAGCGGAAGGCTGGCGAGTTTGTACACCAACTTGCCTTTCGTATCCCAAACTTCAACGTCCCTGGGAAAAGCGAAATCCGGAAAGAGGTAAGAGAACGGTCGGCGAATGCGAGAAACGAGAACGTGCTGGCCATCAGGCGCCGCATCCAGCGCTAGAAACATAGCGGGTTGTCCAACATCGGTGATCTTTCCGCTGCTAGCGTCGACAAGCGCCAGCTGGGAGGTGGCGTAATACTCAAATAGGTCTTCGTCGTACGGAGTCTTGAGTAAGTCCTGGAAGGTACGAACTGGCCCCACCTTGCCGGAGCTTTCCTGTGAGTTTGGCTCGCGCGGTACGATTGCGGCCACGGGCGCCGCGGGACGCTTCGCCGGCACCAGCTGAGCCAGCAACGTTCGGCTGTCAGGCATCCACTGAAATGGATCGCCTTCCGCGGCGTTAAGCGCCACGGCCTTGAGCTTTCGAATCTTTCCAGTGGCCGTCTCGCCCACCCAGAGTTCGATGGTCGAAGTTGTCGTATTGCTAACGGCAAAATGCTTTCCATCTGCGCTCCACTGCGGAAAGCCAATTTTTGCACCCGGTGGCAGATCGATCTTGATCTCTGAGCCGTCGCTGATGCGTTTCAAGCTCAGGGCAACGAAATAACCAAACCTGTGTGGTCCATTCGTGCCGGGATTGATCCTCAGTCCCGCCAATCTCAACATGGGCTGCGCCAGATCGGCTATGGGCGGATAACGTAGACCAGTCGAAAGAAGGATTGTGTCATTAGTTGGGTTTACGAATGCGGTTGGGGTCACGGCCGCCGACAAGATATCCTGCACTTCCTTCGGCGGCTTCTTATAACCCTGCTGTGCCGGAATGACAACGGAAAAAGCTGTCAACAGAATAGTGGCGGCGACAGCGCTGACGACGGTATTCAAACTAGGCATTGAGCGGGTGCGCATCGTGGAGACTCCTTGCGTAAAGCAGTTGAGTAACGAGCGAAACTCGAGTTTTCCCAGGCCGGATATGCGAAACCTTATGAGAGAGTCTCTTGGAAGTCAACACTAGAGCCGGCCGAGGTTAGCAGTTAACGCGGATTAGAAAATCGAGAAGCGCTGTTCTCGGTGCACTCCGTGTCTCCGTGGTGAATAACGGTTCTTTTTTTACCACGGAGAACACTGAGAAGCAAACAAGTCGGCGCCGCTTCGGCCAAAAATACATGTTGCACTTCAAACTTGAATCCACCATTCGACCATTGACTATTTGGGTCCACGAGGCTCACCTAATAGAAATGACAAATGAAAAATGTCCAATGACCAATGGAAAATGATCCTGCTCTTCCTTGTAAGCTCCCACCCGACCGGATTATGCTTGCCGCGATCTTGATCATCATCTGCTCCGGAAGGACCAGACAGAACAAAGCACTCCCAGGAGACTAAACATGATCTGCAACAGCTGCGGCAATACAGTGGAATCGTTTCACAGGTTCTGCCCAAAATGCGGAGCGCCGATCCAACCCCAGGCGCCGCCTCCGCCAATGGGAGGTGCCGCACCTTACAGCGCCCCTCAGGCACCGATGATGGGCGGGCCATTGTCGCAGCCTACAAAGAAATCCTCGGGGTGCGGCAAGATCATTCTGATCCTCTTAATAATTCTAGTGTTGCTTGGTGGCGCGATCGCTGCGGCGGTCTATTTCGGTTACCGCTTCGCCGAGAAAAAACTAAAGTCGTCCGAGGCCTATACAGTTGCAGTGAAAGCCCTGAAGGAAAACGAGGAGGTCAAGCAGCAGTTGGGAGAAATAAAGGACACCGGTTTCCCGATTGGCGCCTTTACGCAGCAAAGCGATGGCTCTGGCCAGGCCGCATTCTTCATGTCTGTCCAGGGAACGAAAGGGAGTGGTCAATATGACGTCGAACTCACCAGAAGCAACAGCGTTTGGCATCTGCAAAGGGGTCGGGTAAAGCTGAGCAACGGTGAGACTATCGATGTCTTGGAGAAGCAGGTGCCTAATGACGAGTCATTCGATGTCAATAGCAACACCTCGATGCCGGGCGACTCCGGCGATTCGCAGAATATCAACGCCAAAGGAGCAATCAACGGCGGGGTATTGAATGGCAAGGCCATCAAGTTGCCCAAGCCCGCCTACCCACCGATAGCACGTTCTGTCAAAGCTTCAGGTACTGTGGTGGTCCAGGTATTGGTCGATGAGGAAGGCAACGTCGTATCGGCGCGCGCTGTGTCTGGTCACCCATTGCTGCATGCGGTCTCGGTTGCTGCGGCGCGGGGCGCGAAATTTTCGCCGACCCTCGTTTCCGGTAAGCCAGTGAAAGTTAAAGGCATTATCACCTATAACTTCATTCCAGAGTGAAACGAGTCAAAGGATACAGCGCGCGACCACGGGCAGTAGCCCGACTGTCAAGGAGGGCTTTGATCCGCTAGGGTCATGTTTTCATGAGCTGACTCTGCTCAGTCCGCGTAGCGAACGACCGTGAGCCGCCCAGCATTTCAGAGCCTGTGTCAAAACTCTAAATCCCACCCCCGGAAGTGGGTGGATTGTTCAGGTCCAACCTAGTCACTAAGTCAGGCTTTTAGTTAATGCGCCGTCATTTCCAGATGAAACAAGCGAAGAAGGCCGGACTTGAACAATTCACCAACTGCCGTTGGTGGGATTTAAATGGTCCATCGGGGTTCTGTCCAGGCGGGACTTGAACTATCCACCCACTTCCGTGGGTGGGATTTGAAACTGCATCAGTACCTTCCGGAATGGTAGTGGCCTGACTTGAGATTGGCTTAAGGAAACAGACGATCCACGAAACCACACGAACGAACACGAAGATTTTGTTAGTGACATTTCGTGGTATTTCGTGGATCGTGTTTGATTTCGGCCCTACCTCACGCAAAGACGGGGAAGAAACTGAAACTAGGACGCTACATCTGGACTACCTCGCTTGACAACAAATGGGGGATACGTAGAATCAAACATCCAAAGCGGGAGTAGCTCAGTGGTAGAGCATCGCCTTGCCAAGGCGAGGGTCGCGAGTTCAAGTCTCGTCTCCCGCTCCAGATTCAAAGGATGAGGGCGGAAGGTTGAAGGAAGACAAGACACGGAGAGGGGGCGACGCGTAGATACGGAGAAAAGCGAATCTTTATCGTGTGATTAATCGTGCTGTCTCCGTGTCTTCCCGTCTCCGCGTCAACGTGTCCATGTCCGTTCATCCTCCCGCCTTTATCGTTAATAATTGCCCTTCGGGGCGGCGTAGCCAAGTGGTAAGGCAGAGGTCTGCAAAACCTTTATTCATCGGTTCGATTCCGATCGCCGCCTCCAATCATTCAGTTCCAATGCGTAGCCTTCACGCGTCGATTAAGGCTTGGGCAAGCGCGGGCGCGCAACGAGTTGGGCGAGAACGGTAGCGACCTCTTGGCACTCAGGCCTTTCTTCAAACCACTATAGAGAGATGGTCACGTTTTCTTTGGACGCATCGCCCCATATCCCGTGATTCTCGGATACCCTGCTAGTGACCTGCCGGAAGTCTTCGTCATGAAACGGGAAGAAAGGGCAGCGCACAAATGAAAAATGAAGTTTATTCATCCTCCTCCGGATCCGCCTCATAGTCAGGGCTTTCAACGAGCATGACCTTTTCAGCACGGATTGAGTTCTGCTCCCCATCGACATCGGTGAAGCTTATGAATGCAGCCTCATCAGGACTGTAGACATGGAAACTAAAATTGAGATCGCCGATATCGCTTTCGTCCATATGGTCGTAGTGAAGCGGCAGCGCGAGGCCGTCGATATAGAAGGTCACTCGGTCCAAATTTGGATAGTCACCCTCTTCGGCTTTTTCTGGGACAGTCCAGCCGGCGTCGAATAGCGCTTGGTGGAGCAGAACATGATTGGGATTGATATGAACCACTCTGCCCTGCTCTCCCTCGAGAAAACTAACGAATGTGGGCGCTGCGACGTCCCGGTCCTCTCGGAAAAGATCTGAGACTCTGTCCCACTCGCTCTTATTCACTGTGTACACGAACGGCCTCTCGACGCCCTTCATCATGAACTTTAGATAGAAGTTTACAGGTGGCGGTCCCTCTCTTTTTTCCATCAGACACCTCTACAAGGGCAGGAATTTGGGAGGCGCGAAGCTTACGGCGTGGATCTGCCGCTGTCAATAAAACCGTCGGAACTTTCAAAGATGAAGAATAAGGAGTTTGAATGAACGCAAAGTGAGGTAATATCTTAAAGTTTGATTAATTTATTTTCTCATCGAATTTACCGATCATTTAATCCCATTCCATTGAGAATTTGCTGCATACATTTTTCAACCCTTGACTCCAGGGTTTTGGATTGTTTCGGTGCAGAAAAATAAAGAATGTATGCTCTTTGCCGTCCCGGCGTCAATGCATCAAAAGCAGTTTTCAAGGCAGGGATTTCATCTAATTTATTTTGAAATTCTTCAGGATGTATGAGTTCTGTTTTCGCTTTAAAATTCACTTTCAAACCGGCTTTTTCCACTTCAATGGCTTCATTAATATAGGCTTTCAAGATGCGTTCCATCTCAACTATTTCTCGAACATTGGTGAACCGAATCAGGCGTGCCGCCTGCGTATTCTCCCCGGATTTTTTTAGAATACCATTGGCATCATTTAACAAGGCACCTTTGAAAAAACTAAGCGCACAGTATTCTTTTAATCCACTTATTAAAACTATGTTACTTTTCTGAAACGTGTAACAAGGAACACCCCACTTCGCTGTCTGTGCAAAATTTAGACCCTTAGCGAGCCACGGAACGCCCTAGCGCCATAGTAAGACGGCGCACTGTTGGGATGCACGAAAACATTGCCGTAGCGGCGATCAGCAAAGAGGGCGCCGCCGAGTTTTCTAATATCAGAAGGTGTTTTCACCCAGCTCGACGTTTTCGTATCGAAATTTCCAAGTTTCTGCAACTCTCGATATTGTTCTTCCGTTAAAAGCTCAATGCCCATGGCAGCAGCCATATCAATAGCGTTATTTTCTGGTTTATGTTCCTTCCTTGACTCCAGCCCTTCGCGGTCGTAACAAACACTTCTGCGGCCTTTAGGACTTTCCGCTGAACAATCATAAAAAATGTATTCGCCCGTCTTTTTATCATGACCAACAACATCCGGTTCACCGCCAGTTCTTTCCATTTCATTGAGCGACCACAGTTTTTCAGTATTAGCTTCCAGCTTTGTTTGTACTTTAGCCCATTCAAGACCTTTATGGCGGTTCATGTTTTTCTCAAAACGAGCTTTCAATGCTCCGAGTAGTTCTTCACGTTCTTTTGCTTTCATGTCTTTTGCTCCTTGCATTTGCGGTGCGTAATCAAGCGTCACACGGCCACGCCCGGTGAATGTCTTGTTAGATGGATGAGCCGGACTCAGTCCTCAATTGCTTCAATACTAAGTTGTTTTAGTCGCTCAAGGTAGTCCGTCATGACTTTGATCTCTTCGGGGGAGTGTCCCTGCCAGTCCGTGACCTCGCCTGTGACCCGAAGCGGATCACGAGTGCGATATGACTTCGTCGGATTGCCCGGATACTTCCTGTCCGTCAGGTTGGGGTCATCTTCAATCGGTCCTGTCGGTTCCACAATGTAGATTCTGCCAGGTTCTTCGCCGAGGGCCAGTTCGGCCCCCCAGGTGGCCGCGCCCAAGGTTGCGGCCAGATAAACGTAGGTCGCCTTCTTCCTCGTGCCGTAGTTAGAGCTATAGCCGGGCACGATCAGGTCCCCCGGCTTCAGGTCGGCTTTCGTGCCATGGTAGAGTTGCTGTGAATTCAGGTCGTCAATGGCTGCCATCGGCTCGCTCCTTGTAAGACTTCAACCACTCCTGCGACGGAGGCGGCTCCATTATCGGCGGCTCTTGGTCGGCCTTATACCACCCAGGCTGTGTTACGCGCAGTTCTTTGTAATACACCGCAAAGTCACTAGCATGCGAGTTCAGTTCTGCCACGGCTTTGGGATGTTGCAGTCCTTCCCGCCAGGTCGCTTTCTCCACTGTTCCCATAATCAGATATTCATTCCCCACCGCCGCCGGATTTATGCTGCTAAACAAATTGGTCAGCAAATGCTCAATTTCATGTTT
>JBOGOU010000316.1:0-5854 GCA_050748205.1 Pyrinomonadaceae bacterium | reverse complement strand
CTACCTGTGTCAATCCGTCCGTACTCTGTAAATTGCCGGCCTTCTCGTCGGAAGGATCGAGCGCTGTTAACTCAAACCCCCAACGCAAGCGAGTCAGATCCGCATTTGTGTGCGTAACGGTTATTTCGTAGGTCTGGCCGGGAATATACGTTTGTGGCGCCGAGATTGAAATCTGTCCCGTCCCCGCATCAGGAGGTACGTGGCATTCGGCGCAGGCTTCCGGCTCCTCGTTAGGCGCGCCCGTATAACCCGCGGGCGGACCGGCAGAAAAGGCGTGCGCGGGTTGCTGAACGCTGGTGTCTGACAGCAGAAAGCCCAGAAAGCCAGCGACTATCGCCGGCAGCAGTATGAGTCGAGCTTTTTGGAGCCGGTTAGTCACAGCCGCCTCGAAACCTCCGGAGATTCTATGATGAAATCTATGATCGTGCTCAAAAAATAGCCTAGCGATCGTCGCTAGGCTATTCAAGATCCAAACTCGACCGCTCATTAACACGCGGTGCATCCCGCATGACTAGGGCGCCATGAAACCAAGATTTGGAGTTGGAAAGCGTCCGATCAGCGGAAACACCGCTGTTAGATCGCTCGGAGACAAACCGTACCAGGTGGCCAGCGTTCCGGCGTACTGCTCGACTGAGGTCGTAGGTATCCAGCGACCGCGCGGATTTGAGCCGCCATCGGTATCATCGGGACCACCAAGCCTCAACGTTGGATAGACACCGTAAAGCGTATGTCCAAGCACGGCGCCGCCGACAATCAATTGGTGATTTCCCCAGGCGTGGTCGGTGCCAACAATCGCAGCGCCTGTACCCGCAGGCTGAAAGGTGCGTCCGAAATCTGACATCGTGAACGTGGTGACTTTGTCCTGAATACCGAGCTCGACAGTCGCATCGAAGAAAGCCTTGATCGCCGCGCTTACCTGAGTCAACAAACCTCCCTGACCTCCTAACTCGGCGGAGTGCGTATCGAAACCTCCGATCTGGGTGAAGAAAATCTGGCGCTTCATGTTGATACCGGCGACAGGGTCAGTGCAGGCTTTGATTAAAAGCGCCACTTGCTTGAGTTGGCGGCCCAGCGATGTGTTTGGAAACACTGTCGTTAGCGCCGGGTTTACACTGCTGAGCGCATTGTCGGTTTGAATGGAGCTCGAGCGAGTGTCGCTCGCTGCCTTCACAAGCTTGAAGTTGTTGTCTAGTGTGCGCAGCTCGGTAAAAGAGGCCAAGCGAGAGTTAATCTCTGCGGTAGTAGCGCCGGGGGCATTATTTAGAATAAGCACATTGGCTAACGAAGTATTCGAATCAGCGACCGCAAGTTGCCGCGTGTCGACTCCAGTCAAAAGGAGGTTGATGCCCGCGATTGAAACATTACTCGGGAATGTCGCTATGCCATTTAGACCTAACGTCCTATCAGCGAGCCGCCCACCCCAGCCCGTTTGGCTCACCGAGTTTGCAATAGCCGTCTGAAACAACCCAACCTGATCAGAATGTGAGAAAAGTTGCAGCGGCTTTTTGCCTGTGCCGTTTTGATAGGTAGTACGGGTGAGCGGCTCAACCAACGGTCCATTGTTGCAGAGCACCGCCAATCTCCCCTGGTTAAAGAGGGTTTGCATCTCCACCATGTTCGGGTGAAAGCCGTATGACCCGCCACTCACTGGTGAAACAGGAAGCAAACTGGCCTGAGGAATAGCCAAACCAGCCGCATTGCGCACGTTCGAGTAACCCTCGACCGTGCTTCCAGCCGGGCCGTCGTACTGGTCCAGGGAAACGAACATGTTGTTTCCGTCATTCCCGCCGTTCAGAAAAACACAGACCAGTGCCTTGTAGTCCGTCGCGGTCTGCGGAGTCAGCGCATGAACGATGCCAAAGCTCTCAATGCTGGAAGCCAGCGCCATACTGCCGAGCGCGCATGCGCTCGTCCTAAGGAAGTCTCTGCGTGATGTTGCCATTGTCGTTATCTCTGGATGTCGTACTGCGAAGAAGTCGCCACCAGGTAAACGGCTGCTCTTGCCCGTTTTTGATGACGAGTTGTTAGGTTAGCGTCGTTGATAGCGTTCATCGCAGTGATGATCGAGGTGCGCATCTGCGGATGCATGGTGCCGTGCAATAGGAGCGCGTTAAGCGCATCAGCGACCTGACCGTCGTTCGGGTTTACTGCCAGAGCCTCGAGGTTTGCGATGTCGATTGAGGTGCCTCGAGGTCGATCAGGGCTTGCCGGAGTCGGAGTCGTGTTCGCAGTCACTCCACTATAGACGAGCGTGTTTATGTCGTTCGCTCGCCGTAATGTGGTCGACGTGGAAAGGATGCCAAAGGCCGGTCCCAATATCTTGGTGCCCGGCACTTCGTACCCAGGCTGGTAGTAGCTGAAGACGGTCGTTGGTTGGAAAATCGGCTGATCCAACGTTCCTGTGAAGTCGGTACTGGATCTGTTACCCAGCACACCATCGCTAGTTGAAGTCTTATCAAACGACTTCACGTCGAATGCGCGAAGGAAACCATTTATGTACTGCGCCGGCTCGCGCAACTTCCCGTAGTTTGGATCCGTCTTCTTGTCGCCGCGCGCTTCCGGATCGAGCAGGATGGCCTGCACGACCGCCTTCATGTTGCCGCGCTGGTTCAAGCAGCCTTGTGGGTAGAGAGCATCACAGTCGTTGTTGAAGACCCGCGCAACACGCTCGACATAAGAGCCGCTGGGATTGCTCGTGACCAGATGCTGGATAAGCTGCTTTCCGATAAACGGACCAACATTTGGGTGGTTGAACAGATTGTCGAGGCCAACCGTTAAGTCAGCCTGAGCGCAGGCTATGTTAGGAGCTCCGCTTCCACTCGAGCAGGCGGTGGTGGTCACGCCACTGAGAAGAGTCTTTGCGCCAAAATCATGGTTGGTTCCGCCGCGCGGGATCATGGGGTCGCGCCAGTTGCTAATGCCTGGACCTATCACTGTCGGATTGAGATTCCATCCAGTGAAGAGACGAGTGAATTCATTGACCGTCGTCTGTGAATAGGACGCAAGGGGAAGCCCCTGGGCGTCGAGCTTCGGTGTGCCATCGAGGTTAAGCTCGTTGGTGCCGATGGTGAAGAGCTGCAATATCTCCCTGGCAAAGTTTTCATTCGGGCTGGTCCTCGTGCTGAGGCGCATGTCGAGGTATTCACCCATTGCCGGGCTCAGCGTGATCTCCTGCAAGAGGGTGCGGTAGTTGCCAAACGCTCCACGATCAAGCGCCTGCAAATACACTGTCATCCAGCTTGGACGGTTGACTTCGCTGTTCTGGGACACAACGAGAATCTGGTGCAAAGCAAATGCAACGCGTTGCCGCAACTGATCCGGCCCATACAGGGAGTTTGTGTAATACGTCCGCTGGAGTGGATAGACCGAGAATTTATCCCGATTACAAACTGTCTGGTTGTAGTTTGGGTCGGGACTGGTCGTGGGACATTCCGTAGCCTGGTCGTTGTTAGGGAAAGTCAGGTCAGGGAAATTCGATCCCTTACTCGGATTTGTTACCGGCGCATTGAACTGCTCGGTGAGATAGGCCATGAAGCCCATCGCCTTGACTCTGTTCACTTCGGCTGTTGTTGGTCCCCAGGATGCCTGCTCAAGAAACCGGACCGTATCGGTGTCTGTCGCCGGTCCGGTATATGGATCGAGAACGAGCGGTGCATCAGCAGGCGGTGGTGTGTCCGGCGCAGGTGTCGGAACCGCTCCGCTATCGTCCGCCGGTCCGCCTCCCACGTGGCCAATGGCCACACGGACGCGATTGCTTTGCGTGCCATGCAAATTGAGCCCAACCAGCACGTCACCCAGATCTCCCATGTCATCCGCGAGCCGAACAATAATCATGGTTATGCCTTGGAATCCGGGCACCCGACCGGCGAACTCGACTCGAAGCGGATAACGTTTGCCTGCGCCGTCCTGGGCGTCTGCTGTAAAAGCATTCGTCCCTTCGGCGCCGGCGGGGCTCGATCCATAACCCGCAAGTAGTTCCACCTCCGTCGCGAAGATGACGATGCGTGTGCGCGTGTCGGTGCTGAATGGAACAGACGCGGTCACCGGGAACGGCTCAGCCATCATTGTGACGGATTCAAAGGCCACCGCTCGCGTCGACGTAGCCTGGCTAATCAAGCGCGGAGCCTTGGGGGTAGCAGCCCTCAGGGTGCTTAAGCCGCCGCTGATGACCAGCAGTAGCGCTATATGAACAGTAAAATAGATTGGTCTAAGAACGGTCTTAGGCGTACAACGCGGGAGACTGTTTGTCATATAGATGGGCTCTCCGTCACAAGGTCACTTGTGCAATCGGCAAACTGTGAGGGTTTTCAATTCTGTTGGCGGGGCACCCGGCCGAAAACCGAGGTTGAACGTCAATATACCATGTTTGACGCGCCCCAAGTCAATGTCTTAGACGGCGGGAGTTGAGATAAGGCCTAAATTAAATATTTGAGTGGTCCCGTTAGGAGGCAACAGCCGAGAATCGGGTTTTGGCTTGCCGGAGCGGGGGTTCTCAGGCAATTCAAGTCTCGGCGCGGATTCCCGATTTTCAAGCGGCAAAAGTCACGGTTTTGCAGCGGAATTGTAGTCTTCCAGAAGCTTTTGAGCTCTGCCGCCGGGGCTGATTAGGGCAAGCTTCTGCGACCAGTCGTAGCCGCTGAAGACACCCACGAGCTCGGCTTTCTGGTTATAGATCGGACTGCCGGAATAACCGTCCCGACCGTCAATCCTCACCGACCAAAACTCCTGACCGCGGAACGTATAGGATCCGTGAAATATACCCTGGCTGACGGTCTTGTCTCCATGAGGTCGGGCAATTAGAAGCAGTGCCTCATCCTTACTTGGGGTCGACTGAAAAGCCGGGGCCTTGATTTGTTTGTGGGAGCCGCATATTTCCAGCAGGGCCAAGTCGGCCTCTTTATCCACCTTTATCACGGTCGCCTGGCACCCGTTTACATAGACTTTGACGTCAAGTTGGTCCTTTGGCTTGAACCCCAGCGCCATCTTCTTCGAGTCACTCAGTTCTCCCGAAACCACGTGATACGCTGTCATTACAAGCCCGTCACCAACAAGAAACCCAGTAGCATGGCCATTGGGTCCGAGGGCCAAGAGAACCGACATGGCCCTCTGTAACCCGTTCCGATTCTTTTTCGTGAACTCCAACTCTAAAGATAGCGAGTAGCCGCCTTGTTGTTTGGCAACGTGTGCGACTGTGTTCTGACCCGGGCAGTTTGGCGCAAACGCGAGAAATGCAGCAACAAGGGCTGCGCTCCAAAGCTTCCGTTCCATCTGGCGGCCTCCTATTTGTGCTGGAAAACTTGAGACGCCTCTTCTACCACAGAACACTACGAATTCGTAAGCAGTTTCTGCTTCTGGGCAAAAATTTCTGTAAATAGAACCCGCGACGGCGAGAGCTTGCCTACCCTGCTAAACAAACCTGGTAGGACCAGCATTCTACCCGGGTTGAACTCAAACCAATAGACAATGGCCCAAAATCTGTCCACTTTGCAGCTACGAGCAAGCGTCAAAATAGCTGTCCACGCCGTGTGCGGATCTAATTCCTTTAATGGCGGATCTAATTCCTTTAATGATAGACGAGGGATCGGCTTGTGCTCTCTAATCTGGCTCAGAGATGCTTCGCGAAAAATTGAATAACCCGCTGCCACGCATCCTGGGCGGCCTTCGCGTTATAAACATCCGGTCGTTGATCGTTGAAGAATGCGTGGTCCGTCTCAGGATAGATGTGCATTTCGACTGATTTGCCCAGGTCTTTCAGCTGTTTCTCGAGCTGGCGCACGGCTTCGGGCGACGCAGAGTGATCACGCTCGGCATAGATCCCCAGCACGGGCGCCTGCAGGTTCGGCAGGTCCGGCTT
>JBOGOU010000315.1:0-7372 GCA_050748205.1 Pyrinomonadaceae bacterium | reverse complement strand
TTCCTGCGGCGCCCGGAACGCGTGGTTTTATTTATTATTGGCGCCCTGAGCACTCATCCAGGCTCGAACAACTTCTTTGCTAACCGAATGCCGGCAGTCCTGTGGGTCCTGGCGGTGGGTTCCTATTGGACCTTTGCCCATCGCATGTACCACACGTGGCGAGAACTGAACAAAGTAGCGACAAAATCTGAGGAAATTGAAGCCCAGAACCCTCAATCTGCATCTAAGCCCGGACCCGAACGTCGAGCCGAACAAACATTGATACATAAAGCTGGTTGAGCCCTTTACCCGATGATGGCAATAGAAACGCGGCCCTGAGCTGTCGAGGACAAATCAAGTGACCATCTGCCCATGTTGTGGCTTTAAGTTTAAAGGCGACCTGAGCGCCGGTTGTGCCGCCTGTGGCGCCCACCCAGTTGGCGAGGCCCTGCCCAAACCAGAGCACGAACTTCCGTCCTACGCTCGTTCGCTCTTGCTCTCCACAATTGGATCGCTGATGGTTCTCGTCTTTCTGGTCCAAACAATCTTAGCCCTACTTAAAAATGCTCCCAGCTCTGGTTTTTGGTCGTGGATTGTTTCTCTCGGCCATTGGTCGTGGATCGCCGCCGCCGAAACCGCCGCCTGGCGTATGAAGTGGATCGCTATACCGGCGACGATCCTGGTTCTCTGGGGGAGTCGTAAGATCTATCGTTCAATGATACAAACGCCCTCGCGCTTCTGTGGCTTGCGGTATGCGCGCTGTGGCTTGTTGGTTTCCGCGCTAGTCCCAGTTCTGATTGCGGTGCTCATCGGCGTCACGGTGCCCGAGCGTCTGCAACAGCGCCAACGAGCAATTGAGGCGGGAATTCATGCCCAGGGTTACACGCTGGATCGCGCACTGTTTGAATACCGGTTGAAAGTCGGGAGGTTGCCGAACGGCCTGGAAGATCTCAAACGGGAGCTTCCTGATCCGGACGGCTCGATTGCCGCCGCCTTAAGTGGCCTTGATGCCGAAAAAGCCTATAAACCAACTGCGGACCTTGCAGCCAAACAGAAGCCACTGACTTTGCGCGGTACTGTCATTCGCAACGCTTCTCTAAGCACCGCTGCTGACGACACGATGGGTGAGGGTCTGGCGTTTACAAACTACGAACTGCGCCTGCCCGGCGAAGACAAACTCATGGGAACTGAAGATGACTGGATTGTGCGCGATGGCTTAATCAAGCCTTCCCTACCCACGACGCGTCGAACGGATAACACAGCCTCAACAACAACCGACAAGCCCTAAAGGAAGCGGGTGGAATGTCCTTCCTGGATCGTTTTCGACGAAAGAAGGAAGACGAAACCGCGCGCTTTGCCCGTCTCGCGAAAACCGGACGTATCGTCGAAGGTAGTGTTATCGATGTCCGGTCTAATGACCATGAACGCATCACGCATGTCTTCTACAGATACGACATCGCCGGTGTTGACTATGAGTCGTCGCAGGAACTGAATGACGAACAGAAGACGCGTGAAGCCAGCTACGCTCCCGGCGCCCGCATAATCATTCGCTACGATCCACGCCAACCTGGTAATTCAATCGTTGTATAGTGGGTGGTCAGTCATGTTCCGCAGAATCTTGATTGCCAATCGTGGTGAAATAGCGGTGCGGGTCATCCGTGCCTGCCGTGATCTGGGTATTGCGCCTGTGGCGGTCTACTCTGAAGCAGACGCAAACGCAGTCCACGTCCGCATGGCTGACGAAGCTGTCTGCATCGGACCTGCCCCTTCAAGCCAGAGCTATCTAAGCATCGAGAAAATCGTCGACGCTGCAAAACAAACTGGTGCTGATGCCATTCATCCCGGTTATGGCTTCCTCGCTGAGAACGCAACTTTCGCTCGCGCAGTAGTTGCCGCCGGCCTGAAGTTTATCGGCCCCACCGCAGAAGCGATGGAGATAATGGGGTCGAAAACCAGCGCCAGACGTACCGCGGTCGCCGCAGGCGTCCCTGTCGTTCCCGGCACCGTCGCAGCCCTCAACTCACTTGAAGAGGCAGGTGAGCAAGCCCGTCAATTTGGCTATCCCGTGATGCTCAAGGCCTCAGCGGGTGGAGGCGGAAAAGGCATGCGCCAGGTCTCCTCCGCCGCAGAGTTGCAGTCTGCGTTCGACAACGCCCGCTCGGAGGCGGCCGCTGCCTTTGGCGATCCTTCGCTCTACCTGGAAAAGGTCATTGAGCGCCCCCGGCATATTGAAATTCAGATCTTCGGTGACACTTACCGGAACGTTGTTCATCTCGGCGAACGCGAATGCTCGATTCAGCGACGCCATCAAAAAGTCGTCGAAGAATGTCCTTCACCAATAAACGATGCTCAACTGCGAACACGCATGGGCGACGCCGCAGTAAAGCTGGCGCGCGCCGTTGACTACGTAGGCGCCGGCACTGTTGAGTTCCTGGTCGCTGACGCTACCCGCGAGTTTTATTTCCTGGAGATGAACACACGGCTACAGGTCGAACATCCGGTGACGGAATTCGTAACCGGGATCGATCTGGTGCGTGAACAAATCATGGTCGCTGATGGCGCACCGCTTTCATTCAAGCAGAGCGACATCCATTGGCGCGGCCATGCAATCGAATGCCGCGTCTATGCGGAGGACCCTGAGAATAACTTCTTTCCTTCACCTGGAACGATCACCTTCCTGCAAGTGCCATCAGGTCCTGGCATACGCGACGACAGTGGCGTCACAGCCAATTCTGAGGTCTCGATATACTACGATCCGATGATCTCGAAACTTGCCGTGTGGGGACGCACCAGAGGAGAAGCTATTGATCGCTTGAGCCGTGCGTTGGATGAATACGTCGTAGGTGGTATCAAAACAACGCTGCCTTTCTTCCGTGAGATTATTCGATATGAGGAGTTCATTTCGGGGAATCTGGATACTGGTTTTATTTCCCGGTTCAATCTCCGACGTGAGGCGGCTCGCCATTTTATTTCCCCCCAAACTGAAGAAGCTGAGACCAAACAACGAAACATGGCGTTGATTGCGGGCGCGGTACACTACGCAAGAGTGCGCCGGCAAATGGCCGTCGACAGCCAATCAACGGGCGCCGTGGCAAATCGCTGGAAGATGTCGGGACGTGCTGCGCTAATTGCGCAGAGGAGTCTGACCGCTAGACGGGGACTTAAGTTTCGAGGACCAGACAGTGATAAAGCTTAAAGCCGAAGTGGCTGGGAAGGATCACCGGATCGCGATTCAACGTCGTGAGGCAGAGGTCTCGGCGGAGATTGATGGGCGGCATTATGAACTGGAGATTCGGGATCTCGGTGGCGGTGAGTATTTGCTTCTGGACGGCTACGCTGTTTACCACTGCCGGGTCGAAAATCATCGTCAGCCTGATGATATTGAAGTAAGCCTCCGTGGCAAAAGCTACGCGATAAAGATTACGGATCCGAAGCGTCTGCGCACCGCCCAAACCGTTGGAGAACACTCCAAGGGCTCTGCCCAGGTCGTGGCCCACATGCCCGGCAAAGTCGTCCGCCTGCTCGTGGAAGCCGGCGCCGAGGTTGAAGCCGGGGCCGGTATTCTGGTGGTGGAAGCCATGAAAATGCAGAACGAGATGAAAGCTCCCAAGGCCGGCAAAGTAGTGTCGATTCGGGCTCAGGTGGGCGCTACTGTAAACGCAGGCGAAGTGTTGGCGGTGGTTGAATAGCGACGCGGAGACGCGGAGACACGCAGACACGGAGACCGAGGAGCTGGCATGGCTAAGCAAACTAACGAGAGAACCAACGATCGCGAACCTGGCGAACCTGAGGATCGCCGCGTATCCGCGTCTCCGTCTCGCCGCGTCTCCGCGTCTCTGTCTGCCCGTGTCTCCGCGTCGCCGCGTCGCCGCGTCCCTGTCTCACAGTCAGACCTCCGCATCCTCCTCTGGGATATCGATGGCACTTTGATTCACTCGCTGCGCAGCGGTGCTTACAAGGATTACACCATCCCCGTGCTGCAAGAAGTATTTGGTACAGCGGGTCGTTTGTCGGAGATGAAGGTTTCCGGAATGACTGACTTGCAAATTATCGGCGAAGCGCTGCGTCACGAGGGATTCACTGAAAGGCACGTTCGCGAGCGCCTCGATCATTTGCGCACGCGTTACATGGAGGAAATGCAGAAGGCAACGGTAAATGGAGAGCAGTTTTTCGAAATTCTTCCTGGTGTGCCTGAGGTCCTGAGAGCAGTTGCCGTTGATCCGCGCTATTACTCCGCACTTCTGACAGGCAACATTGAGCCGGCGGCGTACTTAAAAATGGAGCTGATGGGCCTCTCAGAGTTTTTCGTCCTGCCAGGAGCCTTCGGAGACGAATCGCACGATCGTCGCGACCTCCCATCGCTCGCCGCGGAACGCATACGCAAGCATCTTCAACTCGACCTCGCACCCGATCAGTTCATCGTTATCGGCGACACGCCGAACGACATTGCCTGTGCACGCCACTTTGGCGCGCGTGTGGTCGCCGTCGCCACAGGACGACTCTACAACTCCGAACAACTTCTGCGGCACAAGCCCGATGCGCTGTTGCCAGATCTTTCTAATGTAGACCTGGTAATGAAGACACTTGGAAAGTTGTGAGCAGTGAGCGCAGTGGTTAGTGGCCAGTAGTCAGTCGACCAGCGCTGCTCAACTCACGGCATAGCCAGTGGACGCTGGCTCTGAACCTCGACGACCACTCACCCACGGAACCATTTGCGGTAGCCAATGGATCCTAAGCTCAACTAACCCAGCATGACTCACCCACGGAACCATTTGCGGTAGCCAATGGATCCTAGCTTTCACGCTAACCAGCAACCTCTTAATCTGTAACCGCGAGCAATAGCTCGCAGCCTGTTTGAGTGGTGCCTGTCTAGTTGAGAGCTAGGATCCATTGGCTACTGCAAATGGTTCTGTACTGCGTGGCAGCGGTAGCCGCTCATTGCGCCGTATGCTGGGCCTTCTCAGCCTGAATACGCTTTTCGAGCCCTTCCTTCAATCCGGGCTCGAGTCTTAAGCTTTGTGCGAAGTCTTCCTCGGCCCGCGCATTTTCTCCCAAACGGAGCAGCAACAATCCCCGATGAGCATAGGTCAGGCCCAAAGATGGGTCTAATTCGATAGCTCGTGTGAGATCGGTCAGGGCTTCCCTTGGTTCGTTCCTATCACGACGTACCAGCCCGCGCCCGCTGTAGCCCCAGGCCAGACTTGGGTTGAGTTCAAGACCCCGCTCAAAATCAGCCAGGGCGCCTTGCAGGTCTCCTTTTCGCCGACGGGCTTCACCGCGATCACAGAAAGATTCACCGCGACCTGGCTCCAGAGTAATCGCCCTATCAAAGTCATCTAGCGCCCCGGCAATGTCACCTTTGCTCAAACGGACGTTCCCGCGATTGTCATAAGCTTGAGCATCGTGCCGTTTCTTTGCAATCACCAGATCGAAATCGCTAGCAGCTCTGTCCAGTTCTCCTTTGGACCACAACATCACGCCGCGATTGTTGTACACCTCGATAAGGCCAGGATTAATGGCCAAAGCACGATCGCAATCTGCAATGCCGCCTTCCAGATCACCTTTGCCAAAACGGGCCATGGCGCGGTTGCCGTAAGCAGCTGCTGTCACCGGGTCGATGAAGGTGATCCGATCCGCGTCAGAGCTTGCTTCCGAGAAGTTGACGCTTTCTTTCCAATCGTGTCGTTGAGGCATAGCATAAGAGCTGAGCTCGATGGCCCGAGTGAAGTCTGCAATAGCACCGTCGAGGTCCCCTTTAGAGTACCGCTGGCGGCCACGATCGTAGCGGTCAACCGCAGAGCGAGGACTCTGCGCCTGGGCCGTTATCGCCAAAACCACTAAAACGAGAATAAGAATCGAGAAGAAACGGCGATTTAACATATTTACCTCCTTGCGACGCATCAGGCTCCGTCCGAAAAAGGGCACACTACTACGCAACTCTCCTATTGACTTCCCGCGGGTTACTCACACCCGAAGGCAATCACCTCGGAAAGGAACCTCCACAGGCTCGATTCCCTGTTCGACTAAGAATCAGTGGCGGGCTTTACTTCTCTTAGACTCCATTTCTGAAACTTCTCTTCGACTCCAATTCTGAAACACCGCGGCCCAGTTTATTGTGACAACAGGTTGTGACTCATTCTCACATCTCTGGTCCATTTGTTGTTCTTCCAAGCCTCGCTTATGGCGTAGGCTTCTCAGGCTTTTTGGTCGACGGCTTGGGGGACGACCTATCTACTATGCGATACTCAGCGGGTACTTCAAAAAAAGACCGATCGGGTTCATTGCGGTTGATATTTGTCAGCCGGTAAACAGTGTCACCAGAACGTGGGTCGTGATGTTTGGACATCACCACTATCTGTAAATCGGGTGAATACCAGCTTTCGTCAACAATCTCGATAGGCAAAACATTTCCAATCTCGCCTGCCGGAATTGTAAGAGTCAACCTCGTGCCCTCAGCCGCAACACCTTCGATCATCTGTGTGCCAAGAGGCTCCTTCTTCTTTTTCTTGTCGAAGGTCTCCTGGCCGCCCGGACGGTTTGTTTTTGTCAAATCAGACGTTTGTTCCTTTGCTGCGGGAGCACCCACCTGCTGCTTCTTGCCTTCCTTCGCCCATGCGACCAGTTTGTCAGCGTCAGGCTTAACAAATTGACTATCTTTGGTTTTTGGAAACGGGGCTACAATCACGCGTCGCGCCGGCCGTGTGTTTTTCAAGGCTGTTCGGGAGCGTGGGTCAAGGCTGTAAAAATCACCGGCGACTGGGTCCCACAAATTAATTATCGTTGGCGGATCGCCGACCGCGGTCCACTTACCAATCGTCCTCAGCTTTTGTTCTATTCGCATCCGTCCTTCGCTGTCGCGATAATGAGTTGCCTCGTTCTTTTGAATGATCTGATTACCATCACCAAGTGTCTGAATATGTTCCGTGGATGCCGACGCAGAATAGGGCGCCCCTTTTACTACCACGGTCGCAGAGAAATTGGATCTGGCGCCTAACAGTTTGAAGGTGCCGTCGGGCTGAGCCTGTTTGCGTTCGGCTTCTCTGCTTGAACGCTTCTTCTGCTCGATAGTTCGTTTTACTTCGGCCTCTGCTTTAAGGGTTTCGCGTTTCTCTTGAGCGGCAGCCTTGGCCGCAGCTCTTTTCTCCTGAGCAGCGTCCTTGACAGCAATCCGCTCCTCTTTTGCAGCGGCCCTGGCGGCATCGCGTTCCTCTTGCCCAGCCGCCTTGGCAGCAGCTTTTCGTTCCTGCTCAGCTCTGGCCGCAGCAGCTGATTTTTGTTGCTCAACAGATTGGGTATCCTGAGCGAGGCATTGAATGCTGCTCGCGAGCATTAGCGAGCAGGTGAACATCAGCAAGGCCCTTTTCTTCACAGTAAGCTCCCTATCCCATTAACG
>JBOGOU010000314.1:0-1075 GCA_050748205.1 Pyrinomonadaceae bacterium | reverse complement strand
CTGTAGTAGTGCTGTCCTAACTCAACATGGTAGTCGTTGCTCACCCTGCTCCACTTCCACTGGGCAAAGGTGTATCGCTGGACGGGGAGCGGTAAGAGAGCCGGCCGATCTATCTGCTCGAATAGCTGAAGCCGACTGCCAGACATCTTTCGAAATCGCCGGCTGTTCAGCTTCTCGAGCAGTTCCCGGATTGCCTGGTTGAGCTCGCCTATGGTGAAGAAGGTTTGCTTGCGCAGCGCTGCCAGTATCCACCGTTCCACTAAAAGTACTCCGGCTTCCGCCTTAGCCTTGTCCCGAGGTTTTCTCACACGCGCTGGAATAACTGCCACGCCGTAGTGGGCGGCCATCTCCTGATAAGTCGGGTTGAGATCCGGCTCGTAACGACACGGCAGCTTCACACCATCTTTGAGATTGTCCGGGACCAGGACTTCAGGGCAGCCACCGATATACTCCAGTGTTCGAACGTGTGATCCGATCCACGATTCCAGATTCGCTTTCAGCGTCGCTTCTGCATAGGTGTAGCTGCTTGCTCCAAGCACTGCTACAAAGATGCTCGTCTCGGTTTTCTCGCCGGTGGTTGTATCGATGACCGGCACGGTCTCTCCTGCGTAGTCGACAAACAGCTTCTCTCCGGCCCGATGCGAACCCCGTAATACCAGGTCCAGCTTCTTCGCCCACTTCCGATACAGTTCGCAAAACTGTGAGTACTGGTAGCCCTCCGGATGCGCCTCTTTGTACTCCTGCCACACTAGCTGCAGTGTCAGATGTTTGTGACTCTTCAGTTCCCGATGCAGCTGCTCGAAGTCAGGCATCGCAGGTTGGCCTCTCTCTGCTTTACCCAAGGTGACGGGAAACAATCGCGCCTCAATGCTCGCCTCATCCAACTCGACGGGCAACGGCCAACCCAGCCCCGCCGCCCGGGCTCTCATCAAGTACTCGGCAACTGTTGTCTTGCCAATCCCGCAACTTCGCGCGATCTGCCTCTCTGACAGTTCGTGAACGTACTTCAGCCTCAGCACCTCTTTGATCTTACGCATAGACTTCCTCCTGTTTGGCAAGGTCTCTCCTCCTTCCC
>JBOGOU010000313.1:0-23006 GCA_050748205.1 Pyrinomonadaceae bacterium | reverse complement strand
CGGGGGCGCGCTTCGCTTTGCCCCCTTCCCGACTGAGACATTCTCAAACATGAATATTGCTACAACCGAAAGATCCTCAAATCGAAAGTTGAGATCGGCGATTGCTTCTGGCCTTTGAAAACTGATGTTTACTTTAGCAGTCAACCTACGTTTCAATAGGTCGCTAGTGGCCCCAGACTTTGGTCTTTGAATTCAACTGGCATCCGCCCAGAAGTTGAAAGACAAAGCACCGTCACAGACTAAAAGTCTGTGCCACAAAATCCAGCACGGAGTTTTCACTGACTTGCGAATCAAAGCCAGCATCATTCTCGTCGCCACGTTGGCGCTTTTTTCCATAGGTGGTTGTCAGCAGAATCGAAACTCAGGCCCAAAGCAACTCACACTTGCCGTCAACTCCGGTGTGGAAGGTGATGCTTTGAAGCAAGCGGCGCTCGACTACGAAGCTCAAACGGGCGTTCATATAAACATCGCCGAGTTCCCTTACGCCAATCTCTTCGAGAAGGAGCTAATCGATCTAACCGCACGCACCGGCGCCTATGATCTTGTCATGCTCGATGATCCCTGGTTTCCCAAGTTCGCGTCGGAACAGTTGCTCACTGACCTCGCTCCGTTGCTGCAAACCAAAGGAATCAACGGACCCGACCAGGACTTTGTGCAAACGTCAATCGCGCTCTGCCGTGTGCCGGGCCAAGCGGAGGCGTTCTATGCCCTGCCTTATGTCGGCAACTCTCAACTACTCTTCTATCGCAAAGATCTTTTTGCCAAGCACAACCTGAAAGAGCCGACGACCTGGGATGAGACGCTTGCGGCGGCGAAAACGATTAGCGAGCAGGAAAGGAACGGCGCCCCGGGCGGAGGCAAAGTTTATGGTTACGTGATGCGCGCCGCGCAGGGCAACGCTGCGGTGGCCGACTTCATGCCAATTTTTTGGGCCTTCGGTGGTGAGATGTTTGACGCCAACTACCAGCCCGCCGTCAATAGCGCAGCAGGTATCGCGGCCCTGAAGTTTATGTTGGAACTAGGGAAGTACTCGCCTCCGGGTTACGCAAGCTTCAATGCCGACGAGGTAGGCGCGCATCTGCTTCAGGGCACTGCTGCAATGTCCATTAACTGGCCGGCATGGATCAGCTCCTTTAACGATCCGGCCAAGTCAAGAGTCATCGGCAAGTTGGAGTTCACAACCTTGCCCGGGGCCCGGAACCCGGGACGCGCCGAGATCGGAAATTGGCTGATTGCCATTCCACGGGATTCCAAAAACAAAGATGCGGCCTTTGAATTCTTGCTGTGGGCGACGAGCGCTGAACAAATGAGGCGGTCGGCTCTGCGCGGCAATCCGCCAACGCGCAGATCTCTATTCAACGATCCGGAACTAGTCGCAAAGTTTCCTGCATACCCGGCACAATTGCGCTCGCTTGAAAGCTCACGCCCCAGACCGCGTACCCCGCACTGGAATGAGATTGAAAACGTCTTCGGAATCTACCTCTCAAAAGCAAACAGTGGTGAGCTCTCTCCGGAAGATGCGATGAACCTGGCGAATGTGGAGATTGGGAAGATTCTTGAGCGTGGAAAGTAAAACCGGCGCCGGGTATCGGGTGTCAGTTGTTGGCTCTGACAGAGCTCTCGCTTACGTTCTAATTGCGCCCACCGTTTTTGTTCTGCTGGCGCTCTCCATCTATCCGCTCGTTCATGCAGTCAGTCTCAGTCTGCAGGTTACCTCAGGCGGCACTGCGCAATGGAGCTTGGGAAACTTTGCGCGCCTCTTTTCAGATCAGTTTTTTCTCGCGGCTCTGAGCCATACGCTGATCTATGCCGCCAGTGCACTCACGCTGGAGTTCTTTCTCGGACTCGCACTCGCCGTTTTGCTAAACAACCAGTTGCGCGGGCGCAGGTTCTTTCGGACGGCTCTACTGGTACCGATGATGTTGCCAACAGTTGTCGTGGGAGTTGTTTGGCGACTGATGCTCAACCCTAATTTCGGCGCCGTAAATGGCACACTGAAGGGCTTGGGGGCAAACATAAGTTCACTCACGTGGACCTCTTCGCCACGTCTGGCAATGCTATCAGTCATCACCGTGGATGTTTGGCAATGGACTCCATTCATGTTTCTCATTCTTCTGGCCGGCCTGCAGGCGATTCCGCAGGAACCCTATGAGGCAGCTCTGATTGATGGCTCAAGCGCCTGGCAGACATTCCGGCATGTCACGTTGCCGCTGCTAAAGCCGGCAATTTTAGTTGCGTTGCTGCTTAGAACAATGGATCTTTTGCGCGTGTTTGATCAGGTCTTTATTCTCACGGAAGGCGGGCCGGGCTTTGCGACGGAGACAATAAGTCTTTACATCTATCGTACTGCCTTTCGCTTTTCTGACTTTGGCTATGCCGCGGCAATGTCGTTTGTGCTGCTGGTGATTACCAACATTATCAGCGTGTTCTACATCCGCGTCCTGCAAGCCAGGGAGGCAAACTAATTTTGCACCGCCAAGAGCGCTAAGAATAGAGAAAGAAGGATTCCGTATCCAAGCTTTCTTCGCGTCTTTGCCCCCTTTGCGTCTTTGCGTGACCTACTACATGAACTACCGGGTTCATAAAGATGTGAAGCGCACTCTCCCAGACTTTCTTAGTGTTTCTTGGCGTTCTTGGCGGTTAAACAACATGAGGCGCTTACTCAAATATCCACTGATCGGAATAGCCTTGCTTCTGACGCTGGCGCCCGTTTATTGGATGATGACAATCTCGCTCAAGCGTGAAGTGGATCAGTTTGCCGTTCCGCCACGCTGGTTCGCGTTCACGCCGACGCTGGATCATTATCGAGACGCGTTTCTCAACCGCTCGTTTGGTCAATACCTGATCACCAGCGCCATTGTGGCAGTGGCTGCGACATTCTGTGCCCTCGTTATTGGAACGCTTGCGGCCTACGCGCTGGCAAGATTCAAAATGCCACGCAGGCTGGATCGCAAACTCTCGCTCTGGATTCTTTCCACGCGTATGTTTCCCCCGATCGTAACCGTAATTCCTCTGTTCCTGATGATGCGCGATCTGGGACTAATCAACACACGGGCTTCACTCGTAATTCTGTACACGGGATTCAATCTACCCTTTGTGGTTTGGATGATGCGCGGGTTTTTTGTCGAAGTGCCGCCCGAACTCGAGGAGGCGGCAATGGTTGATGGCGATTCACGCCTGGGCGCGTTGCGGCGTGTCTTGCTGCCCTTGGTGGCGCCGGGACTGGCAGCTACAGCGGTCTTTTGTTTAATCATCTCCTGGAATGAATTCTTGTTTGCGCTGGTGCTTACTCAAACCGATGCTTCAATGACTTTGCCGGTTGCTATCGCGGGACGCGTGACACAGTACGAGATTAAGTGGGGCGTGATGAGCGCCGCAGGTGTGGTGGCAATGCTGCCGATACTGATCTTCGCGATGGCTGTGCAAAGGTATCTCGTGAGGGGACTTTCACTAGGCGCGGTAAAAGGTTAGTGTATCGGGTATCAGGTGCCGGGTGTCAGGTGCCGGGTGTGTCAGGTGCCGGCCAACTACAAATACTCACAACCTCACAACGGAGACTCACTATGAAAAGTTTTAGAGAGCTTAGAGTTTGGCAAGCGGCAATGGATCTCGTTGAGAAGGTGTACCGTCTCACTCGGAGATTTCCAAAAGAAGAAACTTATGGGTTGGTCGGCCAAATTCAGAGAGCGGCCGTTTCGATACCGTCCAATATAGCTGAAGGGCACACGAGGGAGCATCTCAAAGAGTACCTTCACCATCTGTCAATAGCGCAAGGCTCTCTCGCTGAACTCGAGACTCAACTCGAAATCGCTACACGCCTGAAATATCTTCTTCCAAAACAACTCAGGGAGATTCTGAGCGAAGGGAATGCTCTTGGCAGGCAACTGTACGCACTTCGGAATTCGCTAAGAAAAGGGTAGCCAATTCATGACCGGCACCTGACACCTGGCACCCGGCACCTTCCTATGACAATCGAGCTCCGTAACCTGACCAAGGCCTTCGCCGATTCAGTTGTCGTGGACAATCTCTCCCTCACAATCGACGACGGTGAGTTTGTTGTTCTGCTCGGTCCTTCCGGCTGTGGGAAGTCAACTACATTGCGAATGCTTGCGGGCCTGGAGTCCGTCACCAGCGGTGACATCCTCATTGGCAACCAGCGTATTAACGACGTTCCGACGCAGCATCGTGACCTCGCAATGGTCTTTCAAAACTATGCGCTTTATCCGCACATGAGAGTCGCCGAGAACATTGCCTATCCTTTGCGCATTCGCAAAATCCCTCACGATCAAGTTTCCAGCAGAGTTGCGCGCGTCGCCGCCCTGCTCGAAATCGCAGGTCTGCTTACCCGCAAGCCGCGCGAGCTGTCGGGTGGCGAACGCCAGCGCGTCGCGCTTGCGCGGGCCATCGTGCGCGAGCCGCGCGCCTACCTGATGGATGAGCCCCTTTCAAACCTTGATGCCAGGCTCCGCGTCCAGATGCGCGGCGAGCTGAAGCGTTTGCAGCATGGGCTTGGCACGACGATGATTTACGTAACACATGATCAGGCGGAAGCCATGACTCTCGCGCATCGTGTGGCCGTGATACGCAAAGGCAAGCTTCAACAGTTTGACACGCCGCTAAATATCTACCATCGTCCTGCGAATCGTTTTGTAGCTGAGTTTGTCGGCAGTCCAAGCATGAACTTCATCGAGGGACGACTTGACTCGCAAGCGCGCATGTTCAAAAGTCAGGGTGTATCTTTACAACTTCACGAAGCTCGACATGAGAGTTTCAACAAACTTGATAATGACCAGCGAATCACTCTGGGCATTCGTCCTGAACATGTACACGTTTCCACCACTCAGCGTGATGGCTGGCTGAAGGCAGAGGTCTACGTTACTGAGTTGATGGGCAGCGAGACGTTTGTGTTTCTTACGCTTGGCGACGGTGAGCGAATCATTGCACGCGCGCCGGGAGACTTTCGAGCCGAGGTAGAATCCACTGTTTGGTTGCAGATGGAGGCTGCCAGCGCGCATTTGTTTGACCCGATTTTGGGTGAAAGATTGTAAGAATGAAACTCGCACTCAACGGCGCAACCACGATGAGGGCCGACCTCGCTACAGACGTCCGCGCGGCTCGTGCTGCTGGGTTTGATTTTTTGGAGATTTGGGCTGCGAAACTGCGCGACTTTCTGAAAACACAATCAGTCTACGATCTGCGCAGAATGTTTGACGATAGTGGCGTTGAGCCAATTAGCATTAACTCGATCGAACATATTACGTTTCGCAGCCCTAACGACTACGGCAGAATAAAGACTGAATGCGAGGAGTTGAGTTCAGTCGCAGCGGAGCTTCGTTGTCCCTACATCGTCATAGTACCTGGAAAATTGCCGCAGAAACTTCCGAGTCGAGAGAAGATCATCGGAGAGTCGGTAAACGTGATCACGGAGCTTGGAGTTATTGCAGAACAGAACGGCGTGGGACTAGCTTTCGAGTTTTTGGGTCAAACAGACTGTAGCGTTCAGACATTAGACCTTGCGGCTGAGATTGTAGAAACCGTTGCCCGAGATAACATTGGTTTAGTTATCGACAGCTTTCATTTTTACGCCGGCGAATCAACCATAGAGATGATCGATAAACTCGATTCCGAGCGACTATTCATTTTTCACATCAACGATGCAGAGGATTTGCCGCGCGAGCAGTTGCGGGATTCTCATCGTTTGTTGCCCGGGTTGGGTGTTTTGCCTTTACGGGAAATGCTCAAGGCGTTCCGGCGCATCGGCTATGATCGAGTCGCCAGCGTCGAGATTTTTCGACCAGAGTACTGGGACAGGGATCCTCTTGAGCTGGCTCGGGAGGCGTATTTGGCGACTCGACGCGCTCTGGAAGTCAAATAAACACGAGAGCCGTTGCGACCAGGTGAAACGTGGGTATCACCAGATAGTTGAGTCCGGCATCCGGTCACTACCGCTCCCGGTTCTGTATTGAGTGGTGGTTCTACGTTGACGCAAGTCTTATGACCAGGCTCAAAATTGGAATCATCGGTGCAGGATACATTGGCGGCGTGCACGCCGCGATTCTGACCAAAGACGACCGAGTTCACGTCGCTCGGGTCAATGATGTCTCCAGCGAGGCAGCCCAACGGCTGGCCAATGCTTGCGGCGCACAAGCGGCTTCAAACGCGATGGAGGTTATCGATAGCTGCGATGCGGTCTACATAACAACTCCGAACACAAAGCATACGGAGTTGGCCGTCGCCACAGCACGCGCTGGTAAGCATGTTTTTTGCGAGAAACCGATGGCCACGAGTGTCATTGAAGCGCAAGCCGTCCTCGACGCAGCAGAAAAGAGCAAGGGCGTCTTTCAAGTCGGGCACAACCGCCGTTTCGCCCCGGTTTACGCAACCCTCAAGCGAATGCTTGAAACTGGCGTGGTGCCCCACTCGGCCCATGTGAAGATGAATCGAGGTGAGCTGCAAAATCCGCCGTGGGTCGGGGACCCTCAGGTTACCGGCGGTTTTCTTTACGAAACTACGATTCACATGTTCGACATGATGAGATTTTTGTTCGGTGAGATCACCACGCTGCATGCAGTGGGCTCAACGCACGAGTACCCGGAGACTGACGACTTCTCCATTCTTTTGCAGTTCGCGAATGGACTGCACGCGACATTCGCTTCGTCGGCGGACGCGAGCTGGCTTTTTCCTTTTGAGCGAGTAGAAGTGTTTGGCCATCACACGACCATCGTCACGCGAGAAATGGAGGGTCTGGTTTACAGCGAAGGGCTGGATGGAAGGACTGTCGAACAGTCGATGCACCAGTTGACGAAGGAGGAGAAATGGGGCTACCTGCAGGAGGACAAGAGCTTCATCGACTCCATCATCGGTGAACTACCACCCGCGGTGACTGCGTTGGATGGTTTCAAGTCTGTAGAGTTAGTGGAAGGCTGTTATCGTTCGGTCAAGACTGGCAAGCCGGTTAGCTTTGGCGTGTGAAACTACAAACAAGGAAGTCTGCTGCAATCACATGATGGGGAGATATTCTCCGCGCAAGAATTTCACGCAAAGACGCAAAGGGGCAAAGACGCAAAGAGCAAGACGGATTAGACTTTGCGTCTTTGCCACTTTGCGTCTTTGCGTGAAACTACCCTGATTCGCCGCGCAGGCCCCGTGATGTTGAAGGAAAGTGTTCGGCGACTGGCAGCACGGACGAGACTCCGTGCTGCCTGACCCATAAACGTCCGGGGACGGGAAAGCTAAGAAGCACTCTTCGCGGCAGTGTCCGTCGTCGCAGTCTTATTTGGCTGCGGTGTGATGCGCAAATAGGGCTTCGGGGCCTTCCAGCCTGCCGGGAACTTCTCCTTCGCTGCTTCGTCAGACAGCGAGGGAACAATGATCACGTCCTCACCATCTTTCCAATTGACCGGTGTTGCTACGCTGTAGTTTGCCGTAAGCTGTAGTGAATCGATCACGCGCAGGATCTCGTCAAAGTTTCGTCCGGTGCTGGCCGGATACGTAATCATCAGCTTGATCTTTTTGTCCGGGCCGATTACGAAAACTGATCGCACTGTGAACACGTCGCTGATCTCCGGGTGGATCATGTCGTACAGCTCGGAGATCTTGTGGTCTGGATCAGCAATCACTGGAAAATTCAGTGCTGACCCCTGAGTCTCGCGAATGTCTTCCGCCCACTTGCTGTGCGAGTCTGTGGGATCAACACTCAAGCCGACAACTTTAACGCCGCGCCTGTCGAATTCCGGTTTGCTTTTGGCTACGTAGCCAAGCTCTGTGGTGCAGACCGGTGTGAAGTCTTTCGGGTGGGAGAAAAGCACAGCCCAGCTATTGCCAATCCACTCATGAAAACTAATCGGGCCCTCAGTCGTGTCCGCTGTGAAATCGGGTGCCATGTCGCCTAAACGTAATGCCATTTTTGAATCTCCTTTCGGTCTCCTACGTACCAATTACCTTACCTTGCGGCAAGACAAGCGAGGTGATCTACGGAAAATGTTTTAGGAAGCTGTGTAGTTTTTACCGCGAAAGTGAGGCCAAGTCAATTCAAGCGTCGGAAGATCTGCTAAACCGGCAACGACAGGCTGGTAACCGCTACCGCCTGGTTTCCTGAACGGTTCTTTGATGCTATTATCCTGATACCCCTAAACCCCCTGAACTCTATTCGTTCCCCTTGTGACAAGCGCTTAAATGTCTACAGCGTATCGCTCCAAGAGGCGCCAAAATATCGCTCCCGCTCAGGAGCCGGAGTCGCACCCGGGTCTCTACCGCGAGATCTTTACTCACTCGAACGAGCCAATTGCAATCATCGGCCCGGAGGGCCACTACCTCAAACAAAATTCGGCCCACGTCAACCTGTTGGGCTACTCCGACGATGATCTGAAGGGACAGAGTCCCGCCATTCATCTCGGCGAGGAGGTGTTCGCGGATATTGTCCGGACCCTGGCGGAGACAGGAGAGTATCGGGGCGACGTAATCAGCCGCCGTAAAGATGGTGAGCTACGTCACATCGAACTGTCAGCGTTCGCGATGCGGAACGGCTCGGGAGAGCCGATTTGCTACGTTGGTATCAAACGGGACATTTCAGAACGTAAAGAAGCAGAAGGAGCGTTGCGTCGCAGTGAAGCGGAACTTACAGACTTTTTCGAAAACGCCGCTATCGGTTTGCATTGGGTTGGCGCTGACGGAACCGTGCTTCGCGTAAACCAGGCCGAACTCGACCTGCTTGGATTGGAACGGGAGGAGTATGTCGGTCGTCACATTGCAGACTTTCATGTCGACAAGGAGGCGATTGAAGACATTCTCAAGAGGCTCGCACAGGGCGAAGTGCTGCAAGACTATGATGCGCAGCTGCGTTGCAAGGACGGCTCGATTAAGGATGTGCGTATCAATTCGAGCGTGTTCCGGGAAGACGGCCAGTTTGTGCATACACGCTGCTTTACTCAGGACATCACGGATCGCAAGCAGACAGAGCGGAGACTGGCACTGCAGTATGCTGTCACCCGAATACTCTCTGAATCAACCGATTTTATGGGGAGTTCTCGGGAAATCCTGCAAGCAATCTGCGAGGGGTTGGAGTGGGACGTAGGCGGTTTGTGGCGCGTGGATCCGGAAGCGCAGGTTTTGCGCTGCGTCGATTTCTTTAGAGGTTCTTCGATCAGAGTTGACCGGTTTGAAAAACTTACGCGCGCCATTACGTTCAAAAAGGGTGAGGGATTGCCCGGACGTATTTGGGAGAGTGGCGGGCCTGCAAGGATTCAGAACGTCACAGCGGATCCAAATTTCCCGCGTGCTGCCGTCGCGACGCTCGAAGGTCTTCATGGCGCGTTTGGCTTTCCGATTCTCGTCGGTCGAGAGGTCCTGGGAGTGCTTGATTTTTTTAGCAGAGAGATCAAGGAACCAGATGATGAGTTGCTGAGGATGGTCGCAGGCATCGGGGGACAGATCGGCCAGTTCACTAAACGGAAACGGGCGGAGGAAGAACGTACCGATCTGCTTAAGCGCGAGCGGGCCGCTCGGGCAGATGCCGAGAGGGCCAATCGCCTGAAGGACGAGTTTCTCGCCACTCTTTCCCATGAGTTGCGCACACCACTGAATGCCGTGATCGGCTGGTCGCGGATGCTCAAGTCAGGAAGGCTTGACAGCGATAGCTCACACCACGCATTGGAAGTAATTGAAAGAAACGCCTGGGCCCAGAAGCAAATCATAGAAGACATTCTCGATGTCTCGCGCGTGATTACAGGTAAGTTGCAATTGAATCTCGGCCCTGTTGATCTCGTCGCCGTTGTCGATGGGGCGCTCGACGCTGTTCGGCCCGCGCTGGAGGCCAAGGACATCGTTATTGAGACAATCATCGATGCCGGTCTCAAAATCGTGCCTGGCGACGCCGACCGCCTGCAGCAAGTGGTCTGGAACCTTCTTTCAAACGCTGCGAAATTCACCCCCAGCGGAGGAAAGGTGGAAGTCCGCGTCAGCCAGGATACTGCCCACGTACAAATTCAAGTTTGTGATACTGGGCCGGGTATTGATCCAGCGTTTCTTCCTCATGTCTTTGAAAGATTTCGGCAAGCCGACGGCTCTACTACCAGGGCTTATGGCGGACTGGGGTTAGGCCTCGCGATCGTTCGTCATCTAGTAGAACTTCACGGCGGAGTCATCACTGCCGAGAATCGCAAAGAAGGCCACGGCGCCGTTTTTACGGTAAAGCTGCGCTTACCGACCGGCGAACTGCGGCCTGAAGCGCTCGCTGACGCTCGCGAAGTTTTCAAAGACTCGGATTCTGAACCGTCGAGTCTTGAGAACCTGCGCATTCTCATCGTCGACGATGAGAGAGACACGCTGGATCTAGTTACGATGGAATTGACCCAGCGTGGCGCGAGCGTAACGGGAGTAACCACGGCTGAAGAAGCGCTCACTGCGCTTGAGCACTCCCATTTTGACCTACTGATCAGTGACATCGCCATGCCCGGAATGGATGGTTATGCCTTGATTCGGAGCGTGCGAAAACAGGAAGCAGGTCAAGAGCAGAAACTTCCTGCCGTAGCGCTGACGGCTTACGCCCGGGTCCAGGACCGTATGAGAGCTATTCTTGCCGGCTATAATACTCACGTTGCCAAGCCAGTTGAGGCCAGCGAACTCATAACTGTGGTTGCAAGTTTGGCCGGAAGACTTGAGAAGAACTGACGAAACAGATTTGAGATTGTGAGATCTGAAATCTGAGATCTGAAATCTGAGATCTGAGACTGACATCGATCAATCCCGCCTTATCCCTGCTAAAATGACATCATGCTGAAGCGCTGCGCCTGGCCCAGGACTGCCTTGGCCATTGCTTATCATGATCACGAGTGGGGCGTGCCGTTGCACGACGACCGCGCGCTCTTTGAGTTCCTCATTCTCGAAGGAGCTCAGGCAGGGCTTAGCTGGGAAACGGTGCTTCAGAAACGCGACAACTATCGTGCGGCGTTTGATAATTTTGACCCCGCCAAAGTCGCAAAGTACAACCGGGCAAAAGTTGAAAAACTGATGGGGAACCCGGGCATCATTCGCAACCATCTGAAGATAGCGGCCGCGATCCAAAACGCAAAGTCGTTTCAAGCTTTGCAGCAAGAGTTTGGTAGTTTTGACGAGTATCTCTGGCGCTATGTTCAAGGTGGTCCTCTGAAACGAAAGCGCGGAGCGCAGGTTCCGGCCCGGACACCTCTTTCCGACGAGCTTAGCAAAGACCTGACGAAACGCGGCTTCAAGTTTGTAGGCTCGACGATCTGCTACGCTTTCATGCAAGCCGTTGGTCTCGTAAACGACCACGATCATAATTGCTTTCGCTACAAAGAGATTAGCAACATTAGGGAGGGCTGACCGTTTGAATCCCTGGCGGGGACTGGGAGGACTTCCCAGAGAGGTTTGGTTTCTCTGTCTTGCGATTCTCGTAAACCGCGCGGGCACAATGGTGCTGCCCTTCCTAACCCTCTACCTCACATTAAATCAAAAGCTATCGGCTGGAACCGCCGGTTTAGCGCTCACGGTATACGGAATCGCATCGATCATCGTAGCCCCACTCGCGGGACGTCTGTCAGACCGCGTGGGTGGCTTGCGTATCATTAAGCTCTCACTTGTTCTGACCGGGATCATTCTCTTTATTTTTCCTTTCGTCCAAAGTCTGACAGGCATTCTCGCAATTACTGGGCTATGGGCCGTTACAAATGAAGCCTTCCGTCCTCCCAGTATGTCCATCATTGGTGATTTGGCAGGACCAGCGCAGCGCAAAGCTGCTTTCGCGTTGAATCGCCTGGCCATAAATCTTGGGATGAGTATTGGACCGGTGGTTGGCGGGTTTCTGGCAGTGCACTCCTTCAAGCTCCTCTTTTACGTTGACGGAGCCACAGCGCTGGTGGCCGGCACATTGCTAGCACTGCTGCCCTGGCGAACTACTCGTCAAGCCAAGCAAACGCTCGAGTCATCAGATCTGCGCGCCGTTCCGGAAGCCGCTCCAGCGCTTCCCTACTCGAGCGTCTTGAAGGACCGGCGCTTTCTCTATTTTCTCGCTGCGATGATCCCGGTTGAGATCTTATTTTTTCAACCGCTGGCGGCAATGCCTCTCTTTCTCGTGCGTGACCTGCATATGACAGAAGCGGGATATGGAGCGTTGCTCGCGATCAACAGTGTGATCATCATTTTGGTCGAAGTGCCGCTGAACTCTGCGATGGCCAACTGGTCTCACCGGAACGCGCTTGCTCTGGGAGCACTTCTGGTTGGAACAGGTTTTGGCGCTCTTGTTTTAGTAAACGGCGTTGTGGGTGCAGCAATAACTGTGGTGATTTGGACTTTTGGCGAGATGATTCTCCTCCCGGCCAGCGCCGCTTACGTCGCGGATATCGCTCCAGCCGCACAGTCGGGTGCCTACATGGGCCTTTACACAATGGGTTTCAGTGTGGCTCTGGCCGTTGGCCCATGGCTGGGTACCCAGGTGCTTGAACACTTCGGATCTTCAGCTCTTTGGATCGGTGCATTCTTCTGCGGCTGTATTACAGTAGTCATGTCTTGGTATCTGCGTCCAGGAAAAGAACCGGATCCGTCACCTGCATAAATGGGTATTGGACGCAAGAAAAATCATTGACTCTCCCTTCCCTCTTCAGAATACTGTCGGCGAATTTTCCAGCGCTCGGTAGAATCTTTGATAAGGAGCTCCTCATGGTTAGACTAATGGTGATTGCTTCTCTTTCTATTGCCGCGTTTGGCGCCTTCGGCTGTCAGAAATACACCACCACTCTGGAGCAGAGCCCCGGGCGCGTTGATGAGGGAATAGCGATTTCAACTCTCCGCTCAATCGCTGCGGCGCAGACGGCCTTTAGCGTTAGCAATTCAGGTGACTACGGCAGTTTTGAACAGTTAGCGGGCGGGTCCTACCTGGACGAGCGTTTCAATTCAGGCCAGCCTAAAATCTATGGCTTTGTCTTTACGATGAGTGTCTCTCCGAGATCTTCAGCCACTTCGGAAGGCTCGTATCAGTGCAATGCCGACCCCGATAAGGCTGTAAATGCGGCGGGCCGGCACTTCTACATCAGTTCATCATCGGTAGGGGTCCATGTGAACGCAACCGGGCCTGCAACTGCCAACGACGAAAACCTTCAACCGTAGCTTTTGAGGAACTATGAAGGCAATCATTCTCTTTTTATTGCTCGCGATCACGCCTCAGTCCTTTTCTGCTTCCGCGCAACAGAATCCGGTCAGAGACTATCGGCGAGCAAATGAACATCGCATCCTCGAAGAGTTTGTGACGCTGCTTTCAATTCCCAATGTCGCCTCTGACAGCACTAACATTCGCAAGAATGCGAATTTCATTCTGGACATGATGAAACGCCGCGGACTGGAGGCGCGACTCTTGGAAGCCGGCACTTCTGATGCTCCACCCGCCGTCTACGGTGAATGGAGAGTGCCCGGCGCCACGAGAACAATCCTTCTCTACGCACACTACGACGGACAGCCAACTGACCCAAAACAATGGGTAGAGACTCTTCCGTGGCAGCCTACGCTTCGCTCGTCAGCGCTGGAAGCCGGTGGGACAGTCCTGCCCATGCCCAGGCAAAGCGAGAACATTGATCCCGAATGGCGCCTTTACGCACGCTCCGCGTCTGACGACAAGGCCGGGGTGATGGCTATTTTGACGGCAGTCGATGCGCTCAAAGCTAGCGGCATCGCGCCCACCTCTAACGTCAGGTTCATATTTGAAGGCGAGGAGGAGGCCGGATCACCACATCTTGGTGAAATCCTTCGCCTTCATCAAGCACTTCTGCAGGCAGACGCCTGGATAATCTGTGACGGCCCCGTGCACCAATCGGGCCTTAAACAGGTTGTGTTCGGAGTGCGAGGCGACACCAACGTCGATCTCACTGTCTATGGCGCCAAACGTCCGCTTCATAGCGGCCACTACGGAAATTGGTCGCCCAACCCCGCAATGATCCTGGCAAAGCTGCTCAGTTCGATGAAAGACGATGCAGGACGCGTGACAATCGAGGGATGGTATACGGACGTTATCCCACTCGGTGACGCGGAACGGCGCGCGATTTCCGAAGCCCCTCGATACGATAACGAACTGAGAGCCCAGCTTGGCCTCGCACGCACCGATAACGCAGGGAAGAGCCTGCTCGAACTGCTTCATGAACCGTCGCTTAACATCAACGGCATGAGCAGCGGCGACGTCGGGGCGCTCGCGCGTAATGTCATTCCCACCACGGCCAGCGCCGTGCTCGATCTGCGTCTGGTTAAAGGGAATGACTATCGCCGGCAGGTCGAACGCCTGGTCAATCACATTCGTAAACAAGGGTTCTACGTCATTGATCGCGATCCAACAGATGAAGAGCGCCGCAGTTATGCTTTGATCGCCAAGGTAGTGCACCGATCCGGAGGATACAACGCGGAGCGTACGCGAATGGACTTACCGATTTCGCTGGTGGTTGTTCAGGCAGTGCAAGCCACCTCAGCAAGACCCATAGTAAAACTGCCGACCTCTGGCGGTAGTCTTCCGCTCTCGATCATAACTGACAACCTGCGCACAGTTACGATTACTGTTCCTATCGCCAACTACGACAACAATCAGCACGCCGAAAACGAAAATATCAGATTGCAAAATCTCTGGGACGGAATCGAGACTATGGCGGCGCTTATGACAATGAAGCTTACTGGGACCGCGGACGTCTCGTCCGCAATGAGCGCGAAGCGCGAATCGATCGCCGAGATTGCGAGTTCCAGGAAAGCTTCGTCTGACGGTGCCAAGCGGACGAGACGTCCACGGTCCCAGTAAAGAGATTGTCGCGAATTCCGGCCAGTTGAACAAAAAAAGGCGGCCGACCTGCGTTTAGTGCTGTTTCGTGTGATGGATCGTGTTTGTGAGGAAACTATATGAAAAAGTTCTTCGTCGCGATTCTTGTGTCGTTCGGGCTAATCCTCGCTAGTCTGACGCCAGCTTTCGCGTGGGGCAATGAAGGCCACGAGACAGTCGGCAAAATCGCTTCACTTCGAGTGAAGCCGCACACAGCGCACAGACTGGCTCAGATTCTCAAACCGGGTGACACACTCGCAAACATCTCAACCTGGGCAGACACGGTAAAGGACAGGATGGGCACAACCGATCAGGACACGGACACGAATGCATTCTTGCAGGATCTCGCGCACAACGAACGCAATCGTGACTGGCACTTTGTCGATCTCCCTCTGGGGTGCGCAAATTACCAAACCTGTGACGGATTCACGCCGGATCACGACATTGTGCACATGATCAACATCTGCATTCACACGCTGCAGGGACAAGCCGATCCGAATCACCCGCTGAGCGAGCGAAATGCGTTGCGACTATTGGCGCACTTCATAGGCGATTTGCATCAGCCGCTGCATGTGGGGGTTGGTTTCATCGACGTGAACGGACCAAATAATACGATTCTGATAGTCAGGGACCCTAACGCTGTCAGGCAACGGAACCTGCCTCACGACCGCGGCGGTAATCAGTTGATCATCGATAATGATCGGAAGAATTTGCACGGGTTTTGGGATTTTGACCTCGTACGCTCATTGATGGGGGTCACACACCGGCCAACTTCTGGTCAGCTCGGTCGTTTCTTGAAGCAAACGGTCGCTCCAAAACCAAACTGGCAACCGCAGGGTGCGATAAATACGTGGGCGGCGCAATGGGCTACAGATTCTCTCAACCTGTCCCGCAATCAAACTTACAGGTCAGTGCGCATCGTCCGACAACGGACGATTCCCGTGTTACGGGATGGACAGCCACTAATCCGCGATGGGCAACCGGTGATGCAGACCGTCTACGACATTACTCGCCCGAGCAACTACAAACCCGTGAACCGAAACAATGTGCGCGAACAATTGGCTAAGGCGGGCTTCAGGTTGGCGAAATTGCTGGACGCGATTTATGCACAATGAAATGAAGTGGCTTCGCTCAATAATAATCATTCTTGCTGTCCTTCAAGCCGGTTGGATGACGTATGACGGCGCGAGAGCCTTCATCGTGGGTGATTTCGTGACCCCGACAAGCGGTCCATATGCCGGCCAACTAGGTCCCTGGACAAGGGTAGTTCAAGCTTTCGGAGTTGAGCCGCGCTCGTCTCTGATGAAAGGCATTTTGGTCGTTTACGGCGTCGTTTGGCTCATCATCACCTCATTCTTTTCGCAGAAACTTCAGTGGGCGTGGTGGGCAATGCTCATTGCTGCCATCGGCGCTTTGTGGTATCTGCCAATCGGCACCATCTCAAGCTTGCTTCAAGTTGCCCTGCTCATCGTATTGCGGCGGCTTTACGAACGCGGTTAGGTGCCGCGGTATCACCCAGCAGTTCTAAAAGAGAGCTGTGAATGACAATCTTTTACTATTCTGTTCTGGCTGAGGCCCTTAAAATGCAAAAAATCAATCTTTCGCAAAAGCTCTCTCTCTTTAACGACCACTGGGGTCCTCGCATCATCGGCGAGCTGAATGGCCAATACGTCAAACTCGTGAAGTTTCAAGGCCCATTTACCTGGCACCACCATGAGAACGAAGACGAGTTGTTTATGGTCGTGAAGGGGAGGTTTCGCATGGAGTATCGCGATGAAGAATCACAAGAGCAGTCGATCTGGATTGAGGAAGGTGAAATGATCGTCGTGCCGCGCCGCGTCGAACACCGTCCGGTCGCTGAAGAAGAAGCCCACGTTCTTCTTTTCGAACCCGCTTCGACACTGAATACCGGCAATGTCGAAAACGAATTGACTGTCCATCAACTCAAGTCTCTCTAACATGGAGAGGACTCATTTTTGCGTCTTTGCTCCTTTTGCGTCTTCGCTCCTTTGCGTGTTTGCGTGATCACCGTGATCCGCTGTTAGTCTGGTAGTTTGTTCACCAAGACGAACTTGTGTGAAGATAGCCGAAATTTGAGACGGAGGCTTACCTTGACGAAAACCATTCTCCAGTTGCTTGCTCTTGTTTTACTCGTTCTCGCAACGACCACCGGGTTAATGGCCCAGAACTCCCAGGTCATTGTTACGCATGGTGCGCCGGGCACGGTCGCCGATTCTACTGCGAATCAAACCGTGCTTAGTTCGCTGGCGAGCCTGCCTGAGGCAGACACACTTATCTTCATCAACCCGCAGCGCCTTCTCAATGAAGCAGCTCCGCGACTGATGCCGGAAAAAGATCTTGCCGAAATGCGGAAATCTTTTAACGACATGAGGCAATTCGTTGGCGTAGATCCTTCGAAGCTTGACTACGTTGTGATAGCCGTCCGCTTCCGCAAGCCAACAGCAGAATTGAGTTTCCAGCCTCCGGAATTCATTGCTCTGGCCAGTGGGGATTTCAGCGCTGACTCGTTGGTGGCGCTCGCCGGAGTGCACTCGGGCGGGCAATTGCGGAATGAAAAATATGGGGCGAAGACTCTCGGCCTAATGACGATAGACCCGATTGCCAAGGAGGCGGAAAAGAACCCCATGCTTAAGGCGTTCTCCGAGATGGGAATCGTTCCGCTGAATGCCACCACAATCGCCGTCGGCACAACGGCTTATTTGAAAGCGGCAGTCGACGCCAGTGAAGGCACGGGACGAATAAGCTCGGAAAGCCTGAATTCCCTGCTGCGCGATCCGGCTGCGCTCATCAGCATTGCCGGTTCGCCGCTTTCTTCATTCAGTAAGAGTTTTGGTTTACTGGGGACTGAGGCAAACGCCCGCGCCGCACGCTGCGACTCTCGGTTCGGCGACTTTTATGCCGCCATCACGATGGAGGCGTCAAACTTCACGTTGCGTGGCGCACTGAATGCTGATAATCCAGATACAGCCAGGATCATCAACAGTTTGATTGGCGGTTTGGTGCAACAGGCCACCTCTTCCGTGCCGGACAAAACCGCCCAGGCAGCGTTGAAGGGTCTCTCAATTACCGCGCAGGAGCACGAGGTAATCTTGCGGGCAGACGTTCCGCGCCAAATGGTACTTGACTTCATCAAACAGCAGATAGGGCCAAAGAAGGAGGAATCAGCGACCGCGACACCCAAGCCGACAGCCAGGAAGCCGGCCACAAGGAGACGGAAGCGCGGAAGACAGTAGGCTGTGGCGATGCAGTTGACACCATTTTATTCACTCGAAGGAGAATTTCAATGTTCAAGTCTACGCGACTCGTTGGCCTGGCTGCGGTCTTTGTCCTTGCGTTTTTATCTTTAACACTTCAGCCACAGGGCGAGGCCGCGCACTTGCCGCAGAACACGAACTCATCAACAACCAAACCCGAGGGGCCACCACCTTCTGAAAAACGAGACATTGCTCCGCCCCAACAGGATTTTTCCAAGAATACCTGGGACCTTCCGGCTAACGCCGATAAGACAAAGAACCCAGTCGAGGCGAATGAAGAATCCATTGCCAAGGGGAAAGATCTGTTCATGACCCGGACCAAGGGGAATTGTATTTTCTGCCATGGTGAGACAGGAGCCGGCAACAAAGAGAATCTGCCCCGGCTGAGGCGAGTACCGGCCGACCTCTCAGACGCCAAGAGGATGCCCAAACTTTCCGATGGCGAGATCTTTTGGAAGATCACGCGAGGCATTCCCGGAATCATGCCGAGTCGAGAGAAGCAGTTGACCGAAGAAGAGCGCTGGCACGTCGTAAACTTTGTTCGCACGTTGACTCAAGAGAAACCGTCGATGTGAACCTCGACAGCGGTGTCATCCTTTAGAAATCGCAGCAATTGAAGATCAGGCTGTGGATAATAGCTGGTCTGGGCGGGGCTGGTATCTGCGCCGCTTCTTCACGAGTGCTGGCGCGGCGTCGAGCAAGTTCAAGCTTGAGGCTTTCCTCGCCCCGCTTCATTGTCCAGTTATGGTTCGAACGGAAGATTGGTTTCAGCAGAAACGACAAATGCCGGATAATGGTTTTGTTCGCACGAACCGTCCAATCGTAGGTAATGTTGACGAATTCTCCTTCCTGATTAAAACTCCAGATTCCCATTCCCTCCAGGTCGCCAGAGGCCTCCATTGAGAATCCGTTCGGATAGTGTGACTCAATCGCGCGGAAGTTGATGCGCAGCGTGTAAGGCAGCCAGCCGCCGGCACGCAAACTAATGACTCTGCCAACGCCCCGCTCGCCCCCAGGCGACAACTCTTTCACTTCAAAGTACACCGAGGGCCACCAGCGTGGCAGGCTAAGCGCATCGTCAATAATATCTGCCACCTCTTTGACGCTGCCTTCGACGCGCCATTTGTCGATGAAATTGTATTCAACTGCCATTGGCCTTTTTTTTTGTGGGGGCGTCCCTCCGTGGGCGCCACGGGTCGCGGTACTGATCCACCAGAAGGTGGAAGCGGGTGCTGGCACTCATTGAGACTGGCAATTAATAACCAACAGAACCATTTGCGGTAGCCAATGGATCCCGGCATCAACATAACGAGTACCACTCAACCACAAACCTCCAACGGATACTAGCACTCACCAGACTACTGTCTTGAGCCGTACCCTTCAGATTGAGTGGTAGGATCCATTGGCTACTGCAAATGGTTCCGTAGTTGACGGTTTTTTTCGACAGGCTAAAGACGCCATCCGTTGATGCCCAACAAGTCACTTGAAAAACAGCTCCACATAAGCTCGCAGTTCCACAATCGACGCTTCTGAGATGATCTGAAACACGCGTACCGGACAGCCCGCAGGAACTTTGTTGGCCATTCTGGAGTCAGTAATGACAAAAGCAGTTGAGCGTAAGCCTTTTTGCCACCCTTGCTCTCGCGCATCTCGCAAGCTGAGGGTGTCTGGATCAAGACCCGCGGCCACCAAAATCGTGCGCGCACGACGCAGGAACTCCGGCCAACGAGAGACTACTCCAATGAGCGCATCCGGTGGCGGCACCTTTTCACCGGCCATCGATGCGGGTACCGAGTGAGAGCGAAGGGCAATCAAATCTGCGCCTGGAGGTAAAACCAGACGCGCTCGCTCAACTTGTCCATACATGACTACAGGCACGGCTCCGGTTAAGTGGTCCGGTGTGCAGTCGTCAAAGTCAATCGCTTCCACCCGCTCCTTTGTGGTCGTCTCAATTTCCGCGCTCAAGATTGAGCGCAACTCCGGATCCGATTCGATCACCAGAAAATGATCCGGGGGCTGTAACGCCAGCCAACGTCTCAAGCCTGTTTGGATCTTTGCGAGCGAAAACTGCTGCTGCCGTGCACTCTTAAAGAAAATCGAGATCAGTTGATCCAATTGGCGGCTGCCATCGAGCGATTGTTCTGCTGCGCGCGGCTTAACGTACACACCGCTGCCCTTGCGAAACTCCACCCACCCAAGTCGAGAGAGTTCTCTGAAAGCTGCGCTTACCGTGTTAGCGTGGATCTTGTAGCGTCGCGCGAGTTCGCGCGTACTTGGTAAACGCTCGTGTGCTTCCAGGTCGTCGCTGACAATCCCGAGTATGATTTGAGTAACCAGCTGTTCGCGAAGTGGAACTTCACTGCTTTTGGAGAGCCACAAACGCATACTGACAGTGATAAGTGAGTGATAAAGCTAGGACCAAAAAGCCGTGCGGTCGCGAGGATAACACGGTTCAGCTTCAAGCTACGATTTACCATTTACCGTTTACCATTTACCATTGGCTTCATTATGGACTCTATGTCTTCAGCGATTGCCGTGCTGACCGCCATGATTACGCCGGCCGTTCTAATCTCCGCCTGCGGCAGCATGATCTTGTCGACGTCGGTGCGTCTTGGCCGCGTGGTCGACAGAGTGCGCACACTATCGGACCGCTGGGAAGAAATATCGGCCAAAGAAAGCATCAGCGACACCATCAAGGACCGGCAGGCGGTGATCTTCGAACAACTGGATAAAGTGACGAGTCGGGCGCGTCTTTTGCAACGCTCGATGGTCAGCTTTTACCTGGCGCTGGGGATGTTTGTTGCGACCACCGTGGCAATCGGCATCGTGGCAATACTACGCAATCCTCGTTACAACATGGTTGCCGTAGTCTTGGGGATGATCGGTGCCTGCTTTCTCTTCTACGGCAGCATGTTGCTGATTTTTGAAGCACGGCTCGCATTGAGTACCATCCACCTGGAGATGGATTTTATCTGGCGCCAATCGAAGCGCGTGGCGCCGGTGGAGATCGTCGAACATCATAAGCCACACTTCGTCCACTTTCGGAGACATGATTAGGTTGATCTAGGAATGAACCCATCTTATCTAGAACTTCTCGAAACTGGTGAACTGAGCGCTCGCGTAGAAGCACTCGAAGCTTTGCTCGAGCGCTGTACCGTCTGCCCGCGCGACTGCCTCAACAACCGGCTAGACAATGAACTCGCGGCCTGCTATTCCGGCCGCTTGCCGGTTGTTTCCACTTACACTCCTCATTTCGGTGAAGAGCCTGCCCTGGTTGGCAAACATGGCGCCGGCAACATTTTCTTTGGCAACTGCAATTTGCGCTGCGTCTATTGTCAAAACTATCAAATCTCACAAACTCATAAAGAACAGATTAAGAACGAGGTGACTCACGAGCGCCTGGCGACGATGATGCTCGAGCTGCAGTCTCACGGGTGCCACAACATTAATTTCGTTTCGCCCACACATTTCGCGCCGCAGATGGCCCGCTCCATCCTGCTGGCTGCTGAACAGGGTCTGAATCTCCCAATCGTCTACAACACCAATGCCTACGATTCCATTGACGTGCTGCGGCTCCTGGACGGCATCGTGGACGTCTACCTTCCGGATTTGAAGTATGCTGAGGACGAAGCCGGATACTTATATTCCAAGGTGAAGAGCTACCGGCAATACTCACGGCTCGCAATTGCGGAGATGTATCGTCAGACGGGCGATGAATTGGTGTTCACTGATGGTTTGCTCACGCGTGGCCTCGTCATTCGACTGCTGGTTTTGCCCAACGACATTGCAGGAGTGCGGGAATCGCTTGAATGGATTAGAGACTCCTTAAGTCCTCGTGTGGCAGTTTCCCTCATGGCGCAGTACTACCCAACCAATCAGGCAGGGACGAATCCGCGACACATCCTGCTATCGCGACGTATCTCCGAATCGGAGTGGTTGCACGCCCTTTCAGCGCTGGATGACGTGGGTATGGAGGAAGGCTGGATGCAGGAGTTTGATGGCGCGGCCTACTACTATCGTCCGGACTTCAGCGATTCTGATACGCCGTTCAAAGATATTAGGGACTTTAGAACTTAGAGCTTTCGACTTTGGACTTTGGACTTATTACCGATCGACTTTGAGTTGATGAGTAGTATGTTCCGTTACGGAAGGCAAGGCCCGTTTGCCCGAATCGAGTTCGCTGATGGGTGCTTCGGAGATGGAGGCGGTAGCTTTAAGAGGAGCCTTCGTTCCCAAATCGAGCCTCTTTTGACTTAGAACATCGTCCGCCTGATCTGAAAGCTGCTTGCGAGGTATGGTGAAGATCAGGCCGTTGAGCATCACTCCGAGACCGATAAAGAGCATTATCAACCCTGGGATTACCAAGACGAACAGGTCTTTTTCAGCCAGGCTCGCCAGCAAACCTCCCAGAGTTCCGCCCACTCCGATAAAGGACATGATCATACCGGCTCGTAGTCGCCGCAGTCGCCTTTCGGCGGGTGACTCAAGGAACTTTTCGATTTCGGGTAATACCTCCTCGGCAACCTTTTTCAGCTCATCGGCAGATTCAGTAAAGCGGATCTTTTCCGCAATTGCTCGTCCTATCTGATCTCGTGCAGAAATCGCTGACTCTGTGATGGCGTCGGGTCTTTCGAGAGTGATCCGCACCGCGCGCATGTCTGTGCCGCAGGCACGGCAGTACTGACCGAGCTGTCTTTCTTCAGAACCGCAGGTGGGACAGTACATGATGATCTATACGGCGGCACGAGTCACGAGTCACGAGTCGCGAGTCACGAGTCGCGAGTCGCGAGTCACGAGTCACGAGTCACGAGTCGCGAGTCACGAGTCGCGAGTCACGAGTCACGAGTCGCGAGTCGCGAGTCGCGAGTCGCGAGTCACGAGTCACGAGTCGCGAGTCGAGAGTCACGAGTCGCGAGTCGCGAGTCGAGAGT
>JBOGOU010000312.1:0-1151 GCA_050748205.1 Pyrinomonadaceae bacterium | reverse complement strand
CCGTTGAACTCGGCAATGGCCGCCTGGACTTCTTCCTTGCTGGACATTTCGACGAAGCCAAAGCCACGTGACCGTCCCGTGTCGCGGTCTTCCACGACGCTCGCCGATTCCACCGTGCCGGCAGCTGCAAAGAGTTCCTGCAAATCCTGGCTGGAGGTCGAAAACGCGAGATTTCCTACGTAAAGTTTCATTGTCATGTTGTAGATGTACCTTTCCCCTTGTGGGGATTAAAGAGAAGCTGCGAATCGGATTTGCTTCGGTCGAACGGTAGGAGCGAAGGGGCCGGTTTTCGAATTGCTCTAGGAGCGGCTTCTGAAGTTGAAATCAGCCTGCTCTCGAACCATCCAAAAACGCCAGCGCCAACTGATTTACGCGCGGGGCGCATCACCGTCGATGCGCGAGAGAAGGATTAACCGTGACTGACTATGCACTATTAACCCCAAACACGCAAGCTGGGAGCGGAAGGGGGTAAACCAGGGCAGGTGGGAACCGGGGAATGGGAAAACGGCATGGATCAAACTTTTGACACGGTTAATACGTAGAATCTACTCGCAAAAGGAACATTGATGATATCCGGGAGACACAATATTCAACTGTTTGGCTCCGTCCTCATTCTGGCGGTGTTGCTGCTCTTCTCCGCAGCGACCACGCCTGCGCAAAGGCGGAAAGCCAAACCGGTTAAACCTCCCACTGAACTTGCAAAACTCCAGGAAGAGTTCATCAAGGTCACGAAAGAGTACAAAGGCCATCTTGAAAGACTGCTCGCCATTTATGAGCGTAACGTAGGTACTGCTGAGGGGCGTTTGGTCCAATCGCAGGAGCTTTACAAACAGGGTTTGATCTCCAAGAAACAGCTAACCGAGAGTGAGACACTGGTGGCGACCGCGAAGGAGAGAGTCAGCGAGGCTCAACGTCAAATGGCCAACGCAGACACGCAGATTGCCAACACGTTGGTGGAAGTCCAAGCGGAGTTACAGTTATCGAAAACACCGTTACGAAAAGGAACTTTGCTTAATACGACCTCCTACATTCGTTACACCGGCGCCGGCGTTTGGTCGCTGTCTGACGCGTGGAAAGTGCAACGGTTTTTTATTGATGCGTTTAAGAAGCAACTGCATATAGGCGTTTTCTTACAGTGCGCGTTCCATTAG
>JBOGOU010000311.1:0-2466 GCA_050748205.1 Pyrinomonadaceae bacterium | reverse complement strand
GGATTATTGTGGCGCTTTGTGTTCGTCTCGATCTCTCGCTTCGTCACTTGTTGTGTGCCAACTCCGCTGCACCAAGCTAAACTTACCGGTGGAATCCAGGGGTCTGGCCTGCGATTCTGTAATTCTGACCCCTGCGTGTAAATAATTGCTCTCGATATTAGCTACGAAGCTCTTCATTGTGAGCATCTTCGCGCGCGCTAAGTTTGGCGACGTCAATTCGGCGACTCGCCGTCGAGTAATGGCGGCCCGGTATCAGATGCCGTGAGGAACTTGAGAATCGGGAGAGTAGGCAGGTCGCTACCTGTGCGCAGGCTGAGGTTTGTGTTCTCGGTTTGCCGCCTGGTTTCCCGGCGGTGCCACATCATTTCAGCCTTTCACCAGTTGCTTCCTGCCCCTCGTAGAACCGTGCGTGCGCAATTAACGCACACGGCTCCCCAGACAGTCATTCATAGTCCGATAGAAGAGGTGTACGCGCACGCGGGGTAGCGGCAGCGGGAAACGCTTCAGCAATTCCGCGAACTCTGACCACTGGTAACTCCGTCGCTGGCTCCGTCGATTCAACCACTTGTACAACAGCTTCGTTGCTTCGCGGTAGAACCGCACGAGGCCACGGTGGTTGTCGGTAACTCCGTAGTAGGCGTAGTGCCCCCGCAGTTTGCGACCCAGCTGCTCCAGAATCCACCTCGTCGGCATTATTCGCATTTGCTTCAGCCACGCCTTCAGGGTGGCGAGCTTCGCGCGGAACTTCTTCCGTGACGTTACTCGCTTCATCCTGAATCGCTTCCCGTCTTTCGTGCGGCTGCAGTAGTGAGTGAAACCCAGAAAATCAAACGTTCCGGGCCTCTCTCCTCTAGCTTGCGCCTGCCTCACCGCGTCGCGCCCAAACTCCAGCACCTTGGTCTTCGTCGGCTCCACCTCCAGTCCGAACTTTGCCAACCGCTCGGTCAGCGCTGTCGGGAATCTCGTCGCGTCCTCTCGATTTTGAAAGCACACCACGAAATCATCGGCGTAGCGAATTAGCTTTGCCTTCCCCTTGCAGCTCTTTCGGTAGACCTTCTCGAACCATAGGTCCAAGCCATAGTGCAGGTACACATTTGCCAGTAGTGGAGAGATGCTGCCGCCTTGCGGCACTCCCTCTTCGCTGGCTCTGAGTTGCCCCTGCTCCATCACCCCAGACTTTAGGAATCGCTTCACCAGCCGCAGCACTCGCTGGTCTGCTATCCGATGCCCGAGCATCTTCATCATCCAGTCGTGCGTGACATTGTCGAAGAAGCCTTTGATATCAACCTCGGCAATGTAGTTGGTTCCTTCCCACTCGACTGTTTGACTTAGTTCTCTCAGCGCATCATGGCAGCTTCGCCCGGACCGGAATCCATATGAGTTCTCTATGAAATCTTGCTCCTAGATCGCTCCCAGGATTCGCGCCAGCGCTGCCTGCACCAGCTTGTCCTCCAGACTGGGTATTCCTAAAGGCCTTCGTTTCTCGCTACCGGCCTTCGGGATATATACCCTCCGCACCGGCTGCGGTCGATACGCCATTCGCTGGAGTCGATTCACCAATTCCTTGCTGTTGGCCTCCAGCTTTCCGGCCTATTGCTCCTTACTCACCTTATCTATCCCGGCGGCTTTGTCTTCACTCAGCCGCGGGAAGCACTTCAGCAGCAGTTCCTCGTTCATCAAGTAGTACAGATTGACGAACTTCAGCTTCCGCTCCTGCCGTGCCTTCGCCGCGATGCGTAGCAGTTTCGTGGCCACCGGTTCCCCGCCTCGGTGTGCGGCCGGTGTTTCCCTACTCTGCTCGACCATCTGTCGCCTCCTTCCCTCCGGCGGCATTACCCGCCTTCGCTGGTACTACGAGACGATCCGACTCCCTGCCGCTGATTTGCCTTCCTCCCTTTGCGCGGTTGTTGTGCATACTCTCAGTCTCCCGGCTCATCGTCTTGCCGATGAGTTGTTTCTCTGAAAGCAGCGGCAGGGTCTCCCGGGTTGCCGTGCTGTCTCAATGTCACGCATGCCATGGTCTCCGACCCCGAGGAAGCCGACATCTCCTCGCCTTACCGGTGGTGTCGGTGTTGACTTCCGTGCATTCTGACGCCGTCGTCCTTCCTGTTGACCTGATTACGGGGCTCTATCCCTTCAACCTTTCGGCTTACGGCCTGCGTGCTCGCTGGCCTACGCTTAGAGTCGAGCATTACTGCTCCGACTCCCAAGGTCTTGCTACTCGGTGGCTGGCTAAACCTTCCAAGGTGGGCTTCTCACCCACTAGACTTCACGGTATTGCCCGGTCGCTCCAGATTCGCAGGCCTGACCCGGCCCCTTCAAGGGTATGCGCCGCCAAACCAAGCGGTTATTTGTTGGCAGGCTGGTAGGCAAGAGCAAGGGATCCAAAACCAAGCGATTTGCTTTCGACAAGGCTCAGCTTCGTCGGAGGCGTCCCGTCCGGGAAAAATCGCCTTCCGCTTCCCA
>JBOGOU010000310.1:0-1658 GCA_050748205.1 Pyrinomonadaceae bacterium | reverse complement strand
CACCATACCCTTGTTTTTCTCGGTTCGCTCTGTGGCTTTGGCGATCTCGCGCCTGACATTGTCCGAGAGCGCGCCCGTGCGACCAATAGTTTGAAACTTGATGTTTTGACGATCGATCTCGTCAAGCTCTAAACGAAGATAGCGCCGCAACATCCGCATCAGGGCATCAACTTCGTAGCGCGGTCGCTTCCAATTCTCAGTGGAAAAGGCATAGAGCGTGAGCGCTCCCAACCCCAGTCGCGCTCCTGTGTCGACCGCCGCGCGAACCGCCTCTACGCCAGCGCGATGGCCGGCAATGCGCGGTTGTCCACGTTGAGCAGCCCAACGTCCGTTGCCGTCCATAATGACTGCGACATGACGCGGCAGACGATCCCAGGCGATGGATGCCAGCAGGATTTCATCGCGAGTGCCTGGTTTCACCACTTCGGAAAAATCAGAAAGCATAAGACATCTCAGCGGAGCAGGAGGCGGCTGGTATGAGACCGCCAACGGACCGGTCACATTCTTGCCTCAACGAAGAGGCGTGTCAACAAAGAGAATCGGTTAGGTCCGGTCCTGTTCGCTTGTTGTCAATCATCGCGAGCCGAAAGGTAGTGATGCAGTTTCGTCTCGTACTTTTCATTAGCACCGTGGCTTTAGCCCGGTGGAACTAGTGCCCACACGAAATCGGAAACCGTTTAAGGTTTCCTTCCTTTCCGGGCCCCTGGGTCACCGGGCTAAAGCCTCGGTGCTAATGAGAAGGGCTTATGATTCAAACTGCATCAGTAGCGAACTGAGAGTAAGGTCAGCCCGCACGGGGGCGCGGTTGCCGCAGCCAGCGAACGATCACCCTCCTGGATCGCGCGCTGGATGTCGTTTTCATCCATCTCCCCTCGGCCGGCCGCCAGCAGCGTACCCGCGATTGAACGCACCATGTAGCGAAGGAAACCGTCGGCACTTGCCTTGATCTCGATCACCCGGCTACGACACTGCTCGTCAGATCGTTCTGAGACGTCGAGCTGAGTAACTGTACGCGTCCGATTCTCAGCGTCAGATTGAGCCGCGGAGAACGCCGTCCAATCATGACAACCGAGAAATAGTGCTGCGCAGCTCATCATGCCTTCCAGATCAAGTGGCCGAGCCTCGTGGTGAGCGTAGCGAAGCCAGAAAGGAGACATTACCGGACCATTTACAATGCGGTAGAGATAGGTTTTCTCAAGCGCTGAATAACGAGCATGAAATTCGTCGCTGACGATTTCTGCTTCCATAACCCGCAAATCCGCGCGAACGTTTCCATTGATCGCTGAACGGAGCTTCTGAGGTGTGATACCGCGCTGCATTTGAACGCTCGCGACCTGACCTTCCGCGTGCACTCCGGCATCGGTCCTGCCTGATCCATGGATGACAACTTCACGCCCATCGATCAATGCCAGCGCGCGGGCCAATTCCCCCTGCACTGTGCGCAAATCGCCCTGCATCTGCCACCCGTGAAACTCAGTGCCGTCGTATTGAATTGTGAGTTTGAAATTCATGCCTGGGTTGGTCTTTGGTCTTTGGTCTTTGAGCTTTGAGCTTTGAGCTTTGAGCTTTGTTCTTTGTGCGTCAAGCTCTTCACTGGGACAGCGGACGTCCCGTCCGCTTGCGCACCGTAAGTGCAAGATTTCTAAAACCATTCACGC
>JBOGOU010000309.1:0-10918 GCA_050748205.1 Pyrinomonadaceae bacterium | reverse complement strand
GAGTGATTGGTGTTTTTGGGAATAGTAAGGTGAGGGCCGCTCGATAAAAATGCGTCTGAGGGCCTTAGTTGAGTCAGATCTACGCGCAACCATTCGGGTAGATTGCTTTTCAGGCAACGAAGCGCATGTCGCATAGCTTATTCAGGCCACGGGCGAAATGGCTGCGACAGGCGGGAGACGGCGCGACGGAGGTCTGCGGTGTCCAGGTGCAGATAGATTTGGGTGGAGTGCAGACTGCGGTGGCCGAGTAGTTGTTGAATGTGGCGGATGCTGGCGCCGTGACGCAGCAAGTGAGTCGCACAGCAATGACGGAAGGTGTGGACGTTGGCTTTCACCTGGGCGGCTCTGGCGTAGGCTTTGATGCGTTGCTCGATCATCACGTAAGAGAGCTGGTGTCCGGTGCGCGCCAGCCATAAAGCAGTTGACGGCAGCATCACCAGCACCCCACGCGGGCTGCCCGCGTGGGGACCCCGCATTGGTCGAGTTCGATTGCGGGGTTCTGCCTTCCATTGACCGGCAGCCAACTCCGGACGCGCGGCGTTGAGATATTGCGACAGCCAATAGACCGAGTTGGCCGTCAACGGCACCACCCGATCGCGGCCGCCTTTGCCTTGTCTCACTGTCAGCCGTCTGGCCCACAGGTCCACGTCATAAAGTTCGAGCCGCTCCGCTTCACGATGACGAATGCCGGTGGCGTACAAGACTTCCATCAGCGCCCGATCGCGCAGGCCCAGCGCCGTGCTGGTGTCGGGCATCTCGATCAAACGCGTGATCTCCGGTTCACTCAACACGTGCGGCAAGGGAGAGTCATACCGGGACAGCTTGACGTGTTCGGCCGGGTTGTAGACCAGATGCCCGCGCCGGTGTTGCCACTGAAAGAAGCAGCGCACCACAGCCAGCCAGCGCGTTAGTGATGCTGGTTTTAATGGTTGGCCGCGCGGCGTGCGATGCTCGCGTTGGAGATGAAGCATAAAAGCCCAGAGATGATCTTCGGTGACGGCGCGCCAGTCAGTGACGCTGTAGCGTTCGCGCAAGTAGACCAGCAGCAGATCCAGGGCGTAGCGGCTGCTCTGGCGCAGTGAGAGCGACGAGTGGCGCGCTTCCAACTCTTTCAGATAGTCAGAGACGGCCACGTTCATAAGTGCAGGGGTCAGGGGTCAGGTGTCGGGGGCCAGTGAAAGACAAAGAAGTTCTTGCTGCCTTCTGCCTACTGCCTACTGCTTTTTTTTCTCTCTCGGATGGCAGCGAGCAATGACTTCCTGCAGGTCGCCAATCTCCACGTGCGTGTAGATCTCAGTGGTGGACAAGCGGCGATGGCCCAGCAGCTTTTGGATCTGGCGAATGTCGGCTTGCTCCTGCAATAGATGAGTCGCGCACGAATGGCGCAGCGTGTGCGGGCTGACGCGCTTCGTGATGCCCGTGCGCCGGGCCGCTTTGCGCACGATGCGCAGCATGTCGTTGTCAGAGAGTGGCCCGCCGCTCTTACTCGAGACAAACAATGCGGTCTGACTGGTCGCGGTGACAAACAGGCCACGCGCTTCCGTGAGATACAGCTTGAGCGCCGCGATCGCGCTCTGGGTAAGAGGCACGATGCGCGTGGTGTTGCCTTTGCCGTGTTCAATGCGGAGCGTGGCTGTTTGCAAATCGGCGTTGTAGATCGTTAGCGCCAGCAGTTCGGCGCGACGAATGCCGGTGGCGTAAAGAGTTTCCAGGATGGCGCGATCGCGTATGTCGAGTGGCTTCCGCGTTGGTGTGGCTTCCAACAAGCGGCGTGCTTCTGCCTGCGTCAGCACGTCGCGCGGCAGCGTCTGTGGTTGCCGGGGCGGTTGCACCAGTGCCGCCGGATTGTGGGCCAGCTGCTGCGTGCGCACCAGCCAGGTGAAGAAGGTCTTGACCGCCGCCAGCTTGCAGCCTTGCGCGGCTAAAGAGAGAGTCCTGGCCGGCGTGCCGTCCTCCGGCGCCGGTGGATGACACAAAGCCAGTTGATAGTTCTGCACCATCACTGGCGTGATCTCGTTGATGCTCCGGGCTTCGGTGTGTTCGCTGACCCAGCGCAGGAAGTCGCGCACGTAACGGTTGTAGTCGGGCCGCGTGCGCGGGCTGTAGTTGCGCGCCTCCAGCCATTCCACGAAGCGCGCCCGCAGCAGGTCCAGCTTCTGTTGTTGGGCTTCGGTCATCATCTATCCTTTCTCTTTTAGTCGCTGTTGTTGGCTTTCATTCATCGAAGCCAATGCCGACAGCTCGAGAAAGAGATCTCGAGTAAGTGAAGATCGATTAGGTTTGAAAAAAAGGCTCGACCTGCTATTTGCCACAAGCCCACAAGGTAGGGCTTAAAGTGTTGACCGGCCTTCGGTAAGACCTTGTGGTTCCCTCACCACAACCCCCTCGTTTTCACCTCAAGGTCCTCAAGGTTCAGTCAAAGTGATGAGTGCTGAGTACTGAGTGATGAGTCAACATCGTACAGCCCACTGGTCACTCCACCGCCGCTGCGGCAAACGGTCGCGACACCCGAGACGGGCGCCGCGCCCGTTTGCCTCCGCTCTCTCTAGCGCCACCTTGCAGCGCTCCGCGTTTCGGGGCCGCGGGCGGACGGCCACGGACGGGCGGGGTCATCCGATAACGCGGCATTATGTCCTGGTCAGACAATCGGCGCGCCGGGACATGGGCCAGAGATCTTTTTGCCAGGCAATCGCTTTTCTCGAAAGCTGCATTCAATCGCTGGCCCATGCCCCGTCACCCCGATTGCCCCGGCACATAATGGGGTCGTTATCCGACGCCCCCGCCCGTCCGTGCCCGCCGCCCTCCGTGGTCCAGGCGCAGCTGGTCGCGTTATCAAGCTTGAGCGGGTAGCGTGTCTTGGCGCGTTCCGTCGCAGCTTGAGTCACTTCGCGCGTCACGCGCTGTGCGATAAAGCGTGCACATCGCGCGCCGCGCTCCGCTCACTTGCGCCAGCTCAGCAGCTAAGCAGGAAAGCTGCGATTCAAAGAACCCGGGTTTGATTCAACCTTGGACCAGTGGCCAGCGACCAGGAGTCTGTCGTAATCATCGCTTCAAAGGTTAAGCGGAATATTTGGGGCTCACATTTGACCGCTAACGAGTTTTTCGCTGGCGCCGAATGCTTTTGCCTGCACCTTTTTTACCGATTCTTGTGGTTCCGGCAGACTCCTGGCGAAAAGCTCAACCTCCATCACAGACTGAAGTCTGTGCTACCCAGTTGCGGCTTTCGCTTTCTCTTTCAACCGCCGCTTGATCTCTTCGACATCGGTCAGGCCGCGCAGCTCGATCACGCCCTGGTCATCGGCGCGGGCCAGGCTGTAGACGCACGGCCTCCCGTTGCCGTTCACCGTCGCGTACAGATACTCCAGCTCGACAAGCTTCTGGCAGTAGCTCCGCACTTGCCAGTCGCTCCAGCCCGTCGCTTCCCGGATCTCACGCCGCGACAACTGCACGTTATCAACGTCGCACTTCAACTCTTCCGCCCGGCGCGCGCACAAGGCGCGCAGCTCTTCATACATGCCGCGCACCGGCGGCGCCAGCTCATCCAGCGCGCGGGCCAGCACGTCTTTGGCCAACTGGTTCGCCAATGCCACGTCCTCCACTGTAACCTCGACGTACTCGACTTCGACGTCGCCTTCTACTTCACGCTTCGTCTCCCGTTGCTGCTGGTGCAGGAGCGCGATCGCGTTCATCAGCGAAAGATACTTCTGTTGCTCGCGCCGGAACAGCAGACGCTCCGCCGGGTAGGTCAGATACTCCATGAACGGATTCACCACCTTCAACGGCCGCAGCAATCGTTGCGCGTTGTGGTGCAGCCGGCGCACTTGCTCCGAGGTGGCTTGCTCCATCACCCCGGCCAGCGTGTAGCGATGCCGTTGCCGCTCCAGGATGGCGCGGGTTTGTTCTACCGATTCATCCATCGTCAACTGCACGAAGCGGCTGCGCGTCTCTTCGTCGAACGCTTCCGGCGACGTGGTGGTCAGCACGATCACCACCGGCCCATAGACTTCGTAATGCTCCGTGTGCAGCTTGCCCGTATTGGGATCCGTGCGCGTCGCGGCAATCGAGAGATGCTGCTCGCTGGCCAGGTTGCGCAGAGAGTAGACCGCTTGCAGCGCCCCTTCGTCTTCGGCGATGGCCAGCACTTTCTGCTGCAGTGAGTACGGGTCTTTGTAGAACAACGCCTGCCCTGTCAGCCGCGTCACTCTCACCGCTTCTTCCGGGGGCACGAAAGCGCAGAGCGCATCCTGTAACGCTGACTTGCCCGCGCCGCTGCGCGCCACGATCAGCACCGCCAGCGGCTCGGAAAGTTTTCTCGAGATAGCGGCCAGGTACGCAGTCAACACCGTGGCCCGCTCACCCACCAGCCCGCACTTGCGAAAGTCCTCGACAATGCATTCGGTGAGTTGCGGGTTTTTCAGATATTGCAGCGCCGCGTCGCGCTCTGCCGGCGTCATCGGCGCATCGTTCTTGTTTGCATCATCGCCGTTCTTCCGCAGCGCCAGCCGCGCGGCTTCCAGCTTCTCAATCATCTGCAGCAGGTCCGCTGAGACTTGTTGCTCGCCGACGCCGCACAACTTCGCCGCGCCCTGGGCGAACACTGCCCGCGCTCGCGCGTGATAAAGATCAAGTGTGTCCAGATGGAAGTTGCTGTTGATGGTGAGCCGCACGTTTACTCTGAGCCGCTCCAACCCCACAGGCGACAAGCCACGAATGCGATACTCACGGCCATCAACAGTGAAGAGCATCGAACCATCAGCGCTCGTCTCGATCTGCAATGAGGTTGTTTGCGTCGGCGCACATGCCGCTCCTGACGGAGCTTGGGTATTGATGGGCGCTGCGGTTCTATAAAGATTTAGCTCCTGACTGAGCTGATTGAGCGGCGCGCTTTCAATGATTGCTCGTATCTGTTCAGCCGTGCCGCCAGCGGCGATGAACTCGGCAGCATCTTTCGCCGACACCTCGACGCTGCGACCTTCGATGTTCACCGCCGCCAACCGCTGGCTCATCTCTTGCGCCGCCGCGCGGCCGGCTTCGTCGGCATCGAGCATCAGCATCACCCGCTTGACCCGGCACTCAACCAGGTGCGAGATGATTTCGTCCGTCAACCCCGTTACGCCGTAAGTTGGAATGACGTTGCGCAGGCCTGCGCTCCACAACGCCGCCGCATCGATAATGCTCTCAGTGATGATCACCTCGTCAGTGTTCTTCGCGCCCTGCGGATTGAAGATGCCGTGCCTCTCCCCAGGGAGATACAGATGCCTTCGACCTTCAATGCTCCGGCCATAGAGACCAACCACGTGGCCGCTGTGTGGTCCAACCGCGGCGACTAAAGGAAAGACCACGCAGCCGCGCAGCAACTCACGCCCCGAGCCGGTCAGCACACCAACGCGCCGCAGCGCCCGCCGTCCTTCTGCCGGCAGCTTTGCCATCAACGATAATGGAGTCGCAGCACCGGCAGGCAAGATGCCTGCGCTCCCAGCCTCCACGTAGCCAATGCGAAAGCTCGTCACGAACTCCGCCGCCGTGATGCCCCGCGATCGCAAGTAGTCCTGGGCTGCCAGCGTCTGAAGCAGCCGCGCGTGATAGTGCGCCACCGCGCGCTCCAGCCATTGCTGATCTTCAACCGCCACAGACTTCGCCTCGGGTTCATGTCCGCCGAGTCGCCGATGAGCTTCGCGGAAGTCCACCCCGTCAGCCTTCATCACAAACCGGTACACGTCACCGCCCTCGTGACATGCGCCCAGACAGTTCCACAGTTGTTTCTTTGGATCGACGATGAGGCTAGCTTCCGTATCCGGGTGAAAAACGCAAAGCCCGACAAGTTGCTTGCCGCGCTGCGTGAGAGCGACGCCGCGGCTGCGGATGAACGAGACCAGCTCGTTCGCCCGCTTCACCCGCTCGATCTCTGTCTTGTCGATCAGCATTCGATTTCAAAAAAGCTGTCAAGTGAAAAGTGACTGCCCAGCCTGCTACTTTCAACGGTCAGAGTATAAGTAGTATACTACTTGCAATGCAAGCCCTTTATTCTTACACGACCGACCTGCCGGAAAACCGGCCTTATACTCCCGCCGTTATGCCGAGAAAAAGTACGAAGACTCGACCGCCCCAGGGAATGAGACTGGCAGAACTGCGGAAAGCTGCGGGCCTGAGCCAGTACGAGCTCGCCCGCCATGTTGGGATATCTCAGGCAAACATCGCCTTCTGGGAACGCAGCGAGAAGCCGCCCCGCTCAGACGTGTTGCCGAAGATGGCCGAAGCCCTGGGCGTCGGCGTCGAAGACTTGTTGATTGTCGGTGATGAAAAAGCGGCGAACAGAAAAGCGGCTAAGAGTAACGGCAGACCTGCCGGCAAGGTGCGTGAGGTCTTCGATCGTGTCTCAAAGCTCCCGCGCCGCCAGCAGGAGCACATCGTCAACTGGGTCTCTGCCTACGTCTCACAATACGAGCAAACCCGACAGAGCTAGCCCCTTCATTAAGTGTTCCCGAGGGTCATAAAGTTGCCTCATAAACTGAGCAGACAAGATAGAGTCCTCGGAACGCGTTTGTCGTCGCCGTAAGTCCTTGCCTATCAACTACTATGGACTAAAGATCTCGAACAACCGCCGCTGCTGCATCACTTGTGGCTTTATTTCAGTGCTCCAACCGCTCACAAAAATAAAGTTGACGGTCGCCGTCGAAGCCCTCGTCAACCACGCTGCACGTTAAGTTGAAACCGCCATCCTCGAAGTCTTAGCCACAACACAATGCTGTTCTATTGATTGTTAGCTGCTGCATTTTTCGCTACTAACTCTTCAAACTTCCGTTTGCCTTTCGCGTGAGGTGACGGGTCGCCATCCCAGGTTACCTCCCACCAAGCAGGTGGGATCTTTAACTTTTCCATATACTCACGTACCTCTTCCCACGATCTGAAGCCTAAGACCTCAGCCAGATAACGAGGCGTCGGCATCATGGAGTAGCCCACTTGCATCCAGTTGATAGCATCGTCGTCCCGTACAAAGTCATCGAGCCCTCCAAAAACTATCCGATGACTCTTGTGTTCATCTAGAAACTGTCGCAGCGGTGGGAAGACCTCTTCATACAGCCAGACCGTCCCTTCATCTCGCGGCGGACTCCAATATTTCTCAGCGGATAGAACTGCTTCCACATTCACCTCCTGTCCCCGCGAGACAATGGTGGCCTCTTCAAGCTCGGAGTAGGCCCATCTGTAGCCAGGATCAATATAGATTTTGCAGTCGCAACACGCGAAATAAAGAAAGTTCATTCAGGCGTCCACTCCTACAAGATTCCAATTTACCACTCAACTCTCCAGCTCAGGCTGAGATTCACTTCAACTTCTATTGCGCCTGACAACGTCCGTTATTATCGCAAGAGGTCACCTTCCCCCGGTCAATCCTAACTGCCCCGTCTTGAGTAAGAATAGTGACTGATTTAAAAGTTCCCCTGTTGGTTACACCCACTAGTCCTCCGGTGCCACCCTTTTGAATGAAATTAAGAACGCTTCCGACGGTCACATTTTTGTCGGTGGACTTGACGTAAAGATCCACGTTTGCGCGACCGGCTTTCGCGGCTTGGTTCTCGTGACGTGTGGCGTCATCAAAGATTCTATAATCTCCGCCCGTCGAGTTCTCTTGAAGCTGGACCGCTTGTGGATTGTTGGTTGGTGACTGACCTGTGTGTAAGAATCCATCTATTCCAGGCGCAGCTTTTCCGATACCGAGGAAACTTCGACCTTCAAACGCCGAAACCTCTTTGGCAAACTCAATCTCGGCAGAATTGAGGCCCGTCGGTGCGAAGGAAATTGAGTTGCCCAAGAGGGTCTCGAGTGCGATTTGAGTGGCAGTAGCGGCAACATTGCCCTTGCTCACTAAGGCCTTTGCTAATCCTCTAAACCCACCGAGCCGCTGTATTGCTTTCTGAAGCTTTTCAAGCGATTGAGGGTTGTTGCCGTCATCATCCAGATACTTTAGAGGATTGTTCAGGGAATATGTGTATTTGTTCCACCGCTGAGGCTCACTAATCCAGCCGGCGAACTCTAATTCTGCATCGCTTGAATGGCCCAATGCCTGCTTATTCAGTATTGCATTGAACTCATCCGCGCTTGTGAACCTTCCCTGGGTGCTTGCGTAATATCTCGCCCCGAAGTAATCGAGGCCCGTCTCATTGTCCCGTTCTTTGAGGGTTAAGAACGTGTAGTTGAACCACGCGCCCGCATCCGCGCGAGTGCAAGTTGTCAAAGAACTGGCAGCAGCTAAAGAGAAAAGTGGCGGCGCGTTGCAACCGTTGGAAGCTTCAGCCGTGAGCTGCTGAGATGTCACAGGCCGCATTATAACGCTGTGATGTGATGCCAGCCTAAGCTTTGTTGGCTTGCGGATTCTATTGCTTGCTTGAGGTCCTGAAGTTCGATGTGGGTGTAGATTTCCGTCGTGTTGAGGTCACGGTGGCCAAGCAACTGTTGGACGTGCCGGACGCTGGCGCCGCCACGCAGGAGATGCGTGGCGCAGCAGTGACGGAAGGTGTGCACCGAGGCCTTGAGTTCAGCTTGCAGCGCGTAGTCGCGGATGCGATCGGCGATCATTTGATACGACAAGCGACGGCCAGTTACCGCCAGCCATAATGCCGGCGTCGAGGCGATCCACGTGGGACCAGGCGAGCGGGTGATTCCGGGTGACGATTGCGATCGCTTGTGCTTCAGTCGTCGTTTGCCTTTGCCCCAGAGTTTGCCGGAAGCCAACTCCGGACGCGCGACGGTGACATAGCGGGTGAGCCAGTGGGCAGCGGTTTCGGTGAGCGGCACGAGGCGATCGCGCAGGCCTTTACCCAGACGCACCGTGAGACGCTGCGCCGCGGTGTCCACGTCGTAGAGGTCGAGTTTGTGTGCTTCACTGTGGCGGATGCCGGTAGCGTAGAGAGTTTCCATCAGCGCGCGATCGCGCAGGCCGAGCGCTGTTGTCGGGTCCGGCGTTTCGATGAGCCGGGCGATCTCTGATTCGTTGAGCACGTGCGGCAATGATTGTTCTTTGCGGGGGAAGGCCAGGCGCTCAGCCGGATTGTGCAGCAAGTGGCCATTGCGATTCAGCCACACGAAGAACGAACGGGTCATCGAAAGCCACTGACGCAACGTTGCCGCTGAGATGAGTTTGCCCCTGGGTGAGCGATGTCGAGTCGCAGCATAGACTGCGAAGTCACGCAGATGAGTTTCATTGACGGCGCGCCAGTCTGTTACTTGATGAGCTTCGCGCAGATAGAGCAGCAACCGCTCTAGTGTGCGCCCGGAGTGATAGCGGCGTGAGTGAGAGAAGCGCCGGGCTTCGAGTTCAGCCAGGTAAGCATCTACGCAGCGATTCATTTTCGCTTTTCACTTTTTCTTTTCACGGGGATGGCAGCGGGCGATCACTTCGTGCAGGTCAGTGAGTTCGACGCGCGTGTAGACTTCCGTTGATGAAAGACGGCGATGACCCAGGAGCTTTTGGATCTGCCGGATATCGGCGCGGCCCTTCAACAAGTGAGTAGCGCAGGTGTGTCGCAGCGTGTGCGGCGTGACGTGCTTCTTGATTCCGGCGCGGTGCGCGGCTTTGGCGACGATGCGCACCAGGTCAGCATCATCAAGTGGACCGCCGGAACGAGTCGAGACAAACAAACGCACCTGGCCGGCTTCACGAGCGAACATGGCCCGGGCTTCTTCCAGGTAGAGTTTCAATGCAGCGATCGCGCTCTGAGTCAACGGCACCACCCGAGTTGTGTTGCCCTTGCCGTGCTCGATCCGCAGCGTGGCCGTTTGCAAGTCGGCGTCGTAGATCGTCAGCGCAATCAGTTCCGCGCGACGGATCCCAGTGGCGTAGAGAGTTTCCAGGATCGTGCGGTCGCGAATGTCACGCGGCTTGGTGGTGGGAGTCGCTTCGATCAGCCGCCGTGCTTCTGATTTCGTCAACACGCCACGAGGCAAGCGCTGCGGTTGCTTTGGCAGTTGCAAAGTCGAGGCCGGGTTGTAAGCGATCTGCTGTTCGCTCAGTAGCCAGGAGAAGAACTTGCGCACCGCGGCCAGACGGTTGGCCTGAGCGCCGACGCTCAGTCGCTTTGGTTCTGCTTCTGCTTTTTCTTTAGTCGCTGCTTCTTCGTCTTGGCGCTCGAAGTTGTAGAGCGCGATCTGATACTGCTGCAGCTGCGCCGGCGTGACTTCGGCGATGGAGTTGACGGGAGTGTTGCCGGCCAGCCAATCGAGAAAGACTTTTACGTCGCGGGTGTAGTTGACGCGGGTCTTGGGCGAGTAGTTGATGGCTTCGAGCCACTCACTGAAGCGCCCGGCCATTATTCTTAGTCGCTGTTGTTGGGATTGATTCATCGAAGCCAACACCGACAGCTCGAGATAGAGATCTCGAGAAAGAAAGATCAGATCAGTTGTTTTGAAAAAAAGCCCTCGACCTGCTATTTGCCACAACCCCACAAGGTAGGGCTCAAAGTGTTGAGCGGCTTTCGGTAAGACCTTGTGGTCTACCCACCACAACCCCACCTCAACCCCCTCGTTTTCACCACAAGGTCCTCAAGGTCATTAAAGGTCAGAGGACACTACCGCCAGGGACTCGGTTGCCGGCTCACTTGAGTGACTGCCAGAGCGACTCGTTAACTCCCAACTTGAGTGGCAGCGAATGTTGAGGTCAATAGGGACGGTCATCCGATAATGCGTGATTCTGTAATCAGGCAAAGGCCGCCGCCGCGCTGATAAAGCCTCGCGCGTCATCGCCCTTGCGTCTCTTACAGAATCGGCATTATCGAGACGCCCGGCGATATTGACTCTCCCCCTTGCGCCTCCGCTACGACTCCATGTCCGGGCGCGCGCTCGTTCCTCGCACCGCGCCGGCCATTTCGCTTCGCTACACGCCCCCCGCTGGGGGGCTGGCGCTCGTGGCGTCGTTGCTTGCGTG
>JBOGOU010000308.1:0-2024 GCA_050748205.1 Pyrinomonadaceae bacterium | reverse complement strand
TCTGCTCCGTACTCGATAAAAGGATTTATTCATGCCGCGTCTCTTCCATAGCGTTGCGGTCCAAGAAAAAGCAGTTGCCGCCGATGGCATCGAGGTTTTTGACCTTGCTGTTAATCCGCTTTCGGCTGTCCTGTTGAACATTCGCCCGCTGAACGACACTGGTACACTCGCCAATTTTAAGAATGGCCTTGATCTGGCCGCCGCCTTCAATCGAATCAGCATCCTTCATAAAGGTGCCGCCGTCTTCTCGATGAAAGGTGAGGATGCTTGTGCCCTGAACTACTATCGGCATGGCATGACGCCTTACGAAGCCAACGGCGACGACGTTGACAACGAGCGGCGATGTATGACGCTTCCGATTTTGCTTGGCAAGTTCGCTTACGATCAAAACTCTTGTTTTCCTGCCAGCAAGCGAGGGGAGCTAACCATGGAGCTTGATATCGATGTGGCTGACACTGGCTATGACGGCTTTCGATATAGTGTCGAAACCATCGAACTCATTGACGCGAAGCCCAAGGAATATGAGCGTAAGACCTCCATTTCAAAGACGTTCGCCGCCACTGGTTTTCAGGACTTTGACCTTCCAAACGGTAACGTCGTCCGTGGCCTGCAACTTTTTGGCACCACTGCTTTCGATGGTGCTTCGCCTGTACCTACCTGGGGCCGGATTGAGCTGGTTCTGGACAATCAGCAACTCGGCTATGCTTCCTCTGATTTCGAGGTCTTGCATCAACTCTCGCAGCTTATGGGCCGTCAGTCCCCTGTTGCTCTCTCGCATCTTCACGAATTTGAGCCGGTTGCTGGGGTCCGCACCCTCGGCGTACCTCGCATGGTCGGTAAAAACGGGTGGGATAATTACGCCTACATGGACCTTGACCCGACCCGAGACGATACTTATGCTGTGAATACGGCTGGTTCGTCCTCGTTCCTTCTTCGGGCGAATGTCGAAACTGCCGATGCTGCTCGCGTCGTTATGATCGAACGAATCCCGGTGTAAAATGAATCTCAACCGCTCCATAGGTAGTGTCTCTGATACACAGCCGCGGACCGCATTTTTCGGTCCGTTTCCTCAGGGCTCTATAATCCGTGGCGTTCATTGGCTCGTTGATTCTGGCCTGACACCGCCGACAGCCGGTGCTCAGGCGCTTATCGGTCTGTCCTTGTTTCGTGATCCCACACGATCTGACGATGCCGCTTCCTTCGTCCAGTCCGGCCTGGCACTTTCTTTTCCTGGTACTAATGGTCTTTTCAGTGGTTCCGTTGCTCCTCTATTTGCACTCCAGGATATCATTAGTGCAGAGGGCTTAACGTTCGTCCGCCTAGCTTCTTCCGGTGTTCGTTTTCCGCTCAATATTGCACTTGATCGCTACAAGGTGTTTGGTGTTTTGCTGGGCATTTTCTCTGCCGTTGGATTGAATACTCATCAGACTGTCACTGTCGATGCCCTCTTGCCGGATGGCAAGCCATTCACGTACTAGACAATGAAATCCTTCACGCAACTCAGTGCCGCGAGCGGCGTCTTGTCTATTGGCTTTCTCGGCCCTTTCGCCGAAGGCGATATCATTGACTATGTTCTCGCTGAGGCATGGTCTTTGGATGCCGGCAATGGATCACTTTCGTTTCTCGCCGGCCTCTTTGTTGATCCGGACCTTGCCCTTAATGCTGCTGAGTTTCGCAATGGTAGGATGTTTTTTTCTCGTGGCACTGGTGGTTCAGGTTTTTTTACTCGTGACTCAGTTCAACTTCATGCTCCCACTATCACCGCCGCTGTCGGTACTAACCTGACGCGGTTTCCAGTTCATGCTATAGTACCCGAAGGATATTGCTGGCTCGGCTTCATGGCTTTCCCGGTTAATGTTGCCTATGTTTTAGTGGCAGGTTTCGATGGCTATCCCAAGAATGGACGTGCTTGGAAAGTCATCGCTTAAATGGACGGAATGGACGGTGAAAAACTAGATCGCCTTTACTTTTTGTTTGAGTTTTCTGGTGACGGTCCGGCTATGCAACTTGGCGAATTTACTGAC
>JBOGOU010000307.1:0-3433 GCA_050748205.1 Pyrinomonadaceae bacterium | reverse complement strand
ACGCAGGACCCGGTGGTGTGATACCAGAAGTAAGAAAGACCTCTGTTTCGGAAGAGGATTCTTGAGATGGCGATCGGTAAAGGGGAAGTTCCAGAGGCTTTTCTGGGATTACATAGATGCGATTAAGAGAAGGCTCAATCTGAATCTTAAGGGTCACCGCCCTGCGTCCGACCCCATACGTAAGGCTGTCTCCGCTCTTTACTGTGAAACTTGTCTCCGCCGGGGCGTCGACACCGTCAACTTGAACCGGAAGTGACGTGCCATTCACGAGACCTACCTTTCCACCACTAACTCCAACGACCCAGATGAAATCAAGTGGATTGGTTACTGACGCCTGACTCACGGAAACTAGCGCCGTTGGTAACGTATTACCAAAAAACGTGTTGGATTGATCCGCCCTACTCACGCCGGTCTGACAAAGCAAGGCGCCAATAGATACCGATTCACCAGTGGCCGGCAGGTTTATCTTGTGAGTGGTGCCGTTTATCGTCAGTGAGGTTGAAAACAGGCCGTTCGAAAACGTGATGGGAATCGAATTAACCACTATTGAGTTCTGCCGCGTCAGAGGCCGAATGTTAAGAATTTGGTCCTTCAGCTTCAGAGGACGAGCCATCCCTCTAGCGACAGCTTGCAAAGTCGAATTCTGATCGTTGTAGTGTGAGAGTTCAATAAGAGGATCTTCATTGACGGCATCGACTTCGGCCCGAGCAAGAAGCGCTGGACAGTAATAGTCAGCGAGCGAAGGATCACTACTGATCTGAATACTCTTCTCAAGTGGAAAGTACTGACCTCGAACCTTGAACTTGTCTGCTTTGACCAGCGGTTCTATCTTCCAGAAATTGAGAACTAGGATAGAGACACTGAGGACCATCAAGCCTACAAAGGAAAGGGTTCTCCTTAGGCTCTTGCGTTCGTCGGTCTCCGGCGCCCGCCTGACTTCAAGACAAAACAATACAATCGCCAGGAGGAGGAAGACTGAGATCGAGATTGCAAGCATAGGGGGAATGCTTTGCCAGTACTGTTAAAACGCTAAGGTAGTAGGGGCGCGTGCTAGGTCGCAGCTCACATCCACGAGAGAATTGGCGCCCGTGAGCAATACCTCCAGGGTAAAGAAAGACAGTGGGAATTCTGCACGCAAAAGCGCCTGAATGTCAAAGGCTTTCGCGCTGCTGTAGGAAGGCTGCGCGTCCAAGAACGTAAATCGCGCGAGCTACACCACGTCACTAGCCTTACTGTCACTAGCGTTACTGGATAAGTCAATACTCGAATGCCTCACGCCGTTTTGGTCCTCTACATTAAATACCGATGACCTGCGTAAGCGCCGCCAAGTCCCACAGACGGAATAAAGAGGAGCGGACGGCGTCCCCAGAGACCATTAGAGACAATCAAAGGAGCAGAAGAAATGAGATTTTTGTTTGGAGTACTAGTTGGCTACAGCATGCGAGGCAAAAGTAAACTACTAATCACAGTCCTTACGACCTTAGTGTTGACTGTCTATGTAATCGTGCCAGCAATCGCACTCTTGGCGCTCCATTTGGATGTACAAAAGGAACGCGCAGATCGAGGCCAGCTCAAACTAGAGTTCGCGGTCAAAGGATTGAGTTATGAAAACGCCGAAACCACTCTTCACACCTCTAACTTGAACATTCGACTGTTGGCGACACGTGGCGACCTACCACCTCAGCCCGGACTGATTATCGATCAACCTCCTCAACCGGGCGAGGAAGTTGATCGCGGCTACCTGGTTTCCGTTACCGTTACTAAAGCGTATTCAAATTCTCCTCTGAGGTCGGCAATCCGTTTTGAGGTTGGGGAGAACATTGAGCATCTAATGAAACTTGATGTGACGTTCACCAAGTGTCCTGTCGTCAGCCCGGCTCCCACTGACAGGACTGTCCGAGGAGCGGCGCTATTGCGTCAATCGGTGGGCCAGCCCTATTCTCGTCGGTGACTAGTGTAGCCAAGATGGGTCAGCGTGTTCAGTTCAAGAGCCTCACTGAGGCTGGGCGTCTGCCCTCACAGAAGAACATCGCCGTATACTTAGCCAACTGCTTAAGCCTGCCGGCAATGCCGCTAGCGTCCGATGAGTGGGCGACATTCTTTGCCAACGCCTTTGCATCCAGGTCAGTTACTCGAAGCACGAGGTAGTTGGCTATTGATGCAAACAACGAGGGATCAAAGTCTTTTGCTTCTTGCGACGCCACAATAAGCGCAAGCCCGAATTTGCGGCACTCCTTTGCCATCGTTGGCAGCAACTTCAGGCGGCTCGCCCTGTGCGCTTCATCGAAGACGACTGCATGCGTGAGGAAGGATTGAGCGCCGCGCAAAAACATATTCTGATAGATGCTTAGCAACACAAATGAGGATGTGGCTTTTTGCAGTACCTCGTTCTGCGTTGAATACAAGCGGATGATTGTTGGCTGTTGGCTCTCGATCAGGCTGGATTGCTCACTCGCGCTGCGGAAGAAGCCGTAATCGTTGAGTTCCTCGAGTCTGGCAATCACGCCAAGGTTTGGCTTTGGCTTTGACTTGAGGATATCGAAGAATCGTTGGAATTCCGGAACCGGAAGTTCATTTGGGGATGCGCCGGTGCTTCCATATCCGAGTTCAGTGTAGCTTTGCTTGATGGCTTCGCGTATTTCATTTGTTTGCAGGTCACCCAGGTCAGAATAAATGGAGGCAAAGATGTCACGAAGCATACCCACATTATCAAGCCATCCATGAACACTATTGCTGACAACGCGCATGGGGTTAAATCCCAGGCCCTGGTCGATATCAGAAAAATTCAACAGACCTAACCGCGCGCCGAGCTTTTCTTCTATGTCGTCATGATAAGAGAAGACCAGTGGTGTTAGGCCGTTCTTAACCAGCTGTTCACACAAGTTGATTATGCAGGTAGTCTTTCCCATGCCGGGTAAACCCACAATCATCAAGTGGGGATTGCCTTTGATTGAGATGTTCCAGTTTAGAGGTTTGTCTACCGCAACCGTGTGTCCAAGTCTTAGGGCGACGTCACCACTTTGGCTGGGCTCCGCTTCGATAGCGACGCTTTCAGCACCCGAGTCTGCTGATGGACCTACCGAGCCTCCATCTTGGCTGCTAAGACTTGGTTGCCTGTTCGCCAGTGTGTTGTTCGCGCTTGACGCAGCAGGTTCTGTTTCAGGACCTGCCGGTGGTTCTTCAGAGATCTCGGCTGGCGTTTTCTTGTCGGGATCGAAGACCGGCGCCGGCAAGTCCGGTAGCCCCTGAGGTCCAAAGATGAATAGGCGTGTGTCGCCATCGAAACCTATTTCCTTCGCAACGCCGTTGTGCTCAGGGCAGAATATGTAACCCCGGTCTTCCGTCGGGTCTAGTGAGATATCAGTGTCGGAACGGAACAGCCGATCAATTGCCAATGACATTCGCTCATACTCCTGCGTAGGCAGGCGGTGTC
>JBOGOU010000306.1:0-2850 GCA_050748205.1 Pyrinomonadaceae bacterium | reverse complement strand
CATTTTGGGTGTAATTGTTGCTGGGGTGTTTTCCTCACTATGGATAGAAGAAGCCGGACTAATTGCTTTCTTGCTTATTGCCAGCTTCGGCGGAGTTTTAGCGCTAAAATTCAGCGCCAGAGTTCTCAAACGCGTGAACGCCGAACTTCAAGCCGATATGACGAAGTTCGACGACCAGCTTGCTCGCGTCAGAGAAAAGATTCTTGCCAACAAAGCAATCGTGGATCAATAGTACGGTAAAGAGGCGTAGCGACGAGGAACGTATCAGAGAACCAACCCCAATTCGCGAGACATGTCATACGCGAATGTATGCAAGAATGGGGAGTTGGAATTTGAAAGGTGAGTGCTGCGATACCATACATCTGAAGTATTTCGAAGCAATTCGTACGCCTCGATCATGTGTCGTGCCCTCGGTGGTCACCTGAAAACCGGCCATACATGGTCACTTCAAAACCGGCCATAGGAGAGTGGCCGGGACTAGTGGTTTTTACGCTTTCGCTTGCATGTTGTCCACTTGATTTTGCTTAGCCCTTCAGAGGCTTTGTTTTTTCCTTCACTCAATATCCAGCGGCGAGTTCAGTTTTGGTGCGCCAGCTGCGCGGTCCAAACTTCAGCACGTGCCCGTGATGAAGCAGTCGATCGAGCATGGCAGTAACGGCGGCGGCATCGCCCAGTAGTTTGCCCCAGTCCTCCACCGGGCGATTGGAAGTCACCAGCGTACTGGCCCGCTCATAACGACGCATAATGATCTCCAACAGATCTTCGGCAGCAGTCAGTGGTAGCTTGCGCATACCAAGATCATCGAGGATGAGCAGGGGCAAGGAGACTAGCCACTCCATAAACTGCTTGCGAGTGCCGTCGATGGTGGCGTCGGCGAGTTCATCAAGCAGCGTATGAGTCTCGCGATAAAGCACCCGGTAGCCTTGTTGAATGACTGCCTGACCAATGGCCTGGGCTAAGTGGCTCTTGCCAGCACCTGGTGGCCCTAAAAACAGAGCGTCTTCGCGGCTGCCAATAAAGTTAGCGGTAGCGAGATCGAAGATCAGGCTGCGATTCATCTTCTTGTTGAAGTTGAAGTCGAAGTTGTCGAGGGTTTTCAGCGGGTCGCGAAAGCCTGCCTGTTTGCGGCGCCGTTCCAGCAGGCGGTCGCCACGACGGGTAAGTTCATCAGTCACCAGACAGGAAATGAGATCGAGGGGCGCCATGGCCTCGGCCTGAGCCTGGTGTAAGCGTGTCTCGAGGACGGCGGCCATGCCCCCGAGACGCAATTGCCGTAAGGCTTGATTCAACTCAATCAGATTCATGTAGTTCCGACTCCTTTATTCTTAGCTGAATGATGTCGCGGTACTGCTCCAGTTCGCGGATCAAAGGGTCAACCTGCTGCAGGGTGAGTGGCAGTGGCGGTTGGCGCTCGAGATAACGGCGCACAAAGTGATACTCGTGCACCCTCAGCTCCAGGGCGGCGGCACAAGCCTGGTCGACAATCACTGGCCCAAACTTCTTAGCTAAGGAAAGCACTCCGAGGATGCGGCGCACGCCAAGCTGGCCCTGACGTTGATGAATTGCCTGGCAAAGGTTGCCGATATTGGCGCCGGCGCGACTGGCGCGCCCCAGCAATTGCACTGTGGAAAGTGGGGTGCGCGGCGAGCGATCTGCCTCCTGAATGCGATGCCAGCCACGTTTCTGGCGCAGGTGTTCGCGCAACAGTTGGCCGTTGCGCGGATCCAGCAGCCGTACGTTGAGACCATCCCATTGCACCTGCACGCGCCGTCCGATCCAACCCGGCGGGGCACTGTAGTAGGCCGCTTCAACTTCTATGCAACCGTCCAGATGCACCACCCGCTGACCGTATTGATAAAAGCGGAAGGGCTCGAGTGGCAGTGGCAACAAGTGTGGCCGCTCTTCCGCAAACATCGCCGCCACTTGTCGTTTGGTAGTGCCGTGGATGCGGGTATCGGCCCAGCGTGTCTCCCAGCGATCGAGGTAAGCTTGTGCTTCCGGCAAACTCTCGAAGCGTTGTCCTTTGAGTGGTGTCTTCTTGGCATGGCCCACACCCGCTTCAACCTTACCTTTGCGATCAGGATCGTTGACACGACAAGGCAGTGCGACTGCGCCATAGTGAGCCAACAGATCCCGGTAGAGCGGGTTGAGCGTAGCCTCGTAGATATCCGGAGTGAGTACTCCTTCGCGTAGATTGTCGAGCACGACAACACGTGCGCTGCCACCGAGCCGGCGAAATGCGGTCTCATGTAGTTCGGCCCAGACGCGGGCGCTGGAACGGAATACCAGAAGGCGGATTGACTTGCGACTGTAGCCGAGGGTCATGACAAACAGGCGCGTGCGCCGATACTTGCCACTTTGGGGATCACGCACCCAGGGACCAGTGCCGTAATCAACCTGAGCCTCCTCACCGGGCTCGGTAATGATCACCGCACGCGCTTCCTTTGCCCCACTTGGTTGCAGTTTGTTAACGAAGCGTTTGACGCTCTGGTAGCTGTGCGCAAAGCCCTGTTCAGTAACCAGGTCCTGCCAGATAGCCATGGCATTGCGGCCCCGCTGCAACCCTAGTTCGATGAAGTCGCGATACGGCTCGCAGTGGCTGAGGGTAAGAGCTTTGGGGGTCTTAGCTGACCTGGGAGAAACGCGTTCACTGACTCCAGAGTCGGTGGTCACTTGTATGGCCGGGTTTGCCGTGCGACCCCAACCACCCGGCCGCCGCACACTGATCCCAGCAGCCTTTAAATATGCGCCAGCTGTTTCGCGGCGCACACCGGTGGACTGCTCGATCCGTCGCAATGACCAGCCGAGTCGGCCTAAGGCTATTATTTGTTGTCGTTTATCGTCGCTCAA
>JBOGOU010000305.1:0-32857 GCA_050748205.1 Pyrinomonadaceae bacterium | reverse complement strand
CTGTGACAGAAGCGGCAGATGCCCGGGCTGCCCTCAACGAAATCTCCCGCGCTCCTCATAAAATCGTCCTGACTGATTTACGCATGCCCAACGGGTCAGGGCTTGACGTTCTGCACGCCGCGCGTTCCGCCGATGGTGAAGTTCCGGTGATCGTGATGACCGCCTTCGGCTCCATCGACGAAGCCGTCCAGGCGATGAAGGATGGCGCACACGACTTCCTGCAGAAACCCGTCGATTCCAATCACTTGCTACTCTTGGTTGAGAGGGCCCTGGAACAGGCACGACTAAGAACTGAGAATATTCTGCTCCGAGAAGAGTGGTCCCGTCACTACGGGTTCCCGCGCATCATCGGAGAATCGGAAGCTATTAAGCGTTCAGTTTCCGAAACTCAACGAGTGGCCCAAACTGAGGCTACCGTTCTGCTTTTGGGAGAGTCCGGCACTGGGAAAGAGTTGTTCGCGCGTGCGGTTCATCACCTCTCGAATCGTCGAGACAAACCCTTTGTGGCAATTAATTGTGCCGCGATCCCGGAAACGCTCATCGAGAATGAACTATTTGGCCACGAACGAGGATCCTTCACAGGCGCAAGCGACAGGCGACAGGGGAAGTTCGAGCTGGCTTCGGAGGGTACTGTTTTCCTGGATGAGATTGGTGAACTACCGCTCCCTGTTCAAGGCAAGCTGCTGCGAGCCATTGAAGAGAAGGTCATCGATCGCATAGGCGGCCGGGCTCCCGTTCCTGTGAATGTGCGCGTCGTCGCCGCGACCAACAAAGATCTAAAAGGGGCGGTAGAGGCTGGTGAGTTTCGCCGCGATCTGTTCTTTCGAATTGCGGTTTTCCCGCTCGAAATTCCTCCATTGCGAGAACGCGGTGACGATATCGTGCTCCTCGCAAAACACTTTACCGCGCAGCTCGGCAAAGAACTACGCGGGCGAGAAGTCAGCTTGAGCGAAGCGTCGCTTGAGGCGCTGCGGGCTCATCATTGGCCCGGAAATGTAAGGGAGCTGGAAAACGCGATAGAGCGCGCCTGTATTCTTACCGATACCATGACGCTGGAGCCAAGAGATTTGGGTCTGGCCGGAAATAACATTGAGGAATCCGACGCATTCCGGTCTGTCGACCTCTCGGGAACTCTCTCTGATGTGGGTCAGCGCGCTTTGCGTTTCGTCGAACGACGTAAGATTGCCCAGGTACTAGAGGCGAACAGTGGTAACAAGAGTCGGGCCGCAGAGGATCTGGATGTTAGTTACAAAACCCTGCTCACCAAGATTAAGGACTACAATCTCTGATCACAGATGAAAGATCCTTCAAGCGTCCAGCCAACCGATCATCCAAACGAAACTGAAGAGTTTGGACAGACCCCGGAAAATCGACTTTCCTCACAGGCAGATCGTCCTCAACTGAAGATGGACGACCTGGACTCTGGTTCTGCGAGCGTTCGGAACGACGCAAGTCTAATCGCGGGCGAAACCATGGAGCCACTCGCCGCTGCTGCCGGTGAATTTCCAGCCACCAAACCAGCAAAGGGAATGGTGACGAGCACAGGGAAATCCGCCTTTCTTGTTGGCTCGGGCATTCTGATAAGCCGCATTATTGGACTGATCCGCCAACGCATTTTTGCTCATTACTTCGGCACGTCGGCGGCGGGTGACGCGTTCAGCGCAGCTTTTCGGATTCCTAATTTTCTTCAGAATATTTTTGGGGAGGGTGCTCTCTCAGCGTCCTTCATTCCTGTTTATGCAAAACTTCTGGCCCAGGATGATGAAGAGGCAGCTTCTCATGTAGCCAGTGCGGTGCTGGGAATGCTGGCGTTGATAACGTCGGTGGTTGTGCTTATCGGCGTTCTGGCCACACCTTATCTCATCGACATCATAGCCCCGGGGTTTGAGGGCGCAACGCGCGAATTAACAATCCGACTTGTCAAGATCCTCTTTCCCGGAGCCGGCCTGTTGGTGCTTTCAGCCTGGTGCCTGGGCGTATTGAATAGCCATCATCGTTTCTTCGTCTCCTACACTGCGCCCGTTGTTTGGAACCTCAGCATCATCGTTGCCTTATTGGGGTTTGGCGGAAAGGTGGGCCAATTTCCACTTGCTGCTGTTGTGGCCTGGGCCTCAGTCGTGGGTAGCGCTCTGCAGTTTACGATCCAACTTCCGACTGTCTTCAAGCTCGTTCACCACCTTCGTCCCGTGATCGATACCGCCAACGCCCACGTGAGGACCGTAGTTACCAACTTCTTCCCAGTTTTCATGAGCCGTGGTGTGATTCAAATCAGCGCTTTCGTCGATGCAGTGCTCGCAAGTTTCTTACCAGTGGGCGCCGTCGTGGCTCTGACATATGCGCAAAGCCTCTACACTCTTCCCGTAAGCCTCTTTGGCATGTCAGTGTCCGCAGCTGAACTGCCCGCGATGTCGCGCGCCGTGGGTACCCCAAGGGAAGTCTCTGAAGTTTTGCGGAAGCGGCTCGATGAAGGCTTGCGTCGGATAGCCTTTTTCATCGTTCCCTCGGCGATGGCCTTCCTCGCGCTCGGGGATGTGATTGCCGCGGTGTTGTATCAGACCGGGCAATTCAAGCATGACGCAGCTATCTACGTCTGGGGTATTTTGGCTGGAGCAAGTATTGGTCTCCTAGCCTCCACGCTCGGACGCCTCTATTCCTCGACATATTACGCGCTTCACGACACTAGAACGCCGTTACTTTACGCAATCATTCATGTGGCCCTCGCGACTGTGCTGGGTTACCTTTGCGCCATCCATCTCCCACCGGCCCTGAACATCGCGCCAAAGTGGGGGGTTGTCGGATTGACAGCTTCAGCCAGCATTGCAGCCTGGGTTGAGTTTCTATTACTCCGAAGGAGTTTGAATCGTCGGATTGGCCGCACAGGCCTCCCTTCTGTCTTTGTTATTAAGCTCTGGATCGCGGCGCTTATAGCGGCTTCCATTGGCTGGGCGGCCAAGCTGCTGCTGGGACCGGCTCATCCAATTCCCGTAGCCACCGTCGTGCTGGGCGTCTACGGACTGAGCTATTTCACTTTAACCTCTTCATTTGGGATTCCGGAGGCCCGCACCGTCATCGGCAGGGTGCTCCGCATCGCCCGCTCGCTCAAACCCTGAAACTGGACTGCTCTGCCTCGTCGGCGGAAGTACTTAGTTTGCAACAGTTTCCGGGCGATCTTGTTGACTTGAAAATATTTTTTGCCGATGCTCAACTTTTTTCTGGAGAACTTCGTTTATTGATAATGTACTTGTAATATCCTGGAAAACGGACTGGCGAGCGCAGCGGCAGGCAGGCAAGGCGGCCCCTGGCCGCCATTTTTGTTTCCGGTGTCGCTTGCGGACCGGCGACCTTCTCCCTATCATCGAGGCCGTGCAGCCTGTTATTTCAGTCGAGCAAATGCGGCAAATTGACCGCCTCACGGTCGATAACTTTGAGACACCTTCCCTCCTGCTTATGGAAGCTGCCGCGGACGCCACCCTGCGGGCAATTGCTTCTCATTTCTCCGGCGATCTTAAGAATAAGAAAGCCCGAGTCCTTTGCGGACCCGGTAACAATGGCGGTGACGGGGCAGCCGTGGCGCGAGCCCTCGCACGTACTAGTGTTCAAACCGACGTAGTTTTGTTTGGGCGAGTAGAGGACACGAAAGGCGATCCGCGCACCAACTTCGAAATAGTACGCCGGCTGGCGAGCTTCGAAGCGGGTTCGAGTGTGATGCCATCACCTTTAAGCTTCTTTGAGTCTGCGACTGTATCTGACTGGGAGGAGGTTGCCCGTCCGCGCGCCACCTACGACATCATTGTCGATGCGCTTTTTGGCACCGGCTTAACGCGACCATTAGAGGGAGTCTACCTCCAGGTTATCCAACACCTGGCCATGATCCGGGCTGCACGTGATCGATACGCCCGAGCGCGACCTCTGATTGTCGCGATCGACGTACCCTCTGGCCTTAACGCTGATTTGGCTGAGCCCATTGGAGAAGCGGTGCGGGCTGACCTCACCGTGGCCTTTACAGCTCCCAAGCCCGCGAACGTGCTGCCGCCGGCATCGCATTTTAACGGAGAACTGCTGGTTGCTGATATTGGTTCACCTGCCGCACTGGTTCACGCTGCAAGACCCAATCTTTTCTTGACTCAGGCAGAAGATGCGCGTGAATGGCTGGTGAGCACGCGTTATAGCCCTGACTCCTACAAGAATACGCATGGTCACGTATTAGTTGTTGGAGGTTCTCGCGGCTACACAGGGGCCGCTGCTTTGTGCGGCAATGCAGCGATCAGATCGGGTGCGGGCCTCGTGACCATTGCCACACCAGCTTCAGCTCAGGCCGCTGTTGCCGCGGCATCAATGCCGGAGGTGATGACGACGGCGCTCGCGGAAACTGATCGCGGCGCAGTCAGCGATGACGCCGTCGATCACGTAATGAAACTGGCGTCCAAAGCCTCGGTAGTTGCCGTAGGGCCAGGCCTTTCCGCAGCTGACGAGCGTACGCGTAGATTTGTGAAGTCGATTGTCGTGCGCCGAACCACACCTGTCGTTGTCGATGCTGATGGTTTGAACTGTCTGGCTCCCTGGCCCGACGATCTGAACGGCTCAAGAGAATATCCCTTGATTCTTACACCTCACGCCGGCGAGATGCTGCGTTTGTTGGGTACGACTGATAAATCAGAGTTAAGGGACCGAGTCGACGCCGTTCGCAATTTTGCGACAAGATACCGATTGATCCTGGTCCTAAAAGGCTCGCGCTCAATTGTAGCTTCACCCGGAGGTCAAGTCTTCGTAAACCCAACGGGGAATCCGGGGCTGGGAACCGCAGGCGCAGGCGATACCCTAACGGGCATCATCTCCGGCTTTAATGCGCAAGCGTTTGCGACACTGCTGGGAGAAGCTGATGCTGTTTCTGCAACGCTTGCCGCCCTCTATGTCGGCGGTCTGGCAGGTGATCTTGCGGCGTGCCAATATGGCATGCGCACAATGGTCGCCTCTGACATTCATCAGCACCTCAGTGCTGCAGTACGTTCGCTCGACCCGGAGGGTGAGCAGCCTTAAGTTGGAGCGTCGGTTCTGACCCGCTTCGTGGCGGTGTAGCGACGGAGTGTCGATAACGATGAACGAGTCGGCGCAATCTGAGAGTACGACCGGCGAGTGGATCACCAAACACGCTGATGAGACTCTTAAGCTGGGCATCCGGTTTGGGGAAAAACTTGCCGGCGGTGAGATCCTATTGCTCCGAGGTCCCCTGGGTGCCGGCAAAACCGTCTTCGTAAAAGGAATCGCCGCCGCGCTGGGCACTCATCCGGATGAGGTGACAAGTCCATCCTTCACTTTGGTAAATCCATACCAGGGTCGTCTGCCGCTGTATCACATCGACCTCTATAGGCTCGATGAAGGTGCGTCGGCAGCTTACGCCGTAGACCTGGACGAGCTGCTGACCAACGAACGCGCGGTGATTGTAATCGAGTGGGCCGAACGCCTGGGGCGGTATGCGCTACCGTCAAATGCCTGGAAGATCACAATCTCCGGTGATGGAGACGATCCGCGGACAGTTTCAATTCGCCAGGAACCTGCGCGACAGTAGCCCCGACTCACTGAGGCTTGAGTTAACCCAACCGAACCATTCTCCGCATCCCAATGTGCCACTTTGTCTCAACAGCCCGTCCACGCCGCCTTGCCGACTGACTATTTCTGTCACATCCCCAGTCTGCTTTTGCCCCTGGATTTTCGCCGACGGCCCGTAACTCCTTTTATTTTTTATTTTGCGGGTCGCCGTCCGGCGACGCGCAATCTTGGTACAATGATTGAGTGTTGGTCCTGTGCCGTGAGCGGCAGGAGGTGTGCGATGCGCACGAGAAGATGGAAGCTACCCAGCTTTGCCTGTTTGATGGTGCTTCTAACAATCAGCACTTATCAGACGTACGCCCAAAATCTAGTGTCGGCAAAAGTTCTCAGCGCTGATGGTCCCGTTGAGATTCGCCGCGATCCGCAGGGCGGCGCGAAGCTGAAGAAGGTCAACTTTAAGCCCTATGATCAGTTGAAAGCGGGCGACCGCATTATCACGGGATGGCAGGGGCGCTTAGTGCTGGGATTGTCGGATGGCTCCCAGGCCATTGTCGGCGAAAACACCGTAGTCGATGTTAAAGATCTGGGCAGTTCGCCACGGGAACTATTTAACGTCTTGCGTGGGAAAACGCGCGTCCACATCGAGAGGCTCGGCGGTCGGCCCAACCCCTACCGGATCAACACGCCAACTGCCGTAATCGCCGTTCGCGGAACGCTTTTCGACGTGATCGTGAGAACCAACGAGACCGAGGTATTCGTCCATGAAGGAGAAGTCGCGGTCAGCAGCTTGCTCGCTCCGGAAGGGATCGTACTCCTCACGACGGGTCAAATGACGCGCGTTCGGCGAGGTGAGTTGCCGGCATCACCTGCGCCGTTCAAACCGGGTCGGAACGATGATTCGTTTCGCCGAGTACCCGATACCAGAACAATTGACAACATTTCAGAGCTACTGGATGCCAGCGAGGAGAGAAGACTACGTAACCAAAGAACCGCTACACCCGTTGATAGGCAAAATTCCAATGCACCCGCGGCGCCAGCAAGAGGCCCGGGGAGGAGACCATGAAAAGGCGACGCAGGATAGCATGACGCGGAGACACGGAGACGCGGTGACCCGGAGACACCGTGACGGGGCGATGGCGCGACTGGGCGAAAGGACATATCCTTCTTCTCCGAGCGTCTCCGCGTCTCCCCGTCTCCCCGTCACTGCGTCTCCGCGTCACCGCGTCGCTCTATGAGTATGCATACCAGCAGTAAAGATCTCGCCCCCTTCCGCGTCCTGGTAGTTGACGATGAACGCGGCGCACGCATGGCGCTTGAAGTTCCCTTGCGCCTGAGTGGTTATGAAGTCGTCTCCGCCGCCGGTGGCCACGAGGCAATCGAACTTGGCCAACAGGTTAGGTTTGATGTGGTCCTGACAGACATTTTTATGCCTGACGTGCGGGGCATCGAAGTAGTACGTGAGTTTCGCCGTTTCAGCCCGGAAACCAAAATCATAGCGATGACGGCGCAAGGGTCTCTGGAAATCGCACTCGAAGCCATTGAAGAGGGGGCGTTTGACTTTATAGCCAAGCCCTTTGACGTTGACGAAGTATTGGCGCTGGTGTCGCGTGCCACGAGACGCGTTGCGCCAACGCCTCTTGAAGCCTTCGACAACGACGAACGGAACCTCTCGGTTTCGGGCTTGTTGGGACACAGCCCGCAAATGGTGCGTGCCTACAAGCTAACTGCCTACGCCGCACGAACGCAGGCGACTGTGCTGATCGAAGGCGAATCGGGCACGGGGAAGGAGTTAATCGCGCGCGCCATTCACAACTTCAGCGACCGCGCCGGAAAACCCTTTACCGCTGTTAATTGCAGCGCACTGACCGACACCCTTCTCGAATCCGAATTGTTCGGCTACACGCGCGGGAGCTTCACTGGTGCGACGAGTGACCGAGCGGGCTTGTTCGAGAGCACGGAGGGCGGAACAATCCTGCTCGACGAGTTGGGCACAACCAGTCCGTCGTTTCAGGCGAGCCTTTTGCGCGTTATTCAAGAACGCGAGGTGCGACGAATCGGCAGTCGCGAGACGCTTCCGACAAATGTGCGCGTAATCGCGGCGACTAACACCGATCTCGAACAGTTAGTTGAGCGCGGAGAGTTTCGCCGCGACCTGTTTTACCGGCTCAGCGTGCTGGTCATCAAGCTTCCGCCGCTGCGCGAGCGTGGCGCTGATGACATCGCCCAATTGACGCGCCACTTTTTGCAGAAACACAATCAACGAAGCGGCTCACACACCGCCATCGCCGACGAGGCGCTTTTGCAGCTTACGCGCTACAGCTGGCCCGGCAACGTGCGCGAGTTGGAGAATACCGTTGAGTACGTCGTCGCGGTTTGCTCCGACAATCTCATCACGTCTGACGATTTGCCCGCGCGCATCACCGGGGGCGCTCCAGCCGCGTCACCACTCGCCGCCCAACCGCCCGTTTCGCTTTGTGACGACCGACCCTCGCTTGACGAGTTAAGCCGTCGCTACATCCGGCTGATCCTCGCGGAAACCGGCGGCAACAAATCGCGCGCCGCCGAAATCCTGGGAATCAATCGCCGTACTCTCTATCGCTACCTCGACTCATCCGATCGGCTGGCGCCTGCCCTTGATGAAACCGAAGAAAGCTAGACATTTTCCATTTGTCATTTGACATTTTTCATTTGACATAATTTGACATTTATTTTTCATTTGACAATCTCGTTGACTCGTTGACTACTTTTATCCACGAGGCTTCTCATCGCCAAACCCTAGCGTTGTTTCGGCTGGGAGATACTCCCACCCAATAAAGTGACAAATGAAAAATGTCAAATGATAAATGGAAAATGATCCGTTCAACTGCGCTGATCCTTCTCGCCAGCATGTCGCTCGTGGCGCTGGTTGTGTGGTTCGCGCCGTCTCTTTCCGCGGCCGCCACTAACGTTCTGTTCCGGCTGCGCGGAGAGCTTAAAGCCTCGGACGATATCTTAATTCTGGCGATTGACGACCAGAGCCTTCAGCGCATCGGCAGGTGGCCGTGGCCGCGTTCTGTAATGGCTGAAGCGCTGGATAAGATTTCACAAGCGCGTCCGCAGGCCGTCGGACTCGACATCGTCTACGCCGAGCCATCCGCTGAGGGTGACGACAAGAGGTTGGCCGAAGCCGTTCGGAATAACGGGCGCGTCGTTCTTCCCGCGCAATTGATAGCCGCGGAAGGCAAAGAGATTGATCGGAGTGGATCGATTGTCTGGCTGCGACCGGTGTTGGGTAGTGCGGCCACAGCTGTTGGGCACGCGCATGTGTCGCCTGATGTTGATGGAATCTTGCGCGCAATTCAGTTAAGTAAGAGCGACGACGCGGGTACGCGACTTTGGGCTTTTGGCCTGGAGGTTGTGCGCGTCGCTGAGAAGATCCCCGCGGAAGACTTTGGTGAGGACAAGGCCGGCGAACTTCGCTTCGGCCAGTATCAAATACCCTTGCGCGAGGAGGAGCCGGCAGGCTCAGCGATTCCCGGCGTCAAGGTGATGCGCTCCAACGAGATGCTAATCAACTACGCGGGCCCGCCTGCGTCGTTTCGGAGATATAGCATCGCGGACGTGCTTAGCGGGCAGGTTCCGATCGAGGTGTTTGCTGACAAGATCGTGCTTGTAGGGGCGGTCGCACCGTCAATGGGTGACTCTCGTGTCTCACCTTTCATGCACTATGGCGCGAATGAGCGGCAAGCGGGGCAGGAGATGCCCGGCGTCGAGGTCCACGCCAACATCATCAACACCATTAGGCAACGCCTGTGGCTCAGACATGTGCCTGAGAGCTACGCTTTTCTCATCTCGCTGGGCATCATTTTTCTTACCGCCCTGGTTGTCAGCCGGCTCGATGGCTGGCGGCAGGTAGCCGGGCTCGGCGCAATATTGCTCGCAATCCTGTGCGGAAGTTTTTTCGCTTTCAAGCACTTGCTCGTCATCCCGCCACTGCCTGGCATGTTGGCCGGCTTTGCTGCGTCGATTCCACTATTGCTCAATCGAACGCTCAACACGAGCCGCCGTCTCGACCTCAAACTTGAAGCCCTGGCCCACACGCAGAAGGGATTTCTGCTCGAGGACGCAAGCGACGTTTCAACCAAGGAGGAGCGTTCGATGTGGTTGGATCTACCGCGCGACCTCGCATGGAAGCTGCGGGCTGTGGACAGCATTACCACACGGCTGTTGGCGCGGATGAACTTCATGGATCGAGTCTTGTCAGGCATGGGCGAGGGCGTGTTGGTAGCCGACACCGCTGGGCGAATAGTGTTCGCCAATCGGGAAGCAGCGCAAGTCTTCGATTCTTCGCCGGAAAAACTTTCAGCGGAGAATTTTGCCGATTGCTTTATCGAGCGCGAGGTCTTTGATGAAGCGGAACTAAGTCTTGCTCTTAAAGAAGCCTCGCTGGGGCGGATCTTTCATAAAGAGTTCACCATTCAGGCCGCCGACGCGCGGCGTCATTACTCCCTGAATCTTTCCGCGATCAGCACCCGCTCAGGCGCAGACAACGCAGCCCGTCCCGAATCACCTGTTCTTTCCACAGTAAATCCTGAGACGCCGGTGATTGGAATAGTTGCGCTCATCACTGACACCACGCGGCGTGTGGAGCTCGACCAGATCAGAATGGAAACTCTGCAACTTGTATCCCACGAGTTACGGACGCCACTGACTTCGATTCAGGGACTGAGCGATGTATTGCTGAAGTTTCCCGTCGAAACTGATGAAGCACGTGAAATGCTCACGACGATTCATGCCGAAGCTGTACGCTTGAGCGAGACAATCAACCGTTATCTCGACATAGCACGCCTCGAATCCGGCATGCAGGCGTTGAGAATCACAAATGTAGACGTCGAACAGTTGATCGCCGGATGCATCAGCGTCCATGCCCCAATTGGCGCCCAGCGAGGAATTAAGATTGCCGAATCGGTGAGTCGCCCACTGCCGCCGCTGGCCGTTGACACGCAGCTTCTGCCGCAGGCGGTCAACAATCTTCTGAGCAATGCGATGAAGTACAGCGCCGCCAACTCCGAGGTGACTGTAGAGGCCGAAAGCGACGGAACATGCGTCTTCATCCGTGTAAGTGATCAAGGACCCGGCATCCCAGCAGATGAGCGCGAGCGCATCTTTGAGAAATTCTACCGCCTGGAGCGCGACGCCGCATTGGGCATTATTGGTACCGGCCTCGGCCTCCCGCTTGTCCAAGAGATTGTCGAGAAGCATGGCGGGCGCGTCTACCTTGAGAGCAGTCCCGGCATAGGCTCTACGTTTACTATCGCATTGCCGGTTGAGTCGTCAGCGAGGCTAAATCAAAAGTAACCATTCAACTTTGAAAGTCTCACAGGTTGGGAAGGTGGGCTTGCCCCCGCCTCAACTGTGAGTCCTTCAATTCTTTCAAAGGCTTTCCACAAAAACTGTTGTTTCTGAATAGAGCCCTTGGGATGATCTGACTTGCAGATCATTGCGATTGAGCTTGAGAGATCTTCCATCTTGAGGCGGGGGCAAGCCCACCTTCCCAACCTGTGAGACTTTCAAAGTTGAATGGTTACTTGCGATGACAAATGGAAAAGGATCTTCCTGCTGTTCACATCTGTCACACTCAGCTGAACTCTCACCGATCGATTTGAGAATTTTCGCCTCATAACTCCTTCGATCATCCTTCTCCCCCGCCCAAACCACACGAAAAGCCCAGCAATTAGCGCACTGGGGGTTTCAAGCTGAAGCTCACTATCGTGGCACTTCCATTGCCCTGTCTGTTAGTCGAAGCCGCTTCGAGAGCGAGGCGCCTTCAATTGACAAGTGGGGCGGGTCCCCAAGGAGAAAACGCGAACGAGAACACTAGAAGCAGACGCAAGGTTCCGGTCGCCGGAGTGGAGCGCGCCCCAGGACAACGCTAAAGGAGGTTTGAAAGATGAAGACTGTAAGCTTGAAGAAATGTTTGAAGAGATTCTTGTTTATTGCGGCAGCAGGTCTTTTGCTGTCCGTTGGCATGGGCGCAGAGGCCTTCGCACAGGTTCGCGGAGGTGGAGGCGGTCGTGGAGCGGGCGTCGGTAACCCGTCGGGCGGGCTTCGCCCTGTCGGAGGAGTGATGGCGCCGCGGAGAGAAATCATAGTCGTCCCCGGAGGGCGTCGCGGATTTCCCGGCGATGATTTCCCGACTCCAGTCGAAAGGCCCCGTAGATTGCCCGATGTTGAGCGCACGCGTGATGATCATGAAAGGCGACGCCGCGAAGAACACGAACGACGTGATGAGCGTGAAAGACGCGATGAGGACGCACGACGCGAATCGCCAAGGCGTCATGACGAGGAAGCAAACCGGTTTCAGAAACTTGCGCGGTGGCTGAACGTGTCGCCTGAGAGACTGCAGAACTTTTACCTGCAGGCGAAGGCGGCCAACCCTGACCTCCGGCTTAGCCAGTTTTTCTCGGCGCTCATTATCGCTAATCGTCTAAATGACTCGAACCCTAACGTCACGCCCCAGGCAATCCTGCGCGGACTGGACAGCGGTATGAGCCTGGAACGAACACTCGTGGCTTTGGGCCTCAGCGCCGAAGAGGCAAATGCGGCGGCCAAGTGGGCGCAACGCATCGCCAATCACCTTAAGCCTTAGGTCCCAAACACCTCATAAACACGTTAAGTGAAACCCGCGAGGGCGTGCGAGCGAAGTGCCGGTTCGCCGTACGCCTCACGGAAGATTGTAATCGCCTGTAAAGAACGGAGGAAAAACCGATGAAAAGAGTAATGACAATAGCGTTGCTTCTGGCAGTGGCGATGGTCGCCATGTCGATCCCGGCCTGGCGGCAGACGATACGGGTCGGCGCGCAGGAGGAAGACTCTGTGGCGGCCGTGGCGCGCGGTCGTGCGCTTACACTTTTCGGCATGATCGGCTTGGCGCGCGGGCAAACGGCGCGGCTCAACGTCGTCAACCTCAGAAGCGTGCCTGCTACGGACCAGACGGCAGATCAAGTGCCTCAACTGCTGGCGACCCTCCCGTGCCATGTGCGTTTGCGGTTCCTCGACCAGCGAGGAAACATAGTCGCTCGCTCGGCTGAGAGCATCCTGCCAGGCGACGGAGCGTTTCTTGATCTGCCTTTCCACGAAGCGATTCCACCGGGATTTGAAGGAAGGCGCTTCCAAATCCGAGCTATCGTGCAGGTGCTGTCGCGATCGGAAAACGCTCGACGCTGCGCGACGATCTCCTCAGTTGAGATCTTCGACAACGAGACCGGCCGCACCACCGCCATCTATCCGGAACCACCGCGGTAGTGGTGGAAGCCTACGCGGTTAAGGTCGTGGTCGATAAAGAACCGGGAGCGGGTCATTTTCCATTTGACATTTTTCATTCGTCATTTTGATCGTGGGGTTCTTGGTGACCTGGAGCATCGTGGACCAAATGGTCAATGAAAAGTGATAAATGACAAATCGTACATGGAAATGACCCGTCCCGGTTCTGAGGTATTGAGTGCCGCCTTTAAGCTCAGGTTTTATCCAACTGATCCAATCTCTGAGCCGTTTCCTTCGGTCGTTGTGCTAGAATCGAGGGCGACTAGATTCAGGCTCAGGAGAAAAGCAATGCCATATCCAGAAATCATGATTAGGCCGATGCGCGAAGAGTTAACTCGCCTGGGCTTTGAAGAATTGAAGACGCCGGCCCAGGTAGATGAGGCAGTCCAGAACGAAAAAGGCACCTTGATGGTAGTGGTAAATTCGATCTGTGGTTGCGCCGCAGGTAAGGCCCGTCCCGGTGTTGCACTTGCTCTTCAGCATGACGTCCGTCCGCACAAAGTTGCGACCGTATTTGCCGGCGCGGATATCGAGGCCACCGAGACAGCGCGAAGCTACTTCACCGGCTATGGGCCCTCATCGCCTTCTATTGCCCTTCTGAAAGACGGCAAGCTCGTTTACATGCTCGAGCGCCATCAAATTGAAGGCCGAGGTCCGATGGAAATCGCGCAGGAACTTACGCGTGCTTTCGATCAGCACTGTGAGAAGGCCGAAGCAACGGCTGCTTTGAACTAATACCCATGTGAACGCTAAAGGCGTTCGTTAACAGAGCCCAGGAGAAGAACGGAAAGTGGAGCGCGACCTGAGAAGGTCGCGCTCATTGTTCTTTGGTACCGCTGTTGATCGACTAGTGAACCTGAGAAGGACGCTTGCCGAGAACCCTGACAACCTCAGCGTGTGCCAGCACGATGTCGGGCGATTGTTGCAAGGCGGCGAAATACTTCATCTGAAATTCACCGCCTGCCTCAGAAGGAGTGAGCAGAGTTCGCGTTTCCTCGATTACGCTATTTGCGTCGCCTTCGCCGGGCGGTTCCTCCGCGTCTAACATTTCATCAATCCGCACGATCAGCTCGGACAGGCTGTGAAGCCAGGCGAACCGTGGATCGTGCATGACCAGTTTTAGAACATGATAGCTGTTGTCGACACGCCCGCGCTCTCTCTCGTAACTTTCACGTTCGCTTTCCAGTAGCGTCTTGTGCAAGCGCAACAGAGTTTGGCGCACGTCGCGCAGTCGCTGAGACGTATTCGAACTTTGGTCGGAACCCATCCTTGAACCTTCCATGATCTGAGTTTTCCTTTTAAACCTTGCAAACCAATTACGCTGATGTCTTTTCCTTTATCTCTTGAATGACCTTGTGGGCATCGATCTGTTTTCGGTGAAACACCGCGGCTGGAGCCTTTAGATTGTAGATCCTAACGCGGCTGTTAAGCTCGGCAGCCTTCTCTTGAAACTCTTTGACATTTCGTTCCCACGCGGCCTCATTCGGCGAAGCACCGGCTGGGTGATACAGGGCCCACGCGCGTTCCAAAGTCTGACGGGCAAGCTCAAACTGCGCGTCGATGTCCTTGCGCTCTTCGATCCAAGCCGGAGCGAAGCCGGCGTCGCGGAGGAGTTTGTGGACCACGCGCAAATCTGGATCCTCGAAAGGGTTTTCGCTCAGGTCGATCGGTTGACCCTTGCCTGGCAAGTTGTCAAACTCACCTGCTTCGATTGCTTCTCGAAGCATTTTCTCGGCCATTGATTCCAAGCGGTTCATAGAAACACCTGCCTGTGAAGAAATTAAGCCTGTTCCAAAGCTAAACGTTAAACCATGGACCCCGGTTCATCAACCGGCGCGCTATGCTAAGATCACGACGATGCCTGCCCCTCTCAGCCTCGATACGCCAGTAAACGAACTCTACCAGTACCGCATCGCCCGGCTGGGCGAGACAATGTCCCACAAGCTTGCACTTGCGTTGGCCAGCTACAACGGGAAGAAGAGTGCCCGCGACGCAATCGTCGAAGACCTCTTCAGCTATTTGCCCATGCGCTATGAGGATCGCTCGAATCTTGCTCGCATCCGGGATTTGCAGGTGGGCATGGAAGCGTCGCTTGAACTCTTCGCAAAGGTTGCCGGCGGCTATCAGGTGGGGAGGAACCGTGCCTACGGTAAGCCGCGACTCTACATCTTCGAGGTTTCCGCAACTGACAAGGACAAGACCGGACGACCAGTGGTCGTCTGGTGGTTTGTTTCAGGATCGCATGCCCACGACATCATCCAGTACTACATGAAACGTCTCACTCAAGGCACGCGTTTCATCACCTTCGGCAAATGGGAGTGGGACGATCGCCGGGGAACATTCGCGTTACGCTTGCATAAACCAGGCGACGAGCTTGAAGTGCTGCCCTCCCTACCCGGAAAGGGAGATGGCGCGATGGGGAAAAAGCGGGAATCACTCACCGAAGAGAATAACCTGAACGATGACGACTCTGACGATCCTGCTCTGGCCGCCGTTCACGCCGGGCGGCGCGTCCCAGTCTATCGCAAGTTGGGAGACTTTTCGTCGAAACGCCTGAGAGAGATCATTCATGCCACGCTCGAATTGATTTCGGATAAAGAGATCATGGAGACGCTGCCAGCCGACCTACGTCAGCGACAACGCCTGATCTCCCGCTCCAAAGCTTTACGTGAGATTCACTTCCCTTCCGAGGATGCCAACTTGGATGAATATGCAGCGGCGAGAAGTCCTGCACATCTGCGAATGATATTCGAAGACTTTTTCTGGCTTGCTTTCGGCTTGCTCTTGAAACGAGGTCAGCGCGTAAAAGAATCCAAAGGCGCTAAGATAAGGATTGACGGTCGAGTGAAGGAATCTATCGCCGCGGTGCTTCCCTTCAAGCTCACCGGTGCTCAGCGACGCGTGGTGCGCGAAATCTTCGCCGATCTTAAGTCGGATGCACCGATGAACCGATTGCTCCAGGGTGACGTCGGCAGCGGCAAGACCTTGGTGGCTTTGATTGCCATGCTGGCTGCGATGGAGAATGAATACCAGGCGGCCCTGATGGTGCCGACCGAGATACTCGCCGAACAACATGCTCGCAACATCAAGCGCATCCTGGCAAAGACTCCTTATCGAGTTGAGCTTCTGACGGGCTCCCTCCGCTCCGTGGAGAAACGCAAATTGCAGTCGGACCTGGCGGCCGGCGAGATCGACGCTTGCGTCGGGACGCACGCGTTGATTCAGGAGTCTGTGAAGTTTAATCGACTGGGTCTCGCGGTTATCGACGAACAACATCGTTTTGGCGTGCTACAGCGCGCAGAACTGCGAGCGCGCGGACTTAATCCTGACGTGCTGGTGATGACTGCCACGCCGATCCCTCGCTCGTTGGCCATGACTGTTTACGGCGATCTCGACGTCTCGGTAATCGACGAACTGCCGCCGGGAAGGACCCCCATCGAGACCCAGGTGTTCGCAGACAACAAGGACGACCGGCAGGAAGTCAAGCAGCTCATTGCGAGCGAGCTCAAAGCGGGCCGACAGGCATATGTGGTTTACCCGCTGGTCGAAGAATCGGAGAAGATGGATCTTAAAGATGCGACGCAGCGCTACGAGTACCTTCGCGACAAAGTATTTCCGAACGCCACCGTGGGCCTGGTTCATGGGAAGATGAAACCTCTCGATAAAGAGCACGTTATGCGTCGCTTTGTTTCCGGCGAGATTCAGATCCTGGTCTCGACTACGGTGATCGAGGTTGGTGTTGATGTCCCGAATGCCTCGGTGATGGTAGTCGAACATGCCGAACGTTTCGGACTTTCGCAGCTTCATCAACTCCGTGGTCGCGTGGGTCGTGGCGCTGAAAAGAGCTACTGCGTCCTGCTAACCTCCGACAAGAAGACGAGCATCGCGGAAGAACGACTGGGAATAATGGAACAAACCAGCGATGGCTTCTTGATCGCTGAAAAGGACCTCGAACTGCGTGGCGCTGGAGAGCTTCTGGGAACTAAACAGGCTGGCATTCCCGAATTTCGTGTCGGCAATCTTGTCCGCGATCAACGGATACTAGAACGAGCCCGAAAGGAAGCCGAGTTCTACCTCACGAAGAGGGAGAGATCTCCCGAGACTGCCAGGATGATCCAGCGCGTTAAGGCTGACGTGAGATTCAGCCTGGCGCGTGTTGGCTGATCAGGTTGGAGCGTTTTTCAGCGGAACCCGGGTCTCCTCGGCATTGAGCGCGATGCGAAAGTGCGGGCAAGATGCCCGCGCTCCACGGCGCGGAAATTGAAGGCCGTCACTGAGAGTAATTGCCGGAAAACTTCGCGGACGAAATCTGAAGAGTCCACCCTCAATGCAGGTGCGACCGACTTCAGACCGCCTGCGCGAGACATTATTCAATGTCATAGCGCCGCGGATTGAAGGTGCGCGTTTTCTCGATCTCTGTGCCGGCTCGGGAGCGGTCGGCATTGAAGCGCTTTCGCGCGGCGCGGCTTACGGGACGTTTGTCGATCGTTCCCGGAGGATGTGTCGATTGATTGAATCAAATCTCCATCTCTGTCTCATTCCCGAAAACGAAACCGAGATTGTGCAGGCGGAGGTGGTTGAGTTTTTGCGGCGTGCGGCCAACGTTACTCGGAATAAACCATGGGACATCGCGTTCTACGACCCGCCCTATGCTACTGACTACCTACAGGTGCTTGAGTTATTTGGTCGTCACACAGACGCTTTGCTGGCCGAAGACTGTTTGCTCATCGTCGAGCATCATCACAAGAAAACCCTCGAGGAAGAAGTTGGAGACCTGCACCGCCGGCGCATACTCAAGCAAGGCGACTCGGCCTTGAGCTTCTATGAAAACAAGTCTACCGACGAGTTCTCGAGAACCGAGGAGCTACCATGAACACAAACATCTCCCGCCGCGGATTCGCAAAGATTCTTGGTGCGGGCGCGGCCTATGCCGCACTGAAGCCAACAATAGCCAGCGCTGCGCCTGTGCTGCGCTTTGTTTCTCACACAGGACAGAACACGGGGATCGTGCGTCTCAGTTCCAACGAGAATCCCTACGGCCCGTCACCCGCCGCCCTCAAGGCGATGAATGAAGCCTTCGGTCTTTCGTGGCGTTATCCCGATGAACATGCCGATCTTTTGAGTGAAAATCTGGCGAAGCTCCACTACGTGGCCAACGAGCAGGTCCTGCTGGGTAACGGCTCGGGCGAGATACTCAAGCTGGCTGCCACTGCGTTCACTGGACCAGGCAAGAAACTTGTGATCGCAGAGCCCACGTTCGAGGCAATCGCGAGGCACGCGCGCGTCGCGAATGCGGAGGTGGCGCAAATAAGTCTCACCGCTGACTATGCTCATGACTTACCTAAGATGCTTGCTGCCGCTGGCGACGCGGGCTTGATCTACATCTGCAATCCAAACAACCCGACGGCAAGCCTTACGCCGAAGGATTCGATTCGTGCTTTGTTGAGGAAAGTCCCCGAGGGAACTACAGTGCTTGTCGACGAGGCCTACCACCACTACGTGGAATCAAACGACTACGAGAGTTTGATTCCGCTAGTGAAGGAATATCCGAATCTGGTAGTCGCTCGCACGTTCTCAAAGATCTACGGGATGGCGGGACTACGTTGCGGCTACTGCATCACACGCCCTGAATTAATTCAGCGAATGCGACCTCATCAGACGTGGGACAGCGTCAACATTATGGCTTTGGCAGCCGCGCAAGCGAGCATCCGAGATGCAGCGCAAGTTGAACAAGGCCGCCGGCGTAACAACGAGGTCAGGAAATACTTGTACTTGCAATTGGACCAGTCCGGTCTTAAGTACATTCCCTCTCATGCGAATTTTCTCATGATCGATTTGCGTCGCGATGTTAAAACGATAATCGCGGCGTTGCGCGACCGCAAAGTTGAAGTCGGCCGTCAATTCCCGGCCCTGCCAAACTTCTTGCGCGTTACTTTTGGCACCAGACCCCAGATGGAAGCTTTCGTCTCCGCTCTCAGAGAAGTCCTCGCGTGAGTGAACCCCGTTCCGGGCCGCCACTCCTACTCCGGTTGTGTCCTAATTAAATAGCAACCAAACGATCCACTAAATCACACTAAGCAACACTAAGTTTTCTCGCGTGCTTTCTGCCTTTGTTCGTGGAACTCGTGTGAGTTCGTGGATTGTTTTTTGACCAACTTAGGAAGGAAACGAGCGGGACCTCAAATCAAGACACCACTCCGACTTCCGATGGGTTCGCTACCTCACGCAATCATTGATAAGATTCAACCATGCTCGTGCTAGGAATCGAAACTTCCTGTGACGAAACGGCAGCGGCCCTTGTGCGTGACGGTCGGGAGATCGTGTCGTCTGTGATTGCCTCGCAAGTCGCCATACATGAGCGCTTCGGCGGCGTAGTTCCGGAGCTGGCCTCTCGCGAACACCTCGATAAGATCGTGCCAATCGTCTCGGAAGCTTTGGCGCGTGCCAGCGTGCAGGCCCGGGAGATCGACGGCCTGGCCGTCACAGTGGGACCCGGTTTGGTGGGTTCGTTGCTTGTGGGAGTTTCCTATGCGAAGGCCATGGCCTTTGCGCTAAACAAGCCTCTCGTGGGCGTCAATCACATCGAGGGCCACATCTATTCCGTGGCGTTTGAGAATCCACCGGTTGAGTATCCTGCCCTCGCGCTCATTGTTTCTGGAGGCCACACGAATCTTTTCCACATTCCGGAACCCGGCAAGTATAAAGTCGTCGCTCGTACACGCGACGACGCCGCCGGCGAGGCATTCGATAAGGTCGCCAAAATGCTGGGGCTCGGATACCCGGGTGGACCAATTATTGAAATGCTCGCACGCGAAGGCAATCCTCGCGCAGTGAAGTTTGCGATTCCACGAATGGGCGATGGCTTGCCGGATTTCAGTTTCAGCGGTCTGAAGACCGCAGTTACAAAACATGCGCGTGAAACCGGACTCCGGCCGGTTAGCAACGGTGGAGAGCCATCGCAAGAAATAAAAGACCTCGCCGCAAGTTTTCAGAGTGTGGTTGTACGCTCATTGGTGGGAACGATGGAGCGGGTCGCTGAGGAATTCCAACCCAGGACATTAATTGTTGCCGGTGGCGTGGCGTGTAATGGGGCGTTGCGAGAAGCGTCTCGTAAGGCAGCGGACGACTTAAGAGTTCCCGTCTACTTCCCTTCGCCGCACCTGTCAACGGATAACGCAGCCATGATCGCCGCTGCAGGAACAGTGAAACTGAAAGCGGGCGAGCGTGCTGATCTCGATCTAAACGCCGATGTAATGCTGAGATTGCAAAATATCGATCTGGAAGATGAAGCGCTTCGACGCGCCGGCGTGCGTTACCGTTTGTGACCTTGTTTTCGACTTGTTGTGGTCTCGGCACGCGAGACCGAAGGTAGCCTTATCAACCCTCGATGACGCTCATCGCGCTCACCGCCTTTTTCTCATAAGCCAGCAGCGCGGCAATGTTCTTCTTCTCGATCTCACTCAAAGCACTATCCGTAAACTGTGGGTCGGGGTTATACCAGTCGAAACTCGAGAAGTATTTCGCCAGCCACGGTTCCTTGAATACCTTGCCGCGACGAGCGTAGATCTCCTGCCGCATCTTGCTGGCGTCTTCCACGAACAAGCCTTCGAGCAGGGCTCGGGTCAGAGGTTTAGTGGCCAACTCGTCGTGAATTCTGTTCTCATATTTCACGATCGTTTCAACATTCTGCTTGTCGCTTCCAGACAATTGCTCGTCCTGAAAATCTTCGTTCTGCTCATACCATGGCTGGCTCCAAAAGTATTGTTGCAGCCAGGCGGCGCGAAATTGCCGCCCATGCCGCGCATAGACTTCATTTCGCAATAAGCGTAGTTCGTGAAGACTCAACCCCTTCAGCATCTGCTCTGAGATCAGTTTGTTTTCGAATAACTCCATGTCGCCAGGCGAAAGGGCCAGTTTGCGCTGCGTTTTCTGCGCTGCCGCAATAGTCTGTAGATTCTTCCGCTCGATGGTGGAAAGCTCTTTCGAGTCATATCGATCGCTCGGTTTATACCAGTAACGTTCGTCGAAGTACTGTTGCAGCCAGGGTTGATCGTCAAAACGCTTCCCGTGAATGGCCTCAACCTCGGCGTAGAGCACCGTCCATTCCGCCTTGCTGTGGTTGCCGAGTTGCTTTCTGGTGAGCTGTCGCTTCCGGTAGTAGCGCATGTCACCGGGTTGTACCTGATCGTGTTTGCCGGCTTCGGCATCGCGAATAAGATCCAGATTGCGACGTTCAAGTTCATTGAGCATCGAATTCTGATATTCCGAATTCGCCTTGTACCAGGGTCGCGCAGCAAGATACTTCCTAATCGCCACGTCTTTAAAAACCCGCCCGTGACGCCCGAAAATGATACCGCGGAGAAGTTTTAGCTCCTGAAGCTCGAGATTCGCGATATCCGCCTGTTTTATCGAGTCCGACGCGAAATCAAACTCGTTCCACCTATCGAGACTATCTTGTGCGTTTGCTGCGAACAGAAAAGAAATGATGAGTAGCGCGGCCGACATCAGCCGCCTAAAGCCAAGGGGGGAATATGGCATGTGAACTCCCTTGATGGGGTTAATTCAAGAACATCAACCGAAGATATCGCGCACTTTGTCAACAAGTCCCCTGTCCTCGAGATCTTTGTCTTCGACCGTTGCCAGTTGCTCCAGCAGTTTTCGTTGCTCTCGCGTCAAAGAAGTGGGAGTGACGACCGTAACCGAGACGTATAGATCGCCACGGCCCCGTCCTCCCAGCACCGGCATGCCTTTGCCCTTCAGCCGAAACACTGTGCCGGTCTGAGTGCCCAATGGAATCTTTAGTTTCTCCTCATTCTCAAGGGTTTTGACTGAGATCTCTGATCCCAGTGCCGCCTGAGCAAAGGTGATCGGCACCGCAGCATACAGGTTGCTTCCCTGGCGCTCAAAAAGCTGGTGTTCGACAACATGAATCACAACGTAAAGGTCACCCGCAGAACCGCCGCCGGTGCCGGATTCTCCTTCGCCGGGCACCCGCAAACGAGATCCCGTCTCCACTCCGGCGGGAATCTTGACCTCCATCTGCTTCTCGCGCTCGATGCGACCGGATCCGCGGCAATCAGCGCAGGGAGTCTTGATGATGCGTCCAGTTCCACGACAGGCGTGACAGGTGCGCGCAACTGAGAAGAACCCCTGTTGATAGCGGACCTGTCCTGTGCCACCACAGGTATTGCAGCTTTCAGGCTCGGTCCCGACAGCGGCGCCAGACCCCTTGCACGTATCACATGTCTCGAGACGCGGAATGCGCAACTGGGCGGTCATTCCGTTTGCGGCCTCTTCGAGCGTGATCTCCAGATCGTAACGAAGATCGGCGCCTCGTTGTGCCGCAGAACGGCGCGAGCCGGCGCGACCGCCTCCGAATACATCGCCGAATCCGAATAGATCTCCCAGAATGTCTTCGATGCCGCCAAAACCAGGCGCTCCCCAACTCGGGCCGGCGCCGCTCGAGACTCCCGCATGGCCAAAGCGATCATAGCGCTTGCGCTGCTCCTGATCAGCCAGAACAGAGTAGGCCTCTGCGGCCTCTTTGAACTTTTCCTCGGCAGCGGTATCATTCGGGTTCTTGTCCGGGTGATACCGCATCGCGAGACGCCTGTAAGCGCTCTTTATCTCTTGATCTGTTGCTGTCCGGCTAACGCCGAGCACCTCGTAATAATCCAGTTTTCCCATCCCGCCTAGTCACTAACCTTTCGTTTTTCGTTTTATGGTCGTTGGTCGCTGGGAACCAGTCCGCGGTCATTGACGCGGATCTTCGACCTCTTGAGTGGACATATCTGAACTGGGGTTCATCATCGCCGCGGTCAGCTGGCTCGCCAGCCGCTCAAGACCGTTTAGCGCCTTGTTAATCTCGTCGACACCGCCCGACTTAACGGCGGCCTGGCCTTCTGAAAACACGCGCTCGGCCATATCTTGATCGTTCCCAGAAAGAAGTCCGCCAAACTTTGTAAACGACTTCTGCGTGTTTCGCAGCAGGGATTCCAGTTTGTTGAGGAGTATGACCTGCTGCTTGGCCTCGCGATCCTCTTCAGCGAACAGTGCGGCTTCGTTGATGAAACGTTCAATCTCGTCCGGAGTGAGACCGGAGGTTGGCGTAATTCGTGTCTGCTGCTCACGTCCTGTTGCCTTATCCTGCGCTGAAACGGATACGATCCCGTTAGCATCGACTTCAAACGAAACGTCAATCTGTGGGACACCGCGCGGACTTGGGGGAATGCCGACCAGCTCAAATTTTCCCAGCGAACGATTGCCTGAAGCGACTTCACGCTCACCCTGCAGGATATGAATTTCCACGGAAGCCTGATTGTCTACCACTGTGGTAAACGTCAGGCTGTTCCGCAGGGGTATGGTCGAATTGCGCTCGATGATCTTGGTAAACAGGCCCCCTCGCGTTTCCAGACCCAGGCTCAGGGGTAACACGTCAAGCAGCACAATATCCTTGATGTCGCCGGTTAACACACCACCCTGAATTGCAGCTCCCATCGCCACCACTTCATCGGGATTGATTTCCGCCGAGGCCTTCTTGCCAAAGATCTTTTCTACAGTTCGTTCGACAATCGGCGATCGCGTTTGGCCACCAACCAGAATTACTTTGTCGATATTGGTGGCCTCGAGTTTTGCGTCCGCAAGTGCCTTATGGCAAGGCTCGACAGTCTGTTCGATCAAATCGGCAACGAGTTGTTCGAATTGTTCCCGGCTCAGAGCTTTGTTGAAGTGTTTGGGCCCGGTAGCATCAGCTGCAATGAAGGGAAGATTGATGTTTGTTTCTGTCGAGGAAGACAGTTCACATTTCGCCCGTTCGGCTACTTCTTTCAAGCGCTGGAGAGCCAACCGATCCTGGCGAAGATCAATTCCGTTGTCCGCCAGAAATTGATCCGCCATCCAGTTCATTATTCTCTCGTCGAGGTCTTCACCCCCAAGGAACGTATTGCCGGAAGTCGACAGCACTTCGAAAACTCCGTCGTTCATCTCGAGGATGGAAATGTCGAATGTGCCGCCACCAAGATCGTAAACCGCAATACGCTCGACGCCGGATTTGCCGAGTCCATAAGCGAGCGCAGCGGCTGTAGGCTCGTTGATGATCCGCTCGACTTTTAAGCCCGCAATCTTTCCCGCATCCTTTGTTGCCTGGCGCTGCGTGTCGTCGAAATAAGCCGGGACCGTGATAATTGCCTCAGTCACCGGCTCCCCGAGAAAGTCCTCGGCGGCGGCTTTGAGTCGCTGCAGCACGATGCCTGATAATTCTGGAGGGCTGTAACTTCGGCCCTGTACGCGCACTCGTGCGTCGCCATTCGGCGAGTCAACGAGCTCAAAGGCACACGTCTCACGCATGCGTTGAAGCTCATTAGAGTTGTATTTTCGGCCGATTAGACGCTTTACCGCATAAACTGTGTTAGCTGCGTTTGTAACGGCCTGACGCTTGGCGATCTGTCCGACCAAGCGCTCGCCTTTGTCAGTAAAGCCCACGACACTCGGCGTGGTTCGGCCACCCTCTTTATTGGGCACAATCTGAACCGCGCCTCCCTCTAAAACTGCGACGCAGCAGTTAGTGGTTCCTAGATCGATTCCAATCGCTTTTCCCATCGCTTACTTCTTTACCGCTACTTTCACGAGTGACGGACGAATCAGTTTGTCGCCCAGGCGGTAGCCTCGGATGATCTCTTGCATGACAGTGTCTGGCTCGTACTCATCGGTAGGCTCGGAGACAACAGCTTCGTGAACATGCGGATTAAAAGGCTCGCCGACCGCCAAGATCGGCTTTACACCGAGCGCCTCCAGGACTCCGCTCAATTGCTTGGAAATCAAATCGACTCCACTTAGGAAATGACGAAACTCGTCCGATTCGCTTGCTTCAACCGTGGCCTCTGCATCCAACGCGCGTTTGAGGTTATCCAGAACGGGTAATAGCTTTGCGGCAATGTCCGCGACCGCTCGCTCCTGGGTATCGACACGTTCGCGCTCTATTCTCTTGCGGTAATTCTCAAAGTCAGCTTGCCGGCGGGCCAAACGGTCCTTGAGATCCGCAACTTCGGCCTCGACTCGTTTCAGTTCCGCTCGAGTAGCCACCAACTCTGCGAATAAAGGCCCTCCAAGCTCGCCTGTAGTTACTTTAGCGGATTGAACAGGCAGCGCGTCTGAGTTCTCCTCCTCGGGAGATGCATCTTCCTCGGCCGCGGTGAGCTCGGGGCTCAACTGACCCTCAGAGTCCTCGCCATCGGCTCCGTTGCCGCCCGCATCATCCTCCTCAGACTCGGAGTCGCTGCGCAATTCGGTCTCTTCTTCCAGATCCGAAAACTTGATCGGAATGCGGTTCCGTCCGCCAGTTTTTTTCTCAGGGGCCATGAATATTTAGGATACCAAAACTTGCAAGGGGTCTTACCTAGTCAGGCACGGTCAGTAAAGGGGGGTCTCTTCACCCAGTCGGCGCTCAATGAGCCGAGCCATGTAGTTTACCATAGCCATGATTCGGGAATATTCAATTCTCATGGGTCCAACTACTCCCAATGTTCCCGGATTCTCGTTGAAGCCAATTCGGTAAGGGGCAGTGATGAGAGCACAGTTCCGCATCGAGGAGGTAGGATGCTCTCTTCCTATCACAACGTTAACGTCGCCTCGAAAAGCAGGTTGTTCGCGGGAGACACACTCGTTAAGTATTTTGAGCAGACGCGACTTCTCCTCGAAGGTGCGAAACAGCTCGCGCATCCTGTCAATATCAACAAAATCCGGCTTGGTAAGCATATTTGACGCGCCGTCAACATATACCTCTCCGGCGCCGCCTTGTTCACCTTCCAGACTCATGTCGCACAGCATAATCGCGTTCCGAAGAAGCCTATCGTATAGAGCTTTTTCTTCTCTCATCAATTCCAGGATTTCGGCGCGAATACTGATCAGGCTCTTGCCGTTGAACTCTGTGTTCAAGTAGCGCGCAGTGCGCTCCAAATCGTCCTGATTAAGGTTCTCTTCTATTCGAATGATTTTGTTGTGGATGATGTTGGAAGTCGTTACCAGAACCACCAGGATCCGTTTGTCGGAGAGTTGAAGAAACTCAATGTGGCTCAGCCGGTTCTCAGCTATCGAAGGTGAAACAACTATCCCGACGTTCTCGGAGAGTTCTGACAACGCGTGAGAGGCCTTTTCCATGAGTCGCTCAGGTGACGAAGTCGAATCGGAACCGCTGGAAGAGAAAACCGCATCGATTGCCTTGAGGTCTGCGCGTGAGAGTCGTGCTTCACCGAGCATGTTGTCAACGTAGTACCGGTAACCCTGATCAGTTGGCACTCGGCCGGCTGATGTGTGCGGTTGCTCTACAAGACCTGCCTCTTCAAGCTCCGCCATCACATTTCTTATCGTGGCAGAACTCCAGCCATGACCATGGGAAAACCGATCAGACAAAACCCGGGACCCGACCGCTTCGCCGGTCACCAAATGTTCCTTGATGATGGCAGCAAGAACCGCTTGCCCACGGGGATCAGGAGTATTCTTGTCTGAGGTTTGGAGGTTTGCAGTGCGACGGGGCATCAGTTGTGTTGGTTTCGGGCTCACTCGTTACTATCAGTCAGGCAAAGTGCTCCGTGTCCCGGCAAATGGAATCAGAAGCCCACCATTGCGGGAAATGGATACACTGCCTGACGCAGTATAAAGGAATGGGCGAGATACCTGCAAATAGTTGAACTTAGCCGCGACCGGCTCGCCATTACTGGCTGGTTTCCCACCAGCTAATCCCATACCCCTCTTATAGTTAGCCGGCTCCCCGGGGTGCTGATCTCGGTGAGGCCGGAAATCGTTCAGCGGCTTAGACTTACGTGACCGCATTAAAACGAGGCTGTTGTTGCAGAAATCGTGGCGACTCTTTTGCTTGGTTTTGCGGCCGTTTTCGCAAACCGCCGGAAATCATTTGACGCCCCACGGCGGAGCTACATAAGATTACTCCACGCTAGAGCTAACCCTACAGACCGGGGTTCCCCCAGTCTGAGCCAAGTGGTTCTTGCCCTTTCGTAAATCGGCTAAATCTAACTGTCGGTCTTAGGCAGCATCCAGGAGTACAGGCGATGAACGAGCTAAAAAAGTTTTTTGGGGACGCGTTTCGCCATTTGGGAAACAATCGGTCCGTGCCTGAGATCGAAGTTCGCTTCTATCCCTATGCCGGTTTGCATCACACCATACGCATACGCTCGGGTCGGGTTTATGTGCGTTTGTCGGATATTTGTAAGACTTCACCACCGGACGTCTTGCGAGCGCTCGCCTTTGTGTTGGTCGCCAGATTGCTGGGAAAACGAATCCCAGACGTACACAACCGCGTGTATCAAGATTATTCGGTGACTCCGGAAGTCATGCGTTCTTCTGACCTTGCTCGCCGGCGACGTGGACGCAAGTTGATCTCCTCAGCCCAGGGCGAAACCTATGATCTGGAGAAGATGTTCGCAAAGCTCAACAAGCGCTACTTTGCGGGTGCCCTGGCAAAACCCACGCTTACGTGGTCACAACGGCGAACCCGAAATATCCTGGGTCACCATGATCGCGTCTATGACACCATAACCATAAGTAAGACGCTGGATTCGCTTGATGTACCCGAGCGATTCGTCGAGTTTATTCTTTTTCATGAGATGCTCCATGTTAAGCGCCCCGCCCGCTTAATCAACGGCCGGCGGTATTATCACACGAGTGCTTTCAGACAGGAGGAGCGTCGCTTTCCGCATTACGAGGAAGCGCAAAAGTGGCTCGAGCGGATTGCCCGGCAGCGTCGAGTTCCGCGGGCCCGTGCGGCCTAGCTCTTTTTGGAACCTTGATTCAGGTTCAACGTTTAGACAATTGAGGTAGGTGGGCTCCTCAGAAAAGGCGACCGATCCGAACTTGCAAGGTCCGGTGAAAGTCGCCTTTTTGCTGCCTGTTCAGGCGTTTAGGCAAAGGGATTACGGCCCACCGAGCACTGGACAAAGCACTAAATGGCTCGCTAAACTACGCGTTTCATGAAACAGCCGTCATGCTCTCCTAGGCGCTGGCGGACGTCAGAATTCTATTTTTGCAGGAGATTCAGACTAGTCTATGGCTATTCCAGCAACCCAGATTCGGCGCGGCATGGTGATCGTATTCGAAGGGCAGCCGTGCAAAGTTATCGAGTTTCGGCACCATACGCCCGGCAACTTACGTGCGATGGTGCAAACCAAACTCCGCAATATTAAAACCGGTTCATCCTTCGAACATCGTTTTCGCTCTGCTGACACAGTTGAACGTGCAAGTCTGGAGCAGCACGAGATGGAATATCTCTATTCGGACGGGTCCCACCATCACTTCATGAATACTGAGAACTACGAACAGATCGCGCTTAGTGAAGAGGACCTGGGTGACGCTGCTCAGTGGCTGAATCCCGGACTCAGGTTACAAACTGAGTTTTACGAGGGCGCCCCTGTTGGTATTGACCTTCCGCCGTCGCTGGAACTTACTGTAACTCGAACAGAACCGACGATGAAGGGAGCAACTGTCTCCAACGTTAACAAGCCCGCAACGCTTGAAAACGGAGTTACTATTACCGTTCCACCGTTTGTGAACGAAGGAGACCGTATCCGCGTGGATCCCACCGAAGGGCGTTACATTGAACGGGCGAAGTAAATCGGGTTATGGGAAGAGCGCGCGCGCAGTGCGCGATTAGCGGGCACCTGTTGCCGAAAAGCCCTGGGCCGCCCCTATGTACTTCGTTTACAGTCTGCTCTTAACGTTAGGCTTTCTAATACTGCTTCCTCGGTTTCTGTTTGACGCCTTCCACCACGGCAAGTATGTCGCCGGATTTCGCCAGCGCCTGGGTTCGATTCCCCCAATCAAGAATGACGGACGGCCTGTTGTCTGGCTTCACTGCGTGTCAGTAGGTGAGTCTCAGGCAGCTCGACCGTTGGTCGAAGGCATCCGCAAGCGTTTTCCTGATCACCTTCTGGTCGTATCAACGATCACTCTAACGGGACAGAATCTCGCCCGTGAGGTTTTCAAGGACAAAGCGGCAAGCATCTTCTATTTTCCGTTTGATTGGCGCTGGACTGTTCGCCGGGCACTGAAGGCAATTCGACCGTCCGCCGTTCTGATCATGGAGACCGAGCTCTGGCCGGGGTTTTTGCGCGAATGCCGCATCCAGCAAATACCCGTAGCCATTGTCAATGGTCGCCTGTCGCACCAGTCCTACCGCAGGTATAAGTGGATTAGAGGATTTGTTAGTCGCGTTCTGAGAGGCGTTAGCCTCGCCGCGATGCAAACCGAGGCGGATGCCGAGCGCATTAGCCGTCTCGGACTGGACCGCGGCAAAGTTTTCGTTTCCGGCAATTTGAAATTCGAAGCCGGAAAGCTGTCCGATCCAAATTCACAAGCGGCCGACTTCCGCCGGAGATTCAATATCAGGAGCGAGGAGGCCTTGATTCTCGCCGCCAGCACGCATGCTCCGGAAGAGAGCGCCGTTCTCGGAGCATTTCAGTTCTTAAGAGAGCGTTCGTCCCAAAAATCCCGGCTCATTCTGGCTCCCCGTCACCCGGAACGCTTTGCCGACGTTGCCTCCCTCATCGAAAAATCCGGTCTGGCGTGGACCAGCCGCACGAGGCCCGCTCAATCAACCGATGGACATTGTGAAGTGATTCTGCTTGATACAATAGGCGAACTGAAGTCCGTCTACGCGCTGGCCTCAATAGTCTTTGTTGGTGGTAGCATCGCCAACACGGGTGGTCACAACATACTTGAGCCTGCGGCTACCGGAGCAGCAATTGTGACGGGCGCACATACCCACAACTTCGAAGCTATCGTCGAAGCGTTTGTGAACGATGATGCTCTCATTCAGCTGCCTCCTTTGTCCGGGACCGAAGCAAAAGTCGAACTCGGAAGAGTGTTTGCCGAATTGCTTGAAGACCAACAGCGCCGCTACGAACTGGGAAGGCGCGCAAGGAAACTGGTCGAACGGAACTCAGGGGCGGCAGAGCGCACACTGCACTTGCTCGATTCGATACTCACTTCGCAAAAGGCGCACTAAGTGTTCAGTGCGGGTAAAATGCCCCCACTCAATTGCTTCTGCACAAACCCATGAGCCCAATCTCCAGTCTCGTGCTTCCACCTTTGAGTGCATTATACCGAGCAGTAACCCAGACACGGCTCGCTGCCTACAGGAGAGGCTTGCTGGCGGTAACCAAGCTCGACGCCCCGGTTATCAGCGTGGGAAACATCACCACCGGCGGAACGGGCAAAACGCCCCTCGTCGAGTGGGTATGCCGAGTCCTTGCGCGGGATAAGAGAAAGGTCTGCATCCTTACGCGCGGGTACGGGCGGGCTAATCCGGGAGCTCGAGTCGTTGTTTCAGATGGCGTGACGGTTCAGGCAACTGGTGCGGAAGCTGGTGACGAGCCCTTCCTACTCGCGCAAAGCCTTAATGGACTCGCTGCCGTGATAAGCGATCAGGATCGAGTTGCGGCAGGTAGATGGGCCATCCAAAATCTCGGCATGGAAGTGTTTGTTCTGGATGACGGATTCCAGCATCTCCGCCTGTCACGTGACCTCAATATCCTGACAGTCGATGCGACCAATCCCTGGGGAGGCGGGACGCTCCTACCTCACGGAAGGTTGCGAGAACCCCGAAGGGAGGCCTCGAGAGCTGACTGCGTCGTAATCACCAGGGCGGATCAGACTGCCGACCTGGTCTCGCTTCAGGAAGAGATTGGTGGTCTGATTGACTCTCGTCCAATGTTCAACTCAAGAATGAGAGTCAAGTGCCTTACAAACATGACCTCCGGGTTGCCAGAAGAGATTACCGCTCTGCCCCAACCCTTTACTGCATTCTGTGCTATTGGAAATCCTCAGGCTTTTTTTGACCAATTGCGGCGTGCGGAAATAAGACTGGCATTCACTCGCGCCTTTCAGGATCACCACAGGTACACCCGTGAAGATGTCGAGTCGCTATTGCAGATGTCGGATAAGTTCGGTGCGCAGAGCATGATCACCACTGCCAAGGATGCTGTGAAACTAACGGCGCTCAATCTTGAAATTCCCTGTTACGTGCTGAATATCGAGATCTCGATCGAACGAGAACATGAGCTTGTTGAGATGATCGAAGCCGCAATACGTGAGTAGTGCTTCGAAGGTTGCGTGCCTTCGACTTGCGGCTGAATCGCCCTGCGGCGTTCGACGTGGCGGCTTACTGTCTGCCCTTAGAAGTCGTTATGGTGCGGGGGAAGCTTCCGAAGGCTGCACGCTAGGCTTCGGCGCGGGACTCTTGGGCGGCGGCGGAGTAGGCAGGTCGTTCGTATTCACCGCGCGGGACGGGCTGGGGAAAGCAACGTTCGCCGAAGGCCGATTGCTATTCGCGTTTCGATTTGCGTTTTCATTGCCTTCCGTGTTCGCATTAGCGTTAACATTCGGGCCGGGGGAAAACTCAGGCTGGCTATTCGCATTCACACTAGTATTCTGGTTTGCGTTAACCGCCTGGTTCGCGATTCCGCCACCCGAAGGTATTCCTTGTTCTCCTCCTCCCGTTGCAGGAGGTGATGGCTCAACTGCCTGGCTGTTTGGATCGGCAACCAGGCCGGGCTGAGCTTGATTGGTGTTGGTTGTCTCAGACCCTCTTGTAAACGCATACACTACGGCAAAAACCAGAAGCAGACCGGCCAGCGAGGGAATCAGGATCTTCCAGGGATTAAGACTGCCGCCCACCGACGGTGCATTCATCTCCGCGGTTCGTCGCGCCACGACCGATCCGGATCCGGTGTCGACTCTTGGCCGGACCACAGTCTCTTCGTCCACATCGGCGACAACTGGCTCCGGTCCCGAGTTTGTAGGCACTACGATCCGGTGAGATCCGGACCCCGCCACCGCCTGAGTTCCCACTAGTTCCATGCCTGCCGCAATGGTCAGGTCTTCTACCAGGTCTCCGACACGTTGATAGCGATTCTCCGGGAGCTTGGCCATCGCCCGCGATATCACGCGCTGCACGGCGGGCTGTAAATCAGGCCTTTCCTCCAGGACCGGCGGCACCGGTTCCTGCATATGCTTCATCATGATTGCCGTGGGCGACTCACCAACGAAAGGAACGTGTCCTACGAGCATCTCGTAGATGATCACGCCCAGTGAGTAGATATCAGAACGCGCATCAATGTCCGGCGACTGTGAGCACTGCTCCGGCGACATATACTGAGGAGTGCCTATCACGAGATCGGGGGCGGTGAGGCCAGGATCGTAACTCCCGTCGGACTCCGTGATCTTTGCAATGCCAAAGTCAAGCACCTTTGCGTAGTCGGCGGCGCTCGCGCCCAGCAGCATAATGTTTTCACTCTTAAGATCGCGATGCACCACACCCTGCTCGTGAGCCGCCTCCAGCGCCCCACCCACCTGCCGAATGATCTCCACAACACGCACCAAAGGCATCGGACCGTCCTGCCTGATAACTTCCTTGAGCGTCCTCCCATCGAGATACTCCATAACGAGAAACACGACGCCGTCTTCAGATTCTCCGAAGTCGGTAACGCTCAGTGCATGTGGATGAGAGATTCGGGATGCAGCTCTGGCTTCCCTCGAGAACCGTGCAACTATCTTTTCATCGGCAGCAAGCGACGGCCGCAGCACCTTAACGGCCACAGTCTTGTCCATCAAGACGTGGGTGCCGCGATAAACCGCGCCCATGCCTCCCTCATTGAGGCGTTCGTCAATGCGGTATTTGCCGATGAGCGTCTCACCGAGTAAGGAGTCCCCTTGTTTCTCGAGAGCAATCCCGTCAGAAGGACACAACGTTGTTGTGTCTGGATACTCGGTTCCACACTTCGGACATTTTTTCATCTACCGTTACGCCCCGCCGAATTATTGTTGGGAGAAATGATGCCAGCCTATCACACAGCTTTGAACACAAGCAAAGTTGAAGCACTCGGCGAAAACTAAGATGCGAGCGAAGCAATGACGCTCCGCTCGCATAGTCCGAAGACTCGATACGGAACCGGGAGCAGTGGCGACCGGGTGCTAAACTCAAGTCCAAGGCCAACACCCG
>JBOGOU010000304.1:0-28970 GCA_050748205.1 Pyrinomonadaceae bacterium | reverse complement strand
ACCCACCCGCTACCGCGAGGTGGTACTGACCTCATTGGACCGCAGCCTGAGTGACTGCCAGGGAAGACCTCACTCGCTACCCGCGAAGGGAAACCGTTGAAACGGTTTCCAGTTCCTTTTGCGACGTAGCCACCTGGCTGAAGCCAGGTGTGAATGAGATGAGCAGGCTAAAGATCTCTCATTTTCCGATCGCGTCTTTCCAGGCCGCGCCATTGGGAAATTCGTAACGCGCCAGCGACTCAGGCTTGATTTCAATGCTATAGCCGGGAGTGCGCGGCGGCATATAACGATCGCCTCTCATGACCACCGGGTTGACGAATTCCTCGTGCAGGTGGTCGACGTATTCCAGCACGCGATTCTCCAGAGAAGCGCTGACGGCGATGAAATCAAAGATAGACAGATGCTGAACATACTCACAGAGGCCCACACCCCCGGCATGCGGGCAAACCGGCACACCAAATTTAGCGGCCATCAACAGAACAGCCAGAACTTCATTCACGCCGCCAAGACGACAGCTGTCGATCTGACAGAATTTGATCGCACCGGCCTGTAACATCTGTTTGAACATCACGCGACTGTGACAGTGTTCGCCGGTGGCGACGCCCACAGGCGCGACCGAGCGAGCGATAGTCGCGTGGCCAAGCACGTCATCAGGTGAGGTTGGCTCCTCGATCCAGTGCGGACGAAACACCGACAACTCTTTGATACAACGAATTGCTTCTTCCACATCCCAGACTTGATTGGCGTCCATCATTAACTTGCGTTCCCACCCGATCTCCTCGCGAATCACGCGTGCGCGGCGCATATCTTCTTCGAGGTTGCGTCCAACCTTCATCTTGAAATGCGTCCAGCCCTGGGCCAATCCTTCTCGGACCAGGCTGCGCAGCTTGCCATCGGAATAACCTAACCAGCCAACTGAGGTTGTGTACGCAGGATAGCCGGCGGCACAAATCTCACGTTCGCGCAGTTCTTTTGTCGCGCTGTTGCGAGAGAGAATTTCCTGAGCTTCCTCGGGCGTCAGAGCATCAGTGATGTAGCTAAAAGGAACGCAAGACACTAGTTGCTCCGGCGTCATATCAACCAGCAGCTTCCAGAGAGGCTTGTTCTCGGCCTTGGCATAGAGATCCCAAACCGCATTGACAAGCGCTGCCGTTGCTAAGTGGATAACTCCCTTCTCCGGGCCTATCCAACGCAACTGGCTGTCTCCGGTGATGCGATTCCAAAAGGCCCCCATGTCTTGGGTGAACGACTCGAGTGTCTCGCCGGCAACCAACGACTTGAGGGATTCAATTGCCGCAACACAGAGTTCAGTGCCGCGGCCGATTGTGAAAGTGAGCCCGTGGCCTTCCAGCCCGTCCGGATGATCGGTTTTCAGGACGACATACGCGGCGGAGTAATCCGGGGCCGGATTCATCGCATCGGAGCCTGCGAGAGACTCCGAGGTTGGAAAGCGAATGTCGCGCGCGATGATGTCGATAATCTTGGTTGACATATAACTTACTTGATGGGCTCCCCCGGTAAGCTTTCTTTGCGCCTTTGCCCCTTTGCGTCTTTGCGTGAAATACTAATCGTCACTCTCACTACTGTTCTAGTTTGTCTCGATTTCATTACTAACCAGAATCACACCGCTGCGCGCGAAGTTCGCCAGCGGTCAACCGCAACAGCAATTACAATGATGGCGCCGATAATGATCTCCTGTATGTAGTTGGGCCAGCCAATCTGCTGGCAGCCGTTGCGCAGAAAAGCCATAATCAGCGCCCCTATCAGCGATCCGAAGATGCTTCCCTCGCCGCCATTCAAACTTCCTCCGCCTATAACAACCGCCGCGATGATGTCCAGCTCGGATCCCGCGGCGACGGTCGGATCACCTTGCCGCAAACGAGACATTTGCATCACTCCGGCAAGACCGAATAACAAGCCCGCCAGTCCGTAGATCCAGACCTTCAGTCGGTCGGTGGCGATGCCGCAGGCGCGGGCGGCCAGCTCATTCGAGCCAAGAGCAAAGATGCGGCGCCCAAACACCGTGTTGCGAAGCACGATCGCCGCCACGACCGCCAGCACGATCGCCACCCAAACGCCTGGCGCGACGAGCAGCCACGACGGATTGGGAAAGGTCACCAGCAACTCGTTGACCCACGTTTCGGGCACGTTAACTGTTTGCTGGCCGGCGAACCACTTCGCCATTCCGCGCGCAACCCCAAGCATGCCCAGAGTGGCTATGAAGGGCACAACACGCAGTCGCGTAATCACCAGGCCGTTTACGACGCCCACCAGGCCTCCCGTAAAAATACCCGCTGCAACGGCAACGGCTGGTGAAAGCCCGGCATTAAGAGAAAGCGCGGTAATCACCCCTGTAAGTGCGATCGCCGACCCGACCGAAAGATCGATGCCGCCGCTGATTATGATGAGCGTCATCCCTATCGCACCGATTGCCACAATGACGGTCTGCGCTAAGACGATGCGCAGATTAAACGGTGAGAGGTAACGGCCCGGCGACTCCATCAAAACCGAAAACACCAGGATAACGAGCAGGAGTCCAAGGATCGGCCCAATCCAGTTGAGCCAGCTCTGTAGAAAACTGGACAACTGCAATGCCCTATTCTGTCTGACTTCAGCAACCATGATAGTCAAGCATTGCCAAATGCCGATTGCCGATTGCCAATTTGCATTTTGCAATGTTCAATTTTCAAATCTTCCAGGACTTTATTTCTTCCCGGTGCCTCAGAGTGCTCGATACCACAGACCAATTGGCAATTGGCAATTGGCAATCACTTCAGATACTGATCCAGCGGCGGGTGCAGCAGTGTCTGAATCTCCGGAGCATTCAAGTTTTTCGGAGTGACCATAGTTACGCCCGTATCGACTCGTTTCTCAACCGCCTTGCCAAGCAAATGTTCGACCATGGTCCGTACGCCGAGATAGCCCATGTTGAAAGGATTCTGCACCACAATCCCATGTAACTGCTTATTGCGCATCGCTTCGGTGAACGTCTCGCTCGTATCAAAACCAATGAAAGTGACTTTACCTGCTTTGCCGATGTCTTGAAGAGCGAGCAGCATGCCCGCGGTTGAAGACTCGTTCGGCGTGAAGATACCCTGCACCTCTTCACCAAAACGGTTGAGCAGGTTTTCGGAGGCGCGCTTCGCGGTATCCCTGGTCGCGCCAGCGTATTGGTCAGACGAAATCAACTCGATATTCGGATACTTAGCTTTGAGTTCCTGGACAAATCCATCCTCCCTGTCCTGGGTGCTTGCAGATCCTTCCTGGTAACGAAGCAGGAGCACCTTTCCTTTACCGTTCAGCAATTCGCCCATTCTGTCGGCCGCCAGCATCCCACCTTTCCGATTGTCAGTTGCCACGAAACTCACGATTGCGTCTGACTCCAAAGCTGAATCGATAATGACTGTAGGCACACCGGCGCGTTTAGCCTCGACCACCGGGCGAACGAGCGCGCGGTTGTCGAGCGGCGCGAGCACGATGCCGTTGACTCCCTGCGAGCTGAAGCCTTCAACGACTTGAATCTGTTGCTCGCGATCATCCTCGCGCAACGGTCCCTTCCAGATTACTTCGATCTGATTTCCCGGCCCTGACAACTCAGTGGCCGCCTTTAGACTGCCGGCATGAATGCTCTTCCAAAACTCATGCGTCGTTCCTTTCGGGATGACGGCGACGGTCAGTTTCTTTTTGCCACCAGTGGTGGATGCGTCGGGCTTTGTGCAACTGAGAGTACCAATCCCTACAACAGCGAACAGCACCAGGATTACGAACATTTTTCGCATGATGTTTTCCTTCTAGACTCTTGACTGAGCGAGCTTAGTAACACTTTCAGCCGCGACGACGGGATTACCCAAGCCGCCAATGCCCTCGATTTGCACTTCCATCACATCACCGGGACGTAGAAATACTGGTGGTTTGCGCGCGAACCCCACACCGGGTGGAGTGCCAGTGGCGATAACGTCCCCCGGCTCCAGCGTGATGGACTGGGTAAGGAATTCTATTAATTGCGGAACACCAAAGATCAGCTGATCCGTGTTCGAGTTCTGCATTGTCTTGCCGTTGAGCAGAAGCTTGATCGAAAGCCTATGCGGGTCGGGAATGACGTCGGTCGTAACAATGGTTTGTCCCATGGGGGCGAACGTATCACATGATTTTCCGCGCTGCCATTGGCCGTCGGCAAACTGAAAGTCGCGCGCACTGACATCGTTGAAGGCAGTGTAACCGAGCACGTAGTCTAGCGCGCGATTCGCGTTTACGTTTTTCGCGCGCCGCCCCATAACGACCGCCAATTCTGCTTCGTAATCAACCTGTTGGCTGGTTGACGGCAGGACGACTGGCTCACCGGGCGCAATCACAGCAGTGGCAAATTTCGAAAAAACGACCGGTCTTTCCGGAATTGCCATCTTACTTTCGGCGGCATGGTCCCGGTAGTTGAGTCCAATGCAGATTACTTTTCCGGGACGGGGAACGGGCGCGAACCAATACGCATCCTCCCTTCTGACCAGCCAATTTTTTGCCTTAGCTTCAGCCAGAGCGGTGCTATCGCGACCAAGTGTTTCATATACCTCGCGAGATCTTTGGAACCAGGGTCCATCCATATCGAACCAGGCCAGTGGATTCGCCGGGCGCTCCGCGTTGTCAAACAGCCGTTCACAATCTAACCGGTAACCGAGGTCCCGGCCTTCGTATTCCAAAAGAATGCCCATTCGCGGCAACTTCCAGTCTGTATCTTCCGTTGAAAAAGAAATTATTTGCATTGTTTATGCCAGCCAGTCTTGCTGACTGCTGTTAGACGCCAATTGGCAATCATCAATCGGCAATTGGCAATGTTACGACACCTTTTAGATAGTTAGGCGCGCGCATGTCTCTCTCAAGCGCGCCTTGCACTGCGTCGAGAGATGTATACCGGTGCGTGATTATTGATGCGACGTCTATCCGCCGCTCCTCGATCAAGTCCAGCGCTCGTGCGTAGACACTGGGTCGCCCGTCACTCTCGAAACCACCAGATGCGCCAACTGGCGTCACCAATGTGGGCTCGCGAAACATCACGTTGTTCAACACGCTCAAATCCACTCCCGCATGACCGTGACCGTAGAGCAAGACAGTCGCCTGTTTGCGGATCAGCCCTGGCATTGAAGCAATTACGCGACCCGCGCCGGAGGCTTCTATCAAATATTCTATGCCTCTGCCCCCCGTCTTATCCCTTATCACGCCGGCCAGATCAGGGTCGCCGGCATCAATCACGTCATCTGCGCCGAAACGCTTCGCGAAATTTCGTTTCCATTCGCTCGGGGCTGATACCAGAAGTTGGCCGTCGTAGTTGAGCACTCTTCGCAAGTATTGCGTGAACAAGAGCCCCGCCGGTCCCGCTCCACATATCAAAACGCTGCGCACGCGTCTCTCAGGTGAATCAGCGTTGATCGCGTATCGACTTTGTGCGCGCGCAACTGCGTCAGACGAATGAATGATGCAGCCGAGAGGTTCAACCAGCGCCGCTTCCGCTGCGTCAAGACCGGATCGGATGGGCACTGTGTTAACGGACGGCACCGCGATAAACTCCGCGAGCCCGCCAGGCAATCCAGTGATGCCATGCTCCTGATAAAACTCGCACTGATGCGAATCTCCAGTTTTACAGTATTCGCAAACCGGCGAACGCTGCGTACTGATGCAGTTCAACCCCTGATCGATGACCACGTGGTCACCGATATCCAGGTCGCTCACTTCACTTCCCTTCTCGACAACATAACCATTGACCTCATGGCCGAGAATCTGCGGCTCAACGCTCAGGGGAATCTGGCGCCCGCTCTCGTCCGTGTTGTAGTTTGCATGCCCCGCAAAGATGTGTGTGTCGGTGCCACAGATACCCACGGCCGCGACGCGGAGCAGGACATCCCGAGAGGAAACTGGCGGTCGCGGCACGTCCCGGACTTCGAGCTGTGCGACACCGGTCAGCACGCATGCTTTCATTGTCGCTGCTTCGGCGGACGTGGGGGTTCGTTCAGATGGTCTTGTCAAGGTGCTCAATCGTTACCTCTTTACCGAATCTGCTCGGAGCTCTGCGTCAATGTCGCTGGTATCAAGTCGCCCCTCATCACGCAACTCTGCGAACCGTTTCATCGTTTCCGCTATGCCGTCCTCCAACCTTGTGGACGGCAGTTCACCCACCACTCGCCTCAGCGCCGCATCGTTCAGCGCCGGCGCAATCGGAATCGGCGGCCCGCCGAAAGTAATCAGATCTCGCTGCGATTGCTGGTTTATGACATTCACGATGCGAGCCACATCAACCGTTTCACCATGGAGATTGAAGACATGGGCTCCTGCCGGCGCCTTGTCGGCACATGCGATGAATGCGGCAGCAGTGTCTGCGACGTACTGGAAATCAGTGGAACCCCCAAAACGAATGTGAAACGGAATACCCAGGACCGCCGCCTTCATTGCCTTGGTTGGATCGCTGGTTAACCCGGAGTCGCGGTTTACACCATAAACCGTCAGCGGTCTGAGTCCGACGCTCATCAACCCGTGGTCGAGGAAGTAAACCCGGGCGTTCCCCTCGTTGGTTTGCTTGAAGACGCCATAGTGAGTCGTTGGCTCACACGCCGCCGTTTCATCAAGTGGAGTATCGTCTTCGCTCATCCCGAAGACGGCTGCAGAACTCGCATACACCACGGTGGCTACGCCGACCGTTCGCGCAGCTTCGAAGACGTTCAGCGTTCCCACAACGTTGACGAGCGCGCCCGCAACGGGATCCGCTTTGCAGGTGGGCACCTGCAAGCCAGCTAAATGGATGACGCGCTGCGCCGAATCGCCAGTCGACTTTAGTGCCGCGAGCACCGCACCCGGGTCGGTAATGTCACCAGTTACAAACCGCACACGCTCCAGCGAGGTCGGGTGCATGATCGCGCTTAAGCGGCGCGCATCAGCACTGCGGTCAAAGACCACCGGCGTATCGCCTCGTTCGGCCAATGCTTTGACTATCCACGAGCCGATGCAGCCTTGCGCTCCAGTGATGAAATAAAACTCAGGCATCTTCAATAGTTGGGCTTGTGCGGTGGCTTGTGCAATTCGATCTAGTATCACGGACCGGACGCCCCAACTACACTATCAGCGCTTTGGCCTGCGCCTCGCAGCCGATAGAACTCGGTTGCATTTCCCGCAAATATCCGGTTTCTATCTTCTTCGCCCACGCCGGCGAGAAGTGACTGAAACGATTTCAGTACTTGATCGTACGAAGCCGCCAATAAACAAACAGGCCAGTCGCTGCCAAACATCATTCGTTTAGGTCCAAAAAACTCCAACGCTCGCTCGACGAAAGGCCGCAGATCATCGGTGGTCCAAGACGTCAGATTTGCTTCCGTAACCAGTCCGGATAGTTTGCAGTTAATATTTGGATAAGCAGCGACGGCTTTGAGTTCGTTGGCCCATTTGGCCGTTTCTCCACTCGCAACGGGCGGTTTAGCCATGTGGTCGATTACCAGGGACAGGTTCGGACAAGTCTCCGCAACAGTCTTTACATGCTTAAGATGATGTGTGTGAACAAGCAAATCATAAGTGACGTGGTGCTTTTCCAGGAGTCGCAAGCCGCGAAGCACCGCCGGCTGAACCAGCCAATCCTCCCTTGGTTCGCTCTCAACCAAATGACGGACCCCTTTGAACTTAAGATTGGCCGTAAGCACTTCCAATTCCTGTTCCATTCCCTCGTCGGTTAAGTCAATCCAACCAACAACGCCCGCTATGAATTGATAACGCTCAGCCAGATTCAACATCCAATAAGTTTCCGCGAGGCTGTTACTGGCTTGGATCAGAACGGTTTTGGAAACGCCACATTCCTTCAGTATGGGTTCCAGCATCGGAGGTAAATAATCGCGGTAAAGTACCTCGACCTCCGGGCTCATCCACGGATAATCGAAGTGACCAACTTGCCAGAAGTGTTGATGGCTGTCGATGATGCTCATAGATCTCTCTGGGTGCCGGGTGCCGGGTGCCGGGTGCCGGGTGCCGGGTACTGGGTGCCGGGTGTCGGGTGTCAGGCGCCGGCCTTGCATCCCAATCAAACTCTAGTCTTGATTCTCGCGAGTGGCATCACAGACTGAAGTCTGCCACTGCAGGCCGGCACCCGGAACCCAACACCGGCACCCGACACCCGGCACCCGGCACCTGGCATCCGACACCCGACACCCTTTCAGTATCTCCCTTCGCGCGGCTTCTCCGCGCGTTTCTTTTCATGATCTTGCCGTGGTTCACCGTCGCATTCCAGCGCCAGAGTTGTTACCAACGCCGGCGCTATTTTGGGTAAACCCGTCATTCGCACCCGCCACTCGTTCTGTTCAAACTTCACCGGCTGATTAGTTGCCAATATTTTTACTGACTTGACCTTGTTCAGCAGATTTCCCAGCACAACGGTTTCACCCGGCCAGTAGTGAACGTGCATAAAGAGAGTGTCGCCCTTACGGGAAAAGCTTGCGAACCGCGAGCGAGTTGGTTGGCACCTGTCAGCACCGTGAAATGATTCTCCGTTTAGCCTGGTCCACTCGCCCACGTCAGAAAGTATTCTTACGGATTCCAAAGGGATGGAGCCATCGCCGGTCGGCCCAATATTCAGGAGATAGTTACCGCCGTCGTGCGCGCAGGTGATGATGTTGCGGACTACGGTCTTCGGACTCTTCCAACCATTATCCGTAATGTGATAACCCCAGCTGTCGTTCAAAGTCATGCACGACTCCCAGGGCCGTTCGAGCGAGGCGGCAATACGCTGCTCGGGGGTATCGAAGTCCTCTGGTATGCGGGATCGATTGTTAATGATGATGTCTGGCTGCAGTTTTCTTACCATGCGATTCATGTTCTCAGATTCCCAACCCTTCGCATCAAGCGGCCAGGGCACGTCGTACCAGAGAATGTCTACCTTGCCATAATTCGACATCAGCTCGTTCACCTGCCCGTGAATGTAATCGACAAAACGCCGCCGGGCCGACTCATCAGTCATGCAGCGCGCGCCATCCGGGTGGTGCCAATCCATTAGTGAATAGTAAAAACCAAAGCGCAGCCCTTCGGCGCGAGCCGCGTCGACATATTCCTGCACCAAATCGCGTCCCGCCGCTTGTTTGGGCGCACAGTAATTGGTGAGCTTCGAATTGAAAAGGCAGAAGCCTTCGTGATGCTTCGTGGTCATCACCATGTATTTCATGCCGGCGCGTTTCGCCAGCCGCGCCCACGCGCGCGCGGCGTTCGGCTTTGGTTTGAACTGTTGCGCCAGGAGCTCATACTCCTTGACGGGAATACCTTCCATCTCCATGACCCACTCATGACGGCCTACTACGCTGTAGAGTCCCCAGTGAATGAACATGCCAAACTTCGCCTCATGCCACCATTTCATCCGGCGCGTCCGATCTTCAATCGTTGACGTCGTCGGCGCAGACTCCGCGGGCGGTCTTTGCTCCTGCGCAAAGAGTTCAAACCCGGGTGCAGCCGCGATTGCTCCGGCAGTTGCTCCCATGCTAATCAGGTAGTCGCGCCTGTTCATCTTTGTCATGTGTCCTTATTCTCCATCGGGAATTTCACGCTTTGCGTGATAACTAAACTACTCATGAGTGTGAAGTTCAACCACTTCGACCGGCTCATTCTTTTCATTCACAGCTCGAAGTTGTTGGGCAGCGACTTCGGCCGTGATATCGCGCTGGGGCATTCCTAACATTTCGAAGCCCACCATGAATTTACGAATCGTGGCCGACCGGAGCAGCGGCGGAAAAAAGTGGGCGTGCAAATGCCATTCAGGATGAGCCTGACCATCCGTTGGCCGCTGGTGGAAGCCCATCGTGTAAGGAAAAGGCACTTGAAACAGCTTGTCATAAAGAGTTGTAACTGCCTTGAGAAGATCTGCCAGGGCAAACTTCTCCGTCTCACTCAGTTCGTCCAGGCCGGTCATATGCCTCTTGCTGACAACCAGGATCTCGAAAGGCCAGACGGCCCAGAATGGCACGAGAGCATAGAAGTGATCGTTCTCGGAGACCAGACGGTCACCGGATTTCTTCTCCAGTACCAGGTAGTCGCAAAGCAAGCAGCTTTGTGATCTACGGTAATACTCCGTCTGTGAAAGACCTTCTTTTTCTGATTCATTAGGCGCATGTTGGTTGGCCCAGATCTGGCAATGTGGGTGCGGATTGCTGGCTCCCATTAGCGCACCACGATTTTCGAAAATCTGCACCCAATTAATAAAGGACAAAGCACCAAGCTCCTGGTACTGGGCCACCCAGGTGTCGACTACCCGGGCGACCTCGGCGAGACTCATGCAGGAAATTGTCAGGTCATGCCGGGGCGAGAAGCAGACGACGCGACAAATACCACGCTCGGCCTCAGCCACGATCAGGCCGCTCTCGTCTAGTCTTTCTCCGCTTGTATCTGGTTTCAGAGCACCAAAGTCGTTATCGAAGACAAACGTGCTCGTGTAGCGCGGATTGCGCACACCACCGGCGCGCGCGTTGCCGGGACACAAGTAACACGTCGGATCGTAGTCGGGTTGAATCTCCAACGTCGTTTCTTCGACCTGACCCTGCCAGGGCCGATCTGTGCGTTGCGGCGAAACGAGAACCCACTCGCGCGTTAGCGGGTTGAAGCGTCGATTTGGATCTAATTGAAGATTTAATTCAAGCATTGTTCAAACTAAAACTACTGACTCAGGTGGGTTTTCAAACCTACCTTACTAATCCGAGCACTCCTTTAGTAGTCGCCTGCGCTCGTCCACTCAATCTCTTCACTGGGACCGCGGGCGTCTCGCCCGCTTACGAGCACCGCAAGTTGTGGATCTCCGAAAGCATTCAACTTCGCACGTTCCGTTCGCTCCGCTCATTGCGGGCGAGACGCGGTCCCAGTGAAGAGCTTGAGTGGTCGCCTCGCGCGCTTTGCGGCGCACTCGAAAGAGTCACTCATACGATTTCCCCAGCCCCATCCGCGGCGCTGCAAACATAGATTTCAGGCGCAAGGCCCGTCCCTCTCTCATAACCCTGTCCGACCACGCGCTTGAACTCTTCGACACTTTCCGCTTTGACGAGGTTAACGGTGCAGCCTCCGAAACCACCGCCGGTCATACGCGCCCCATAAACGCCCGCGACACCCTGCGCAAGCTCGACCATCAAATCCAACTCTTGGCAACTCACTTCATAGTCGTCCCGCAAACTCCGATGAGATTCATTCATCAAATGTCCAAACGTTTCGAGGTCGCCTAGCTCCAGCGCAGTCGCGGCGTTGCCCACACGTTGATTTTCCGTAATTACATGCCGGCAACGACGGTGTATCGCTTCCGACAAGTCGCTGCCATATCTTTGCAACTCTGCTTCAGTCACATCGCGCAGAGCCCGCACATTGGGCTGGCTCTGTGCAAAATGACGTACGCCAGCTTCACATTGAGCGCGACGCACGTTATATTCGCCGGCCGCCAACTCGTGCTTCACCGTCGTATTGCAAATCACAATACCTGCGCTCTCGGGCAATGGGAGCAGCTGATAGTCAAGCGAACGGCAGTCAAGCAACAATGCGCGCTCTGCTTGCCCGAAACAGGAAACGAACTGGTCCATGATCCCGCAGCGCATTCCGACAAATTCGTTTTCCGCTTTCTGGCACAACTTCGCTATTTCAACCTGGCCAAGCTCGAGTCCTGAGTTTGCGAGCAAGGCGTGACAGGTCGCGACTTCAATTGCGGCGGAGGAGCTCAATCCCGCACCGATGGGTATTTCGCCACGAATGCGCAGCGTAGCGCCCAGAAGGTGATGACCAGCCTGCTGTAGCATTACGGCAACTCCACGCACATAATCGCTCCAGTGCCCCTGGTGCTTCTGATCGGGATCATTGAGATCAACCTCGACCTGCTCGCCAAAATTCTCCGAGAAAATCGTCAGCGTACGATCAGTTGACGGCGTAATGGTTACCAAGGTTGAAAAACCAATTGCCGCCGGCATCACAAAGCCGTCGTTGTAATCTGTGTGCTCACCGATCAGGTTGACCCTCCCCGGGGCACGAAAAACTCGCGCACCCGCCATTGGCTGATCATGAGCCTCCTGTTTCACTTGAGTCGATTGTTCTAAAGCCATCTTCGACTTTCCAATAGAGTGGAATCAGGCTTCATCCGTTTCACTACGGCGTGCCGGTGTGGCGCGTTTCCCCAGCAAGAGCATTACTACGCCAAAGATCAGCATCACCAGGCCCCACCACAAATTGATGTTTATCCCCAGTGAACGGGTATAGATCGTCTTATCACCCAGAAGGCCAAGGCCAACCAGCAACAGTCCGAGGATGGAAAACATCAAGCCAATCGGCAGGCGAATATCAAGTCCCATAGTTTTGAACCTTCACCAAAAGAATATGTTCAGTATTAGCGCTGCGACCAGAACTATTGCTCCCAGTACCATAGGCCGCTTGTACCAAACAAGCTCGTCTTCTCTGGGTTTCTCCGTTAGCGAATAAACCAAACCGACAAGTTCCTTGTCTTCGCGCGGTTTGGTCAAAAGACTAACGACAATCGTCACCACAAAGCACGTGGTCCAGGCAAAAATTGCCGTCCAAAAGTTCTGCGCCATCTCACTCGGGTAGATATGCGGCATGGTGGCAAACCATCCACCCTTGATCCCTACAGAAGCGCCATGCGGCAGAGTCATTCCGTGGTGAACAGCTGCTGCCAGAGTGCCCGAAATGAGTCCCACAAATGCTCCATGCCCCGTTGCTCGTTTCCAAAACATACCTAACAGAAAAGTTGCAAACAGGGGCGCATTGACGAATGCGAACACCAGCTGAAGCATGTCCATGATGTTGTTGAATCGTGTCGCTACGTACGCGGCTGCGACCGAGATGCCGATGCCGAAGACAGTCGACATGCGACCCATCCAAAGATAGTGAGCATCGCTGGCGCCGCGCTTGATGTAGGACTGATAAATGTCGTACGTCCAAACCGTGTTGAAGGCCGTTACATTGCCGGCCATGCCGGACATGAAGCTGGCAAGCAGCGCCGTAAGACCAACACCGAGCAGTCCGGTGGGAAAGTAATGACCCAGCATCATGGGCATTGCCATGTCGTAGTTGAAAGTTCCATCGAGCTTTCGCGGCAGAGCAAACTCGCTGGCGCCCGCTTGATACGTCAAGGCAATCGCAATCATTCCCGGCAGGATGACGAGAATCGGAAAGAACATCTTTGGGAACGCGGCAATCAGTGGCGTTCGACGTGCTGCCGACATGGAGTCCGCTGCCATCGCGCGCTGTACTACCAGAAAGTCTGTGCACCAGTAGCCAAAGGAGAGGACAAATCCCAGCCCCATCGCCAGGCCAAACCATTCCACACCCATCGGGTTGGCAGAAGGAGAGTGCATAAACTGCCAAGAGTGGGTCCACGCACCGGGCTCAAAGCCTTGAGACGTGGCTACGCCATTCAGACGCGCGACGAGGCCGGACCAACCCCCTACATCTTTCAGTCCCAGGATCACCAGGGGCGCAAAGCCAAAAACGATGAGAAAGAACTGCAGCACCTCGTTGTAGATGGCCGAGGTCAGTCCGCCAAGGAAGATATAAATCAGGACTATCGCCGCGGCGATCATCACGCTGAACGTAAAATCCCAACCCAATAACACTCCCAACAACAACCCCATCGCGTACAAAGAAATGCCCGACGAGAACACCGTCATCGCAGCAAACGTGATCGCATTAAACCCGCGCGTCTTCTCGTCGAAGCGGAGTTTTAGATACTCCGGTACCGAGCGCGCTCGCGAGCCGTAATAAAAAGGCATCATAAAGACACCTACGAAGACCATCGCCGGAATCGCTCCAATCCAGTAGAAATGGCTCGTGGCAATTCCATACTTCGCCCCGGAAGCTCCCATGCCAATCACTTCCTGCGCCCCTAAGTTTGCAGAGATAAATGCCAGTCCAGTAATCCAGGCGGGAAGCGACCGACCAGAAAGGAAGAAATCCTTACTCGTCTTCATGTAACGCCTCAGGGCAAAGCCGATGCCCAACACGAAAACAAAGTAAATAAGCATGATCGCCCAATCGATTGTGGTAAGGTTCATGATCCTGAATCCTTCGCTCCAGAAAAAGAATCCACAGATTCCGCCGATTACACAGATCAGAAGTCAGAAGCTACAAAAGAGAGTGTTCAAGAAACTGGTTACTGAAAACCCTAAGTCCCGCTACCTTGCTTTATTCATACGCACACCAGAAGCCTCGCCGAATGTGGCGCCATTTCCTGAATGGTGAATTCGCCTTCATGTTTGCCCAAGCTTTTTCCGCTCCAGAAATCCGTAATTGACCTTTGCCTGGCAAGAGGCAAAGAAATCTTCTGCGGCGTGTTCTCCCAATTGAAAACGCAAAAGACCTCTCTGTCGGGGAACTTTATTGTGCCAACGCGGAGAGTGTCGTCACTGAAGCGCGCAGCAACGCCGGTTGGGGGTTGTAGCTTGCGCAACATCGCCAACCTTTCCTGGCTGATCTTTGTCAGATCGTCGCCTGAAAGTATCATGCCGCCTGTCGCATAGATTGTAGTTGCGTGGAAGCAAAACTCGTCTTCGGGCAGATCGCCTGTCAGCACGACGGCATCGGGATCGTTCCACCATAATTGCCCGTTTTGCCAGTTGCGTTTTAGATTTTGGCGCGCCGTCGTTGCTATCCGTTCCCAGCTTCGCTTGATATCGTTCGAGCTGCGCGATCCGTGTATTACTCCCAGCGAAGCCCAGATAGGATGGTTGCAGCCAAGAACGAAACTATTTCCCGCGCCGCGGAGGATTGCCTCCATACCGCGCCGGTAGGCTTCCACGCGCGTGGCCCGCCGGTCATGAAAGCGTCCTCCGTGGATAGCTCCCCAGAAATTGGCATCGAGCTTGAAATACGTGCAGCCCCACTCACGCCGCATGGTGCGGAACAGATTCTCGAAGTGCCTCTGCAACTCAGGATGCGTGCCGTCCAGCACATACCACGGTCCACGACGCCAGCCCCCAAACGTGACACGGTCTGAGCGCAGTGGTTTGCCGTCGTCGTCTTTCACAAACCACTCGGGATGTTCCTGGAAGAGGTGCGACTTCTCTTCCGCAATGAATGGCGCCACCCAAATTGCCGGCTCAAAGCCGCGCGCGCGAATCTGCTTCAACACACCCTGCACGTTTCCCCCGAAGGCTGCTCCAGTTTCAAGCCAGTCGCCCATTGCCGGTTGATAACCATCGTCGATCTGAATGTATTTCAGTCCGGGAGAGTGCTTTGCGATGAAGTCAAGATTGTCGAGCACTTGTTGAGCGGTAACGCGGGGCCCGAAGCAATACCAGGAACACCAACCCGCGGGTGGAGCTGGTTTACGAAGTGGCGGGTGATTTGTCGCGAGGCGTTGGCCCAAGTTGGCTAGCAACTGTTCGCGATCCGGACCCGACTGAAATGTGAACTCTTCCAATCCCCACGTCTCGCCCGGCTCTAGCTCCAACCCTTCGGTGTCTACCACAACCTGCAACGAGGACTCGCGGAGATAAAACTGCCCGCTGAAGCGACGACACGAAGTGAATGCGAGGAGGAAGTTCTTGCCTGCGGGCTCAGACAGAGTCATCAGACCGTAGAAAGCTCTAGCCCCGTCAGGCGGTGGCAGCTTGTAGTGCTTGGCGTCTGTGTAGTTTCCCAGGTCAAGCGGTTCGCCAAGCGTGCCGCCGGTTTGACTCAACATCTGAAACCCCTCGCCGTACAGACCAGTTTCCTTCGGCAAAGGCAGCTTTAGATCGAAAAGCACTACCTCTTTCACCCTGACCGTTTTTCTACCCGTATTCACTAATCGAGAGTGGCAAAACGGACCGCTCCATTGGCGGGTTAATTTCAGCGCCCGTGCCCCAGACGGGTCTCCCACGGGCACGACCGCGCTGGGTGCATATATAACCGCGCTGGGTGCATATATAAAGGACTGGCGGCCGAAACTCTTGAGGCCCCCACGCTGACCCGAAGCGAGACCGGGCAACGCGGCCAACACCGGTGACGCCAGCGCCAGGCTCAGGATTTCTCTTCTTGTAACTCCCTTTCCCACATTTCCTCCGCTGCTGGGACAACATCACCACTCAATACAAGACTGATCATTTTCCCTTGGTGGATTCAACTTTGAAGTGCAACATGCATGTTTGTCCGACACCTGGCGCCGACTTGTTTGCTTCTCAGTGTGCTCCGTGTCTCCGTGGTAAAAAAATCCGTTATTCACCACGGAGGCACGGAGTGCACTGAGAACTGTAGCACCCGCAAACAACGGGCTTGGCCGCCCCTGCAACAATGCGCTGGTTGCGTTCACAGAAACAAATGTCGAGTAAATGACCACCGCAATTGGCAATAGGTATCGTCTGTTCATTGTGTTCATGGTCTTTCTAATAAATGGTTTACACGACCTAAGCAACCCACAGCACGGGCTGGCGAATGAAGAAATTGCGAACAACCTCCTCGACAGTTGAATCCGCTCTTAAGGTCATCCAGAGCGCAATGTACTCAGGCTTCCCGAGTGCTCGTCCGGAAAACAACAAACTACTTTGACGCATGGGCCACTCTTCGTCGTACATTACATCCGGCTTAAGCGGCCAAGTTTTCTTGTTCCGAATGAAGGGCACCATGTAGAGCATCGCTTTACGCATGCCACGTCCATCCGGAAGCTCAAACGTCCATAAATTATCTTCCGGAGTAGCGAGTATCTGGCACACCGTGGCCAGGGCTTCAAGATTGAAGAGCGAGTACCCGTATGGCTTCGTGCGCCGCAATTCCTGAGGGAAACTGCCATCAGGCGCGATCTGAGCAGGCACCAGAACCGTTTTGAAACGGTCACGACAAAAAGCCTGCAACTCATGGTTGCCAGTCAACCGGGCAAACTGAGCGACCTGCATAACCCAACAAGTGCCATGGTTGTTTTTTGCCTCCCGCTCTTCCAGACCGTTCTTGCTGGTCGTCATCCAGCTCAAGTAATCAGCGAACCACTGTTTGATAGCGGCCAGGTCTTTGGCAGGCAATGCTGGCGAAGTTTTCAGCTCTTCGATGGAGCGCGCAACCTCGACCAGATGAATCGTGTCGATGATGCCAATACCGCGCCCGGTTACTCGCCCGTGAATGGCCTGCGCATATTGCAGGTTGGGGTTCATCCGCGTGCGCTCATCAAGGAACCAGGCCCGCAGATGTCGTACGGCGTGTGACGCGTAACGTGAATCTGCCGTTAGCTTCCAGGCGGCGACGAGCGCGGGAACTTGCACACTGAGCCGCATCAAATATCGACGGTGGTCTGTAAAGTTATCAGGGTTTGACATCCCATCGCGCTGGACGTAGGGACCGCCGGAATTCTGCGGGTCGGGCCACCAGTAGTCACCTTCTGAAAAGAAATCGTGCAACCCGCCGGCGCTGCGCGGACTACTTGATGCAGTGATCGTGATCGGCTGTTCCTTTAAATACTGGTTCGCTGCCTTCAAGACTCGAGCACGATCGAAAGTCGCAACATCGAAAGCTGGCTGGGCCATTCCAGGCATACAGGCAATGCCAATAGAAGACAGAACAGTGACCAAGATTCTGCTGAGCTTGAAGACTATGTCGAGATCTGAACATGTTGCGAGTTGCGGCGGGGGCAAGCCACCCTTCCCAACCCTGAGACTATTTAACTTGAGCAAATTCATCTCTCTTGAATGTCTTTCTGACCACGTCAGAAAAGATCGAACAGCTACCAAGTCACAAATTGAATCGCAAGTGTGAAAGTCTCGGGGTTAGGAAGGGCGGCTTGCCCCGCTGACGTTCGCCACCTCAACGGATTCGACTTCAGATTCAACCATCACCTCTCCAGCTTTGCGTCCACCCAGTCGGCATGGATGCTACCACCCTCGCCCTCTCGCCTTACTCGAAGCATTAGTCGGCGAACATTCTTCACCTCTAGTCTCACCGGCTTTGCGCCGTCAGCTTTTTTCAACCCACCACTGCGCCAGAGCTCCTTGCCGTCTCCAAACACGACAAATTCGGCAATCGCTTCCTGATTGTTGTGCTCGTCATCTATCCCTACGAGGGCTGAGAAGGCGTTGTAAGTTCCATTCAGCTCAAACTCGATCTCCGAATTCGTCGGCATGCCGATACCTTTTTCATAATGACTGCCGGCAATCGATAATCCGCTGCCGTTGAAATTTCGATTAAACTCTGACTGTCGCCAGCCTGCAGTCTGGCGCAGAGGATCAAGCTCGGAGAGAAAGACTGCCTCCGGTAACAACTGGCGTAGAGTGAATTTTAACTCCGCCTTCTTTTCACTTAGAGTCCCGTCCTGCCAGGCCGTCCGCACCTCAGCCGTGTAATTGACGTCTGGTGCGAGACCTTTTAGCGCAAACACCTGTGTCGTCGTCGCTCCCAACAACTGGCCGTTGAGCGCTACCTGGTATCCGACTGCCGGTTGGTGAGGCGAATTCCATCTCAAGTTTGCGCCATCAAGGCCCGCGCGCTGGGCCCAGAGGTTTTGGGGCTCGCGCACAGGAAAGCGATAGCTGTCGCCAGGTTCAAAGATAACGTTCCAGCTGACCTCAGTTGTTTGCGGGGAGTTGAACTCAACTGTGGCCCAACCTTGATGGTTGGAAATCTTCACGGGTAGACTGCCCGTCGCGTTGCGCGCGGATGCTTGTTTGATACGAAAGTTTTTTCCACGCGGAAATACAAAGCTAAGCTCATAAGGGTCTTTACCGACAACTTTGCTCCTGCCGCGATAGGAATTCGCGGTGGGACTATAAGTCTGAGAAATCAGGTCGACCCAACCTTGCGTCAGGTGCCGGCTGGTAGAAATTAGTTGGGGATGATCTGCCTGCGGCAAGAGTGTCAGCACGCGAGTACTAGCGGGAGAAAGATCCACAGTGATGCCTTTCTCCCAGGCGCCGAGATATTCTTTATTCCAGAAATCGAACACGTGCACAGCTTCCGCTTGCGGCAAGCCGAGGTCTTGCCAGCTCACATAGGTTGGGGCTGGTCTTGCATCATCGAAATTGAAAACGCCAACTACATCGTAATTCCGGCCAAGGTGACTGACCTTCAGATCCCAGATGCGTTTATTGCGTTCAGTTTTGAAGAGATCCAGGGGAAGGATGTCGACCGCCGGATAGACACGTCGCAACAGTTCAACGCGCTCCGCGGACAAGTCCATCAGCCGGTCACTGGTTAAGAGCGCTTGTCCGGTGAGTCCTTGAAGGGTGGCCCAGGCGCGTGCCTGCTCGAGAGGAAGAGGAGAACGAACTACAAGCACATCCGGATCAGCGTACCAGGCGATGTTGTGCAGGAAGTAATATTCCATCGTCGCCCGCAGCGCAAACTTAAAGCCGTCCCAGTTAGGCAATACGTCGGCGCCGATACGCGAGCCATTCATTAGACCGACGCCTTCCAGGGGCACCACCCAACATCCGAGCAAGTAACGGTCTGGTCCGATCGCCGCCCGGATGCTCTCCAAGGTATCTCGATACAATTGATCCGTGTCGGCAGCCGGATTCTGCATCGAGGATTTCTTGTTGCGGTACTCGCGCACAACAATGGGTTGGCCGTCGATCTTGAAATATTCGTAACCCCACCGCGAGAGAGTCGAGAAAAGATCTTTCAGGTACTGTTGTGATTCCGGCGTCGAGGGATCAACAAGAAACTTCCCTTCCCAGGTGCTCGAGGCCGAAGTCCCATCCGGCTTGAGCAGAAAGACACCGTGATTTCTTTTCACCACTGCCTCGTTGCTCTGACCGTGCGGTGCGAGCCAGATACCTGGTTTCAAGCCAAGCGACTTGATGTAAGCGGCGAGGCTGTCCATGCCACTCGAGAATCGCTTGTCGATGGTTGTCCAGTCGCGGTTTTCACCCAGACCGTGCCCTGTTCCCTGCCATCCATCGTCAAGCTGAACATAGACAGCGCCGTAGTCTTTCAGATTTTCGGCAATCCACTTCGCGTTGCGCTTTACTTCATCCTCGTTGATTTCCTGATAGTAGAAGTACCAGGAACACCAGCCGGAGGGCGGCAGGGAAAAACGTGACTTATCAACCGGGTGGTAATACTTGATTTTAAGAGTGTCGCGATAGTAGTTCTTAAGAGTACTTCCATCTTTAAGACGAACCTCGTCCTTAGCGGGATCGAAGGTTCCATCGGCAATCGAGGGTTGAACATCTCCGAGGGTCATCACCAGGAGGTCTTTGTTGCTGCTATCGCGAATCCGCGCCGGGATTGGCCGCGGCCACACGAGATTCGACTTGATCCGAGTCTGAGCCGGAGTCAGCACACAGACGACAATCAGGATTGTTAAGAGATAAGCGAGCCGTCTCATTCCACGCTCCAAAAGAAATAACCACAAGCCACAGATGAACACGGAAGAACACGGATCAGCATAAGACCAGTATCCTTGTCCGTTCTTCCACTTCTTATCCGTTCCATCTGTGTTCATCTGTGGCTAATATTTCTTTCACAAGCGAACTAGATCATTGATCCTGATCGGCCGTCCCTGCTCGATGCTCTTGCGTGCGGCTATCCCAGTCAGACATGACATGGCCCCGGCCCTCGAATCAGGTAACTGCATGTATTTCGGCATGTCAGTCTTCCGAAAAATCAAATCCTGTAAACGTGGGTCGCCACCAGCGTGTCCACCCCGGGCTTTCGGCACTGCAACTTTCTCGCGCTGCCCGAAGTTCTTTGTCAGATACATTTCCGTCTCTTCTTCAATAGGATAGAGCTGACGCTCATGATCGCGGACCTCCAGCCGACCATTTTCACCGTTGAAAGCGACACGAAAGCCTTCGAAAGGCATAAAAGCATTGAGCGAATAATTCATGTTGACGCCGTTGGAATACTTCACAATCAGCGACATGTTGTCGTAGATGTCTATATCCTCGCGAAAGACGCATCCATCGCGATGGTAGCCGTCCACATCTTCACACTCCACGTAGAGCTTCATTCTTTTCTCGCTCGTCGTGATGTTGTAATAGAAAGAACACTTCTCTTTGTGGGGACACATCCGGCAGTTCGCGGCACGAAAGGGACCTTTCTTGCCATAAACCTCAAGGCCTCCATGCGCTGACACTTCAGCAGGATCCGCGTCGAGCCACCAGTTCATGAGATCGAAGTGATGCGACGCCTTGTGGACCAGCAGACTCCCGCCGCGAGATTTCAATCGATGCCAGCGGCGGAAGTAGTCGGCGCCGTGAAAAACGTCGAGGTACCAGTTAAAGTCTACGGAAATCACGCGGCCAATCTCATTCGACAGTAAGATCTCCTTAACCTTCTGGTGCTTGGGTGAGTAGCGATAGTTAAACGCAACTATGATCTTTCGCTGGTTGCGCCTTTCGGCATCGAGTACGGACTGGCACTGCTTTTCATCGGTCACCATCGGCTTCTCGGTGATTACGTCGATGCCACGATCCAGCGACTTCACAATGTACTGGCTGTGAAAAGCGTCAACAGTAGTGACCATCAGTAGCTCTGGCCGAGACTTTTGCAGCATCTCTTCAAAGCTGGTAAACGTGGGGCAATCGACTCCAATTAGTTCTCGTGCGGCCGCCGCACGTTTGTGGTTCGTGTCGCAGAGTCCTACAAATTCCAGGAGGTCGGAGTATCGTTCAACCAGATCGCGTCCCCACATACTACTGCCGCGATCGCCGGTGCCCACGATGGCGTAACGGCGCCGCGCGTTTGACGCAAGAGCATGGCGGTCATGGGCAGAAAGGAGTGAAGCAGCAGCAACGGCGCTGCCGGCAGTTTTTACGAAGTCTCTGCGATTCAAGATTTTGGTATCAGCCATACATCTCACCCATAGAGTCCGCGGAGCGGACGTTTCTGTGAACTAAACCTCGCTGTCAGACTTCTTGCAGTCCCATGAAGTCAGTACCACCACTCGGTAGCGCTAAAACCAGTTGCCGCTACGCGACAGACGTCGGGTCATCATCCAAACCTACCGACGAATCCTCCAGCGCTGCGCAATTCAATATTCAAAACGGTTGCTTTCGTTACCGTAGACTCTTCCAGCCGCACGGCCGCCGAATTGTCCGATTGGTCACGTACCAGAACGGCCCGATACTTCCCGCGTCCAAGAAAGGAGAGCGGAAGGTTGATGGTGGTCGCGTTTGGCCCATTCATGATTGCCAGAAACCAAATCGCGTTTTTACGGCGCGCAAACACAGCAATCTCACCAATCTGAGAGACCGGCAGAGCGATGGTCTCATCCCAGACGCTGGGTATGCTCCTGATCATCTCAAGGGCCGGATTATCCAAAATGTTCTTCGGGTGCGCTGCATAAATAAGCACTGGGGACGTGAGGATCGCCGCGCTCGCAATCTGGTGGGCCCAGGAAGTTTCGCGGCGACGTTCGCCAAAAACCATAACCGAGTAATCTGCGTGGCCGGCAAGCATTCGCGTAAAAGGAAGCGTGGTGTTATGAACCGACCTGGTCTCCATGCTCCGGTATTCGAGACCGCGAATGCCTTCGCGGGTCATCTCATTGGGCCAGGTGCGCGCCTCGCCGGTCGGTTTGTTCGAGCCATGAAACTCAACCATGATCCTGGCTTCTGCAGCTTCCCTCAGCAACACCTGATAGAGATCGATGATCTCTTTCGCCTCGTGGTCGAAGAAGTCGATCTTGGCTCCCACAACCCCTGCGTCGTTGCAGGCCTTGAAGAACGCCTGCCGGGCCTCCGGCGTCCTCAGCGCCCGACTATGTTTCCAAACCCAGATTCCCACTTTCTGCTGCCGTGAGTAGTCAACAAGTTCTCGCAACTGGCTCGCAGGCCACCTCTGCCAAAAGCCTTCTACCAGGTTGTATTCAAAACCCAGCTGGCCGGCGAGCCTGGAAAACTCCTTCATACCCTCAAATGTGTTCTCGCCGCCGTCAAGATACTTCCAGACGCAGCGACCGGGTTTGACCCAATCAGTGTTGATGCCTGACGGAAAGATTCTCTTGTCAGGAGGCGGTGCGACATTATCAATGACGTCGCAGTTGACCAACGTGTTTAGCGAGTCGCCAATCATTACGACTCGCCACGGAGTTGTGATCGTTCCGGCGATTGCAGCAGGCTTGGCTAGACGATCTATGTCCTCTTTGTATCTCAGGCGAAAAGGATAGCTAACAGGCAGAGCATGACCGAGACGAGCACGGAACCCGCGCTTGCCGTCGGCCTGCAATCCCATCCCAGCGTAGTTAATCAGTGCCGCTTCAGTAATCGCGGCATAGCCAGCGTCGTTCGGCAGCTTGAATGTTAGCGGGACGGCAGCCCACTCGCCCGCTTGGACCTCCGCTATTTCTTTCTTCTTGTGCACGCCTTCATAGTGGCCTTCAAAATCGTGAAACCAAACCGTGCTTCCCGTCGGAATCACGAAGGCTGTGGCTTCATCAGGTATTCTTGTGTTCCCGGTGCCCGGAACAATATGACGAAAAGCGACTCCGTCATCGAATGCGCGCACCTCCAGGGTGTAAGTGATGTCGCTTTCAGCGTGCTTGACAGCGATGTTCACTCCGTTGGAGCGATTTACTGTCCGCGAATGAACGCCGCGTGAAGGATACGAATCATTCGTCCTGTACATCTGTGTTTTTGCGATGGCTGCGCCACGACCAAGATCGACTCCGTCCAGGACGATTCCGATTGACGCGAGCTCGATAACCGGCTGGGTCGTAAACGTGACCCGATAACTCAATTGCCTGACATCAACAGTCACGAGCTGAAACTGCACACTTCCACTCGGACTGACAATTCTAACGTCATCTGCCGCAAGCGTGGCAGGTAGCCCGGCAACGATCACCGGCGCCGCGAGAGCCGCAGCGAGGAATGCGCGCCGGGAACAGTGCACTTGTTCGTGCTTGTTGGTTTTAGTCACTCCCCAACTCCGGCTCGATTTTGAAAGTGTTGGCATCCCAATCGACGGTTACGGTCGTACCGTCTGCAAAGGTTGTGCGCTCCTTCCGATAGTTGTCGCCGAGAAATTCGTGTTTGGTCATTTCTAATAAGGCCACTCTTCGGTGCAAACTGAGCATGCTACGGATTAGCGCCATGCTCTTCTCATCGATTGCATTTGGCAGAATAGGAAGTTCCGGAGCGCCGCCATTCAGCAAACCCAGTAACAGGCTCTTCTGGTCTCTTGAGTTGTAGGAGACTAGTACCGCATCGTGATAAACGAGGCCGTAGAGCGGCACCAAAATAGCTTTGCTTCCCCCACCTGATTGATTGACCGTATCAACATAAGGAATTACCCAATCGGCGCCTGACTCAGTCGACACGATCCCCAGATTTTTCCGCGACCAGTTCAGCATCGCTGCCTGTCCGCGCATGGCATCCGTATGAGTTGTCGGATGCTCCGGGTTGAAATCTTCGTCCGGCGGAACGTAGCCGATTACGTCGATGTATATGCCCTGCGGCTTGATGCCCTGCGCAAAGAACAGCTGATAGTTCTTCAACAAGTGGCCGAGTTGAAAACGCGCATTTAAATACGCCTGTTTGCCACCGTCCCAATGACGCATGAACGGTATTTTTCCTTGTTTCGAGTCTCCAAACCGTGAACCGGGAAACTGGCGGGGCGGTAACGAGATGTCCTCCTCGTGAACCGCAAACTGCGGTTGGTAGGATGGCGCATCGAGATAGTAGTCGCGATACTGGTCGTGAAAAATGACCGGATAGCCGAGTTCTCGACAGGTGTCGACCAGTGCTTTTAAGCCGGTCCATCCACCTGCCTGCGGCGGTGGCGGGAGAGGATCTGGATGCTGTCGATCGTAACCCAGGTGGGGCCAGCCGGAGACGAAGACGAGCACCCGCTCGTTTCCTCTCGCCTTCAGTTCTCGAAGCTGACGTGCGCGCTCGGCAAAAGTTGTAATGGTGTAGTTCTTCGAAGGGTCCTTTGTATCGTAGCGGTCGCTTTCTGGTTTCAAATTTCGCAGGATGCTTACACGTGTTTGCGGAGTACCGATCAAGTTTTCAACTGCTGGCGTGCGAGCAATCTTCTCCTTCAGGGAAACAAACAATCCTGTCTCCTGCACGTAGCGGCGATAACGTTTAGCCATGTCAACGTAATTCCCGTCCGCGAAGAAACAGAAGCGGGCCGTGCGCATGTAGGCAAAGCGATCTAATTGCGATCGCCAGCGAGGCCCGATTACTGTAGGGCCGCCAGCCGGATGACTAAATTGGTAAGCGGCGTCATCCGGAGTCTCGACAATGACTATCAGTCCAGACTTGTCTTTTTGAAACCCCCACCAGGACATGGACCATGATTCGATCACGTGGCTCTGCAACACACTGTGGTCAGTGGCGGCGATCTTCCCTTCGGGTGTGATGGTGCGAATGGGAAAATACTCCCTGGGCCAGTTGCGCGGCAGGAGCGTTCCTCGGCCATTGCTCAACAGTGTATAGTCGACTTCTCGTGCATCGAGGGCCGCCGGCCAATCTAGTTGCTTGATAACAGCTCGTTCCTCTTGCGCGACCGCGTCGAAGATCAATTCCTCGTCCGCGCCTTCGAGAGAAATGGTAAGAAATAGAGACAGATCCAGTGGCTGGCCCTTGTGGCGCCACTGGCTAAGGCTAATCTTGACGCCAGTCTTGAAGCCTGTATCGTAGGGCTCTATGGTGATCTTCCTTGCATCCGCCAGCCGCACATAAATCTCTTCGCCCCCCGTTTTGACGAACATGTCCCGCGCGACGGACGGCATCAGTGACCATCGTGCCGGTCCGGCTTGCACAACCAGACTCAGATCCGCCTGGTTCAGCGTGACCGTGTTTTTCTTACCGGCAATGGTCCATCGTCCGCCAGCATGAGAAACCTTGATCGGTGGTGCGCCCCACTCTTCGCGTGGAAGGGTTTGCGCGACAAAGGGAATCGAGAAAATGAGAATGGCTAGGGCCCAAAGTGTTAACCGGCCCACTAAGATCCTGATCTCGCTTGGTGTTGATCGTCGAGTCATCTAACTAACCCGCTCCGGTTTAGAATCCCCACGGAACTCAAAAACGATCCTCGAAATAACACGAAGTATCACTAACAAGATGTTTTCGTGCTCGTTGGTGTGGTTTCGTGGATCGGCTGTTTCAACCAAGCTAACTCTCAAATTAAGACAACACCTTAGCCCCTATCTAACAAGCCTTAGAATGCAACTAGTGCGCGCTGATGCCGGCAATCCTGCCAGTGGCCGGCTGAAGAAGATTGCGCCGGTCTGCGGCGTCAACGCTGGGTAGCTTGGCCAGCAGAGACTGATATGCGGCAAAGTTGTACCTTAGAGCAGCTCGACGAATCAGAGGGAACAACATCTGCGGCGGCCATTCACCCAGCTGTTGATGCGTCCACTTCTGTTCGCCAAAACTAAATGGAACGAGATAATCAAGCGCGCGATGAATGCTGCGGCCGTCAGGAGTTTGATAATTCCAGAGGTCCACACTAACGTTTTCTCCGAGCCTGGCCAGCAGCATGAGACCATCCAAATTGCCGACGCTGTAGCTCCAGGCTTTTGTGCGCACTAATTCCAGAGGCTGTCGCCCGTCGGGTTCGATTTGCGTGGCGATTCGTTTCTGGCGGCTGGCCTGGAGAACTTCAATGGCAAGATCGGTTTTGCCGAGGAATAGTGCGAAGGAAGCGACCTGTAGGTCGTAGTAGGTCCCATGATTGTTCTTCGCGGCAGCTTCATCGCGTCCGTTTTTGCTTTCCTGCATCCATTGAAGGAATTTCGCAAACCACTCTTGCAGACCTCGGCGATCAACCTCCGTCAAGGATTTTGCGCCAGCCAATAGTCCAACAGCGTCGACCACTCGCGTCAGACCGCGCGTTTCGATTAGCCCAATCCCCCGTCCCGTGTTCACTCCCGGGATGAATTGGGCGTACTGCAAATGAGGATTCATGCGCGTTTTCGGATCGAGGAAGAAAGCGCGCAGCAACAGGGCCGCTTTGTCTGCGTAGGCTTCGTCGCCCTTGAAGTAGTAAGCAAGCGCCAGCGTCTCCACGGCGCTCACCATCAGGTCCATGCTGCGATGGTCGGTGATCTTGTTTATTTCAGGATTGCGCTCACCGTCGCGACGAATGTAGGGCAAGCCATTAGGCGATTTTGGGTCGGGCCAAAAATACGGGGCCTGGCTCATGTAGTCGTGTTTGTCACCGCTCGGCGGTGTGGGGTCCTTACTAACCACGGAGAACGGGCCAACTGTTAAAGCCTTTTGCGCTTCCTGCTCGAGTTTGGTGATCGCCGCGGCTAGCGTCTTATCTCCGGCAAGGAGTCGCCCTTTGGTTGACTGCAACTGCTTTGCCTCAAGAAGAAACACTTGCGGCTCTCCGCGATTTGCGATCTGCCGTGTAGGCGTCTGAGCCGGAACCGGCTCAATAAAAAGCATGATCAACAGTAACCCAAGCGTGAAACGCTGGGACCGCGGGCGTCTCGCCCGCAATGAGCGCGAAGCGCGAAGAGGTTTTTTTCTGGAGCTGCGGAACTCGCGCCTAACGGCGCTGATTGCGGGCGAGACGTCCGCGGTCCCGGTAGGTAAGTCGACTTTTGTCACCGTACGCCCTGACTTAACCGTCACGTTTGCTCCTATCTCATCTCTACGGGCTTCAGAACAATGTGAAATAGCCGCATTAGTTCCCCACCTTGAATGTCTGTCGGTTTGACCGCAATCTCGTATTCACCAGCAGTGAGCTTCACTTGACCGAGGGTGACGGTCGCCGATTGGTTTTCATTCGGTGTCGGCGCAACTCTGGCTTTCAACACTTGATCGCCGATGGTTACCGTGTAGCTTCCCAGGTTGGCAGGTGAGCCCGTTGTGTATTTCAAGGAGACTTCGAATTCAGCCTGCCGGTCCACGCGAACTTTCCAACCGATCCACTCCTTGGGGTCTTTCCACTCAAAGACGTAAGCTCTCGGAGCCTTGCCGTCGCCGAAACGAAGACCGCTGCCGTGCAATTCGCCGTCAAAGGCCCGCAGCACATTCGCGTGACCAGCAGCGGCGATCAAACGCACCGGGTTCACCCTGATCTCACCTTGAACTTCGACCGCAACAACGCTGTCTTCCGCGTCCACAGCTTTAGTAGGAACGGTGATCGTCCAGTCGTCTTCGTTCAGGCGCGCAGTCTTTAGAGATTTCCGCGAGGGATCGGCCAGCAGATACGCTTTGACAATCGGGTTCTTTAGTCCACCCAGGATGAGCTTTCCCTCACGTGGCCAATCAAACACATGCAAATACAGAGTGTTGCCTCTGCGGGTCGATTCTCCCCACGGCTGCACGGTAAGCGGCGTGCGCTCGCTTGCATAGATGCTCTTGCCGTTGACCCGCAGCCACTTACCGATACCCAGAAGTATTTGCTGATCCTTCGAATCAATCTGGCCGCTGCCCATTGGACCAATGTTCATTAGCAGATTACCGCCTCGCGCCGCGGTCTTAGCCATCAGCTGAATGAAGTGAGTTGGTGTTTTGTGGCTGTGATCATGCTGGTGATAGCCGTAGGATTCGTTGGTGGTTGGTATCGTCTCCCAATCACCCTCAGTAGGGACCAACTCGGCGGCCCGATCGCTGGTGTTTTTGTAATCACCAAACGAATGGCCGCGCCCGCGGGCAAGCCTGCCATTAATGACCACGTTAGGCGCTGCCTCGCGCACGGCTTTCATGATCCGCAGATTCTCGGACAAAGGTATCTTGCCGGGCGTATCAAACCACAGAATGTCCGGCTGGTAGTTCTTGACCAACTCGACGATCTGCGGGATTGCTTTCTCGTCAACATACTTACGCGCCTTTGCCAGCAGTTCGGGGTGTTGGTCATACCACAGCACACCGCCGTGCAGTCCTTTGTCACCGCCTGGGTTGTCGTAATCCCAATCGTTGCCGGGCGCATCTTTGTGCTCCCAATCAAATGCATGCGAATAATAGAAGCCAAACCGGAGACCATTTTTCCGCGCAGCGGCAGAGAGTTCGCGCATGGGATCTCGCTTGAACGGCGTGGCATCACGAATGTTGTAGCGAGTGACGGCGGAAGGATACATGGCAAAGCCATCATGATGTTTAGCGGTGATGATGACATAC